>JAFURN010000108.1 GCA_017480865.1 Ruminococcus sp. | reverse complement strand
GATAGGAAGGATGATATAAATGCAGATTAAAGGCAGCGGCAGCAATGAAAAATCATAAAAAACTCTTGACACCGCATCGGAAAGGTGTTATAATGTATTGTAATATCTGAAAATGCCTTGACGGAGAGAAGTAACAAGGAGACTCACTCAAAGTGAGTGCGGGATAGTGTGAACCGCACAGCAGAGTCCTTGCGAATAACACTCCTGAGCAGCAAACTGAACGTCACAGCCATGATGAGTAGGGGCGCCGTATCCGTGCGTTAAACGGAACGCTTTTCAAAGAAAGCGTAAGTGACCGCTTTGCGGTAATTTAGGTGGCACCACGGAGAGACTCCGTCCTATTTTCAATAGGACAGGAGTATTTTTTTACCCCTGACGCCACCAGAATACGAAAGGATGAGAAAAATGAAGCACATTGATATCAAAGAAGTCTTCAGCAATGCTGAATATATCGGACGGACTGTCACAGTCTGCGGCTGGGTAAGAACCGCACGAAATTCCAAGAACGTGGCGTTCATTGAACTGAATGACGGCACCTCTCTCAAACACCTCCAGATTGTTATAGACAAGGCATCAGATATTGATTTTGAGCCGGCTCTGCATCTGGGCACCTCCCTCAAGATAGAAGGTGAGGTTGTAGAAGCACGTCAGGGTTCTGTCGAAATCAATGCATCCGCAATTACTGTACTGGGCACCTGTCCGCCTGAATATCCCCTGCAGAAAAAGCGTCATACGCTGGAATTCCTGCGTACGATGCCGCACCTGAGAGGCAGAACTAATACCTTCAACGCAGTTCAGAGAGTTCGTTCTGTTATGGCAGCTGCGCTTCATGAATATTTCCAAAGCAAGAACTTCGTATATATCAACACACCACTGATCACGGGCAGTGACTGCGAAGGTGCAGGCGAAATGTTCCAGGTAACTACAATCGGCTATTCCAAGGAATATGAAAATGAAGCAGATTACTACAGCAATGACTTTTTCGGAAAGAAGGCTGGTCTGAGCGTATCCGGTCAGCTGGAGGGCGAAGTGGCTGCAATGGCAATGGGCAAGATCTACACGTTCGGTCCCAGCTTCCGTGCGGAGAACAGCAATACGCCGAAGCATCTTGCAGAATTCTGGCATGTCGAGCCGGAGATCGCCTTTGCTGAACTTCCGGATATTATTGAGGAAGCTGAGTCCATGATCAAGTATGTAATCCGTACAGTTCTGGATACCTGCCCTGATGAGATGAAGTTCTTCAATCAGCATTTTGAAAACGGAATTATTGACAGACTGGAAGACCTCGTTTCTCATGATTTTGCAACGGTTACCTACACAGAAGCCATCAAGCTGCTGCAGGAATCCGGTGAACAGTTTGTATATCCTGTAGAATGGGGCTGCGATCTTCAGACTGAGCATGAACGCTACATCTCTGAAAAGGTGTTCAAGAAGGCCGTGTTTGTTACCGATTACCCGAAGGAAATCAAGTCCTTCTATATGAAGCAGAATGCAGACGGCAAGACTGTGGCCGCCGTTGACCTGCTGGTTCCGGGGGTTGGCGAGATTATTGGCGGCAGCGAGCGTGAGGCCGACTATGATAAGCTGGTTGCAGCCATGAATGAGCGCGGCATGAACCTTGACCTGTACGGTGATTATCTCGATCTGAGAAAATACGGTTCTGTACCGCACGGCGGATTCGGTCTGGGCTTTGAACGTCTGATCATGTATGTAACAGGCGTTTCCAATATCAGAGACGTGATCTTGTACCCGAGAACAGTCGGCAATGTAAGATAATCGACCGAAAGCCAGGTGAATTCTTTTCTCCTGCATCTGTATGATATTATAACGCCTGAACCCTTCCCCCCTTATCCTGGGGGGGTGGAAAATAATGCGATTTGTTATCACAAATGAATACAAAATATACTTGACAAAGAAATCCGCACAATGTATAATCATTGTGTGAAGTTCATATCATGAAACAAAGGCGTTTCGGTTGTAAAGGTTTCTTACAACTGAAATGCCTTCATTTTTAGAGAGGAATGATGTTTATGTCAAAACAGCTGTATGTTCCGGAGGGATACAAGTCCGCTCTGACACTCAGACAAACACAGCACGCTATTAAATATATCAAGGATCTGTTCCAGCAGGCACTTTCCTTTGCCCTGACGCTGGATCGTGTAACCGCCCCCCTGCTTGTACAGAAAGGAAGCGGCATCAATGACGATCTCAATGGTGTGGAACGTAAGGTGGAATTCTCCATCAAGGAAATTGCAGAAGAGGCAGAAATTGTACAGTCCCTTGCCAAGTGGAAGAGAATGGCGCTGCACAGATACCACTACAACGCTGGTGAGGGCATCTACACAGACATGAATGCGATCCGCCGTGATGACGATACCGATAACATTCATTCTATTTTTGTGGACCAGTGGGACTGGGAAAAAGTCATCACAAAAGAAGAACGCACCCTTGCGTATCTGAAGGATGCGGTACGTTTTATTGTAAAGGCTATTGCGCATGCGAAACGCAAGGTGCGCCTGCGTTATCCGCAGCTGACTGCTGAAATTTGTGATACGCCGTTCTTTATTACATCACAGGAACTGGAGGACATGTATCCCGACAAAACACCGAAGGAACGTGAAAACCTCATCACAAAGAAACATAAGACGGTATTTATCATGCAGATCGGCGGTGCGCTCAGAAGCGGTCAGCGCCATGATGGCAGAGCACCTGACTATGATGACTGGATGCTGAATGGTGACCTGCTCTTCTGGGATGATGTGCTGGGCAGCGCATTGGAGATCTCCTCGATGGGTATTCGTGTTGATGCAGAATCACTGGAACGTCAGCTTGCTCTGAGCGGTGCGGAGGACAGAAAAAAATATGAATATCATCAGATGATTCTGAACGGTACCCTTCCGCTGACCATCGGCGGCGGTATTGGCCAGTCAAGACTCTGTATGCTGCTTCTGGAGAAGGCACATATCGGTGAGGTACAGGTTTCTGTATGGCCTTCTGCTATGATGAAGGAATGTGCAGAGCATGGAATTATACTGCTTTAAAAAAAGACTGTTGCAAACTCATAATTTGCAACAGTCTTTTTCTTATACCTTCTCATACCTTCTCATCAAAGATTGATTTGATTTTTGATGAACTTGGTAGTATTGCAATATGGTGTCAGGAAATAATGCCAGTTTCCGTCCTCGCCGTAATTACCGACCTCCATTATGTACACATTGCCGCCGATGGCAACCTCGCACCAGAAATGCGACCAATAGGAACTCCCCCATATGCCCCGGTATCCCTGTATCATACTGGAATCAAAACCATAATATGCAAGCAAGGATGCCATTGCCCCGTTAAACTGAATACACTGTCCCTTCTTCTCCGAGAAAACTGCCTCTACCCAGGACATACCGGCAATGTCATTCCAGAGTGTACCGCTTGCATAGGTTACATTCCGATTGATCCACAGAAGTGCTGCATACAGTTTTTCTGCCATAGACATGCCATCTGAAAACTGATTATATTCAAACGCCTGAAGCAAGGCGATATCCTCATCGGTCATTGCATAGACCGATGCGACCTCTGTCGCTGACCCCTGACAATTGTACATTACAATCTCACGATGCGGTGTGCGCTTTGCTGCATTCAGGCATGAGTCATAATCTGCACAGCTGATCTGTTCGCTGAAATCACTGACTGTATTCTGCTTTATGGTACGTACCTGATAACAGTATGCGGCATTTTCCTTATCAGCTACATGATCTGTGTAATACGATGTTTCTCCGGACACCTCTGTCAGAAGTACGGGGCTATCCCAGGCACGTTCGCTTCGGTAAATCTGAGAGGATACAGCGTCTGGTACAGCATTCCAGCTGAGCTGAACAAAATCAGAATAAGCAGCAACGGTAAGTCTCGGAACATCAGCATCTCTGCCAAGAATCATATTCCAGTCAGCATTGAGTCCTGCTGCACCTGATGCATAGTAACTCAGGATTGCAGAGGCATCCTCCAAATCAATTGCAGAATCCTCGTTTACATCTGCTGCCTTAAGCTGACTGTCTATATGAATCCCGGGCGCATAGCTGCCTGCTGCTTTTTGTGCATATACAGAAAGCACTTCGCTTGCATCCTCCAGCATCACACCGCCATCCATGGTAATATCACCCGGTGAATACCATTCCGGTGCATAACCCAGTGAAGAAAACGTGATGCCATTCTCCTGCGCATAAGTCTGCACTGCTGTATTTTTATAGCCGACCAATGTAACGGGATAGAACCTTCCGTTTGCATCATAGCCAAAAGCACTCCATCCGATATCTGTCACACAGCTGGGTACAACAACAGTTGTCAGAGCAGTATTGCCCGAAAATGCACCTGCGGAGATCGCAGTAACCGGAAGTCCATCGATCTGCTCCGGGATCTGCACCATTGTCTGACTCTGGTCAAAGGAAGTAATTGTAATTGTCTGGCTGCTGGTTATCTCGTAAAGCATTCCCTGGTACGAAGCCGCAGCAGCAGTAATTTCATCGATGACAGGAGCAGCAGTCTGCATGCAGAATACACCCGTCAGAACAAGCGTGCAGACCGGCCTCCAAAAAAGTTTCCGCTTCATATCCGTTTGCTGCCCCCTCCTTCGTGTTGCTTTTGCTGAAGCTGAACACCGCCCCGATATTCTGTGGGTGTCATTCCAACCTCCTTCTTAAACAGCCGCATGAAATGGGAATAATCGTATCCGCATTTTTCGGCGATACTTTGCAGTGTATCACTTGTATGCAGGAGCAGATTCTTTGCATGACAAAGCTTGCTGTTCTGAACGTCACGCATACAACTGATACCAAATACGCTTCGGTACAGGCGCTGAAAGTGAGAAGCACTCATTTCCAGAATATGACTGCATCGTTTTACAGACCAGTCCTCCTCCGGTTTTTGGTAGATGTTCCGGCGCAGCTGCGCAAAAGCTGTATAATAGATCTGCTCAGCACGGGAATGTCCCCGTTTTTTCTTGTCAGCTAAAAGCTTTTTCATTTTTTCATACATGGTATCCGAATCCGGTGCAAGCTGTGCGGATTCTGTTTCAGAAACCGTATATATATGAATGCGATAGGGCTTGCCGGAAGTCTGGTTATAGCGTTCGATACGTTCTGCTATCATTTCCTCCGGAGACGGCATCGTCTGTTCGCTCTGCTCGCCCCGGCTTCCCAGAAGCAGGAATACATTTCCGGCAGAACGAATGCAGACTTCACCATTCTGGCAGCAGCTCATAAGAATTGCTGCAACCTGCATCAGAACCTGATCACCCTCCACCTGTCCATAGGTTTCATTGATCTGCTGGAGCCCGGACACAGAAACCATGCAGATCTGCAGATTCTCTCCGTAAAGGTTTGCCTTTTCGCACATTTCATTCCAGAACTGCGGCATTGTAGACGCCTTATACACACCTGTCAGTGTATCACGTGTATCAGAAAGAAATGCACGATAGGTCATACTCTTGAGACGGTTCTTTACACAGAGACATTCCAGACCATTGCTGACATCCTTGCAGAATCGGGGGAAATGCAGATTGAAACCGTCTGCCACCTCATTCAGCGTCAGAATTGCATAGCCGAAGCAATGCCTCTGGAAATGAATTGGTGCAAAGAATGATACAGATACGGTATCCTCTTTCAGATAGCCGGGCGGGAACATATCCTTGGATGAAAAATAGGTTTCCTCAGGCATGTCTGGTTTATTGAATAAGGAGAAAACACGTTTGGAATAGCGATCAGTCCGATAATTCTGTGCAAGACCATCTACTCCAACCTTATCCCAGTCGCTGCACAGACAAATATCAAACTGTTCCTTTTCATAATATTTCGGACTGAAAACATAATAAACCCAGTGATTGACAATCTTAGAGAAATCGGTCAGGTTCTCTGTACTCAGCAGCTGATTGGACATATTGTTATCCAGATAACGCTGCTCCATAACATGATCATCCACAAGCGTATTGCTCATAAACAGCCGCAGATTCGGCGAACAGCCGCAGCTGGCATTTTCCAGCATCAGACCACTGTCATAGCAGCATGCTGTACTGGTTTCTCCCGGCATCATCTGCTCATAAAGCTTCATCATCGAACGCACCCCAAGCATAAGCCAGGAGGTACGATATGTACTGATGCCCGGCTTGTGATACTGCGCCTGTGCAGTTCCGTCATAGCCTGTGATCAGAACATCCTCAGGAACACGAATGCCCCGCTCGATCAGCGTATCACAAAGATTCATTGCCATTGAATCATTGGCGCATGCAACTGCATGCGGCCTGGGGCGTACACCATCTGCGATCTCATTGCCAAGCTTTACAGCAGAAGGCTGCCAGAAATCGCCGTAAATCACATCCTCAGGTCCCACCTCAAGTCCTGCCTCTCGCATGGCATCCCGATAGCCAGCCTCTCTTGCAAGCGCAACCTGTGTATGCACCGGACCCGTCAGACAGATGATCTTCCGGCAGCTGTGACGCTGGATAAGGTGAAGCACGATCTCTTTAAATTCCGCACGGTCATCCTGCCAGGTACAGGTAAATTGCGGATAATCCTCCCCCAGACACAATACAGGCTTTGTGCATTTTTCCTCCAGAAAGCCTGTGATCTTCTGTATGGTTTCCGGCTTGATAAAGGTATGCGGCACAAATATAAAACCATCAAACAAGTCGAAATTGATAATTGAAAAGAGATTGTTTTCACCATAATGCCCGTCTTCGTCCTGATTCTCCTCCTGTGTGGAAAAGACGGCAGCGCTGTATCCCAGTGAATACGCCTGCTTTAATATACCCGATAGCAATTGTTGATTGGTTTCTCTGTAAATACGATTCATGATAATGCCGATTCGCATCTGGCGGCTCATGCCTTGCTCCCCCCTAAGATTCCAGATTTTACTCAATATTATCATATATTATACCATAAACAATGTGACATGGTCAAGCATATTTTGTGGCATTTTTCACAAAACCTGGCGATATATGCAACAAATAAGATTGTTTTCGTCATTGAACTTTGGCAGAAAATATGGTATCATTACAATATCACACGAAAGATTTTGTGCAGTTGCAACAAGCAAATGTACAACTCTCAAGCAGCCGAGGAAACTGCATAGAGGGACAACAACTTGTTTCTTCAGGATATGAGGAATCCTGGAAAGAAACAAAGCCTTTGACCAAAAGAGTACGCTTCATCCTTTCGTTTGAGGAGACAAAAGGATGAAAAAGCAATCGGTGTATCTGAGGAAATATCACCGAACCGTTCCCCCTCAGTTGTATTTTAAGAAGATGCAATTGAGGGGGAAATTATGCCTGGAATCACGAAACAGTCAACAGGTGCAGAACCGCTGAAAACGGTATCTGAAACCCCCATGCATCATGAATTATTAAAAGGAGAAGATAATAATGACGCACAAAAGAATTCTGAGCAGTGTGCTGGCTGCTGCAACACTCTTCACAGCAATGCCCGCTGTAGCACATACAGCAACAGAAACTGCTGATGCTGCTGCTTCTTATCCGGTACAGGAATTCCGTATCGGCATCAGCAATACGGACCGTAATGTTAATATTGCCGGAACTACAGCAGGTTCACAGCTGAACTCCTGGACGACAAACGGCGATGATAATGAAAAATGGACTCTGAACTACATCAGCGCAGGTGTTTATGAAATTGTAAACTCTGCAACTGGTTATGTCGTTACAGGTAATGGCACCGGTGCAGTCACGATCGCAGCTGACACAAACGGCGCAACTCAGCGGTGGAAGATCGAAGGTGTGCAGAAGGACTTTGACGGCTACTATCTGTACTACAAAATCACCAACAATTCCACCGGTCAGGCACTGACCTTCCTGCCTGACGGCAACTATTTTACAACTTCTTCCTACAGCGGTGCGACATACCAGAAGTACAAGCTGAATCTGGACGGTCTGGAAGGATTTGCCGCAAATGCTAAGGTTTCTGAAGGTGAAAAAGCCGGCACAATCGGCGGTCTGCTGGGTGCTACGGTTACTGTTACCAGCAAAGATGACTTCATCACACAACTCAATAAGACAGAGCCGCTGACAATCGTTGTAAACGGAAATTTCGATATGCAGAGTGATTGGCATACAAGAATCCGTGATAATAAAACCATCGTCGGATCTTACTCCGCCAATACGCTTCAGGACTGTTATCTCCGTACCAACAATGAATATGGTACAGCCGGCGACAATCCCAGCGATAACATTGTAATCCGCAATATCAATTTCCTTGCAAAAAATGTGGAGGACCGTATTCTGGTAAACATCTGGTCATCCCGTCAGATCTGGATCGATCACTGTACCTTTACAAGTCAGCTGAACCGCAACAGAGATGAGGTTGGTAAGTTCATCTGGATTAATACACCCTACGACAGCTACATGGATGCCAAGGATAACGGCAGAAGCCCTGACTACATTACAATCTCCAACTGTAAAATGATCAACAGATACTGGACGGTAGCTTACGGTACACAGAACACAGAAACTACAAGATGCCGTACAACTTTGTGCTATAACTGGTGGGAGAACTGCGCAAGACGATGCCCGCAGATCGGTAACGGTATAGGACACATCTACAACAACTATTATTCATTCTCCGGCAGTGAAGGCTCTGCTCAGATCATCGGCGGCGACGGTTCTGATATGGTCAGTGAAAACTGTATGTTTGAAGTAGAATCCGGCAGCTTAATTGAAGGCGGCGGCACAAGCACCTCCCGCTATACAGATTCCGGCTCCTACAAATCCTCCAGCACGAAACTGAATTTCAAATCATCCTATGCAGCTACACTTGTACCTAAAAATCACTATGGCTATTCTCTGCTGGCTGCAACAGGCACAAACGGCACAAAGGCATATTGTCAGACATATGCCGGCTGCTTCAACAGCGAAAGCAAGATCAAGTTTATCACCGACAGCGATATGGCAAGTAAGGTTGTGACAAAGCACAATCCTCCCCATCTGGTAAGCCCTGATGTTACGGACGGCGGTGCGGTTGCCGATTTCGTGGATGGCTCCTCCTGGATGATTAAGAATGTAAACAGCGGTCTGTACATCGACATTGATGGCGCAAAGGCTGCAAATAACACAAATGCACAGCAGTGGGGTGCATCTGGTCAGGGTACTCAGAATACCTTCCGCCTCTTTGAAGCAGGTGACGGCTACTACTACATTGCATCTGCAGTAGGTGACGGCGGTACTTACGTGCTGGATGTTGCCGGAAAGAAAGCAACTGACGGCCAGAACATCGCCATCTATCAGTACAACGGCGGCGACAATCAGAAGTTCAAGTTCACAAAGAATGCGGACGGTTCCTATAAGATCCGTACAAAGGTTTCCGGTGATAAGTCCGGTATTGAAATCGTGAACGCTGAAACCGGTGCCGGCGCAAACGTTCAACAGTGGACAATAAACGGCCACACTTGTCAGGACTGGATCCTTGAGCCGGTGTCAAATCTTGGCTGCGCTATGGATACAAGTGTAATCTACGAATTTGAAAATGTAAACAGCGGCATGGTTATGGATATTCCGAATGCAAATATGGCTGACGGTGAAAATGTTCAGCAGTGGACTTCAAGTCATCATGGCTGTCAGCAGTGGACATTGCAGGCGTTTAAGGGCGGCGGAAACTATTATTATGTCCGTTCTGTTCTGGATCCTACATATGTATTGATCGCACATAACGGCGGTGACGGCGGTAATGTTGCAATTGCAACATATTCTACCAATAACAGCGCAATGCTCTTCAAGTTCGCAAAGAACCTTGATGGTACATACACGATTCTTACACGTAATTCCAAGGACGCCTGCCTTGTTGAAGTTGGCTATGCAAGTACAGCAAGCGGCGCAAATGTGCAGCAGTGGTCTCCCACTGAAAATCCTTGTCAGGATTGGAAGGCAAATACATTTACAACTACTACAACTACTACGACTACCACCACTACTACGACTACAACAACAACTAAGGCAACTACCACCACAACAACATCCAAGGCGACCACCACAACAACTACTACGCCGAAGGCAACTACAACTTCCACAACAACTACTACCACCACAACTGAAAAGCCGGTGGAAACAACTACTACAACTGAAACTACTACCACACTTGAGGAAACAACAACAACAACAACACCTACTACTACAACTGAAACCACTACAACACCTGAGAAAACCACCACTACTACATCCGAAACTACTACCACACCTGAGGAAACAACAACTACAACCACTACAACCGAAACCACTACAACACCTGAGAAAACCACGACTACGACCACTACAACTGAAACAACAACTACCACTCCCAAGCAAACCACAACTACGACTACTACAACTGAAACAACAACTACCACTCCCAAGCAAACCACAACTACGACTACTACAACTAAAACAACAACCACTACTTCTACAACAAGTCAGCAGGAAAATGTCATTAAATATGGTGACGTAAATCTGGACGGCAGCGTTACCTTGCTGGATGTGATTTTTATCAACAAGTATCTGGCATCTGTCCTGGATCTGAGCGATGCACAGATTGATAATGCAGACTGCTGTGATGACAATAAAATCAACGGTGCAGACGTAACTGCACTCATCCGCTTCCTGGTTCGTCTGATTTCTGACCTACCGGTGAGCAACTCCTAAAGCTATCTCCTCCCCCTTATTAATAATAGCAACATCGGCACGATACTTCCGGTATCGTGCCGATTTTGTAAGTGATTTTAAATGCAATAAAGCAGGTCCTTTTTGTCATTGATTCAAAACATGAAGTATGATATGATTATATTGAAAGAAAGAAGTATGTTCAGACATCTGAACATGTACGATTTGATTACTTAAGGAGAAGAGAATGTATGATTTGTAGAAAACGATTACTCAGTGGACTTCTTGCCGCAACTACCCTGCTTTCAACCGCACCAGCATTGACATTCGGCATGTCGGATACTGCTGATGCAGCTGAGTCCTATGCAAAGCAGGAATTCCTGATCGGAATTGGTGACACAAATCGAAACGTAAATGTTTTCGAAGCTGAAGCTGGCGGTGCAATTTTTTCTGACAAGATCAATGGTACCGATGCAGAAGAATGGTCCCTGAACTACGTCAGCGCAGGTGTTTATGAAATCGTTCATGCTGCCACTGGTCTGGTTCTGACCGCAGGTAGTGGCTCTTGCAGCATCGCAGCGGATACGGATGGCGCAAATCAGCGCTGGAAGATCGAAGGTGTGCAGACCGACCATGAAGGCTATTATCTGTACTATAAAATTGTAACCAATGACAGTGGTCAGGCGCTGACCTTTACTCCTGAGACCAATTCCTTCTCCCTGAGCAGCTATGGCGGAAATATTTATCAGAAATATAAGCTGAATCTGGATGGCCTTGAGGGCTATGCAGCAAATTGTAAGGTGTCACAGGGCGAAAAGGCTGGTACCATCGGCGGTCTGCTGGGTGATACAGTCTTTGTCAGCACAGACAGTGAAATGATCAGTGCACTTTCTTCCGATGATCCGCTGACTATCGTCATGACAAAGACCATTGACTTTCACCCGTATGGTCAGCTTCGTGTAAAGAGCAACAAGACAATTACTGGCTATTATGGCGTAACATTGAAGGACTGTCAGCTGCGTACCAATAATCAGGCAGGCAATGATTCCTCAAATAAACCCAGCGATAATATTGTTATCCGTAACCTGACCCTTCTTGCGAAAGATAGTCTGAACTGCATTCTGGTGAATGTTTATTCCTCCAGAAATATCTGGATCGACCATTGTACCTTTAATAGTGAACTGGGCAGAACCAAGGATGAAGTCGGTAAGTTCATCTGGATCAACACACCTTATGATGGCGTCGATCTGCAGAGAAGCCCTGACTATGCGACCATTTCCTACTGTTCGTTCAACAACAGATACTGGACGGTAGCATACGGCACACAGAATGGCGAAACCACAAGATGCCGTACATCCCTGATGTACAACTGGTGGAACAATTGTGTAAGACGTACTCCCCAGATCGGTAACGGAAGCGGTCATATTTATAATGACTATCACTCTTTCTCCGGCAGCGGTGCTTCCTCTCAGATCATCGGCGGCGATGGCTCCAATATCCTCAGTGAAAACTGCCGATTTGAAGGCCTTTCCGGTCTGGAAATCGAAGGCGGCGGCGGCAGTTCTTCCCTGTACACCGATTCCGGTTCCTACGCCGGAACAAGTGCGCTGAATTTCAGTCCGAAGTATAAGAGTTCCCTGAGCCCAAGCAGCCATTATGGTTATTCTCTGATTAAGGCATATGATGGAAGCGGTAATGATACCAAGAAGTTCTGTCAGTCTTATGCAGGTGCATTCAATGCGCTGGATAAGATCAAGTATATCACAGATAATGATCTGGCTGGCTGGATCACCAAGAAATATGATTCTCCGTTCCTGAAGGATATTGAGGTAGGCGAATTTAAAAATGGCAAGGCAGGCGCTGTAATTGATACGACACATAAGTATCAGATTGTCAACGCAAACAGCAACCTTTTCCTTGAAGTTGCAGGCAGCGTTGCAGCAGCCGGCACAAATGTTCAGCAGGGTTCTACCGGTGCTACCATCTGGACTATGGAGGACGCTGGTGATGGCTATTACCGCATCTACTCTGAACTGGGAGATGGTAAAACTTATCTGCTGGATGTAGATTATGGTAAGCCTGATAACGGCACCAACATCGGCATTTACACCAACACCAACGCTGATGCACAGCTGTTCAAGTTCGTCGCAAACGATGATGGCACTTACGTAATCGTTACCAAATCCACAGCAGACGGAAGCTGCCTGGGCGTTGTGTCAGACTCTAAGGAAGAAGGCACAAATGTCGTTCAGTGGGCATGTAACGGCGGCGTTGCACAAAACTGGAAGCTTAACATTTATGTAGATCCGCAGAATGGCACCCTGATAAAAAATCTTATGGTCGAAGACCTTAACACCTATAAGAACTGGTCAATTGCAAGCAGCATTGCTGCAGGTGATCTGGTATTTGGTGACCGTGATGTAACTTATGCAAGTCTGCCTGATTCCGTTGCATCTGCTGAATATATTCGCACTGCATGCGACGCAAAGAATTCAACCGAAACGCTTGCAACCTTTGAAGCTGCTGCAGATATTGTAGTCTATGTGGGCATGGATAAGAGAGTCGCAACTCTTCCGGAATGGCTCAGCACCTGGACAAATACCGGTGAATCCGCAGTCAATAGCAAGGATGTAACCTTTAACCTCTACAAGAAAGAAATCAAACAGGGCGAAACTGTAACACTCGGCACGAATGGTCAATCTGCAAGCTGTGTAAACTATACCGTATTTGCAGTGCCGGCAGCAGTTACAACAAGTACAACAGAAGCAACAACAACAACTACTACTACTACTACGACAGAAACGACTACCGCCACTACAACTACCACGACAGAAATAACTACTACTACTTCAGCTACTACTACCTCTACTACAACAGAAACGACCGCAACAACTACAGAGACTACAGAAACTACTGCTGAAACAACAGAAACAACTACCTCTGCTACGGAAACAGCTACAACCACCGCTACAGTCACTTCTGAAACTTCTTCAGAAGAAACAACAACGACAACAACTGCTGCTACGACAATTACTGCCACAGAAAGCACGACAGAATCTGCAACATCAATGACAACATCTGCAACAACCCCTGTCTCAGCGGAAACAACCACAACCACAGCAACTACATCTACCGTCATTATTTCTGATCTCTGCGGCGATGTAAACCTGGATGGAAAAACAACCCTCCTTGATGTTGTGTATCTCAATAAGTATATTGCAAAGGTTCTGGACCTGAATGATGTTCAGATTTCCAATGCAGACTGCTGCGATGATAACAAGATCAATGGTTCTGATGTATCGGCACTGATCCGGCTTCTGGTGCGTTTGATTACAGCGCTTCCGGTATTGCCTCAGTAATGAACACACAACTATCCCCTATCGCTATCCTCCCTTATAGATAAAAACAAAAGCGGCACGACGTCTTCTGATTTCGTGCCGCTTTTGTTTCATCCCATCATTTTTTTAAACAAAACGATATATATGATGAGCAGAAATGCAATAAAATCAGTTGTTTTTGTCATTGATTTCAGGCGAAAGATGTGGTATTATAATATTGTGATAAGGAAAGCCTGCACAGTCCTCCCTCTAAAATGTGCAGGCAATCACAATGGCAATTAAGCCCTCATTCATTATCCGGTACAACTGATTTTCTCAAACCTCCCAGTAATACCTGATAATTGATATACAAAAGCGGTACAATGTTCCCCTGCATTGTACCGCTTTTGTTTGTGTGCAAAAACAACTACTGATTCCGTAGAAAACAATCTCGTCCGTTGACGAAAATGCACAGATATGATATAATGAGTTTAATATATGAAAAGGAGGCGGTCATCTGTATAAAATTATAGACAAGACAGGGCTTCTGCTGCTTTGTTTACTGGGACTGATGCAGCTTGACAATATATACCTGCCTGTTCTTGTGTTTATTGCTACGGCAGCGATTTCCGAACTGATTCACATTCTTTCTCCCAGATATGGCACATATATTCTGGCTGGCTACTGCATCTTCTGCCTGTTTATGCCCGTTTTCTGCCTGACATTCCCTGTATTTGTGTATGATACGCTGGTGATCCGGAAGTACCCTCTGCTGGCTGTATTGGCTGTTGCTTTTGCTGTCAGTGTAAGAACTTTTGTCTCCTTTCAAATTGTCTTTACCCTGATTACAGTTTTGATCGCTGTTCTTCTGTACTGGCGTTCTGATACAGCGCATCGCCTGCAGGTAATGATGACGGAGCAGCGTGACCGTGCAGCTGAGGCAAATCTCCTTCTGGCCCAAAAAAACAAGAGCATTCTGCAGCAACAGGACAGTGAGATCTATACTGCTACGCTCAAGGAACGCAACCGCATTGCCCGCGAAATCCATGACAATGTAGGACACGCACTGACACGTGCACTGCTTCAGATCGGGGCTTTGAAAATTCTCAATCACGATGAAAATCTGCATGAGAGTATTATCAGCATCCAGGATACATTGGATGGTGCTCTGACCAGCATCCGCAGCAGCGTACATGATCTGCATGATACTACGATACATCTGGGAAAGCAAGTGGATGCTTGTACAGCTTCCCTTACCGAGCGTTTCACTGTACATCAGGAAAACAGTATTTCTGAACACACCCCAAAGAGCATCAAACTTTGTTTGCTGGGCATTCTCAAGGAGAGCCTGTCAAATGTTGCACGGCATAGCAACGGTGATACCGTATCTGTTGTGCTGCGTGAGCATCCGGCCTTCTATCAGCTTGTTGTCAGGGATAACGGCACTGGCTGTGTAAAGATACAGGAAAGCGGAATGGGGCTTTCCGGTATGAGGGAGCGTGCAGAAAAGGCGGGCGGCATTTTTTCTGCAACGGCATCCAAAGAAGGTTTTCGTATTTTCGTATCCATCCCTAAGAGAAATAAGGAGCAGACAGAATGAATATAGTTATAGTCGATGATGACCGTCTGGTGGCGCTTTCCCTGAAAACAATTCTGGAAAGCACAGGAGACATCCGGATTCTTGCCGTTGGCGGGAGCGGTGAGGAAGCAATTCGTCTTTATGACGAGCACGCTCCTGAGGTGCTTCTTATGGATATCCGCATGAACGGTATGACAGGCATTGAAGCCGGAGAAATCATCCTTCAGAAGCATAAGGATGCACGAATTCTTTATCTGACTACATTTTCTGATGATGAATATATCGTAAAAGCACTGAACATGGGCGCAAAGGGTTATATCCTCAAGCAGGATTTTGAAGGCATTGCTCCGGCATTGGAAACGGTCATGCGAGGGCAAAGAGTATTCGGCGAAGAGGTTATCAGCCGCCTGCCGGAACTGATGAAGAATCAATCCCGGTTCGATGGTGCTGCTTTCGATATTTCTTCCAAGGAGGAGGAGATCATTATACTGGTGGCACAGGGACTTTCCAACAAGGAAATTGCGGCAGAACTGTTCCTCAGCGAAGGCACCGTGCGCAATTATATCAGCGGGATCCTGGAGAAACTCAGTCTCCGTGACAGAACCCAGCTGGCGATTTTCTATTATACAAAAATGAAATAGACAAAAACTCCCGAAGTTCATTGCTTCGGGATAACTAATTTCGTCCGTATGCACTTCTGATGCCGGACAAAAAATATCCCGAACCGGAGATAGAACCATTCACTCCGATTCGGGATTTCTGTTTTATTTTCATGCAAATTCAGGCGCCATTCCAATTTCTGAGCATACGCTCAATGTACAAAATCAGATATGCCTGATCCTCAGAAGAAATATGATATCGGTATTTCAGCAAAATCATGTTAGCAATTTTTTCTGCGCACTTTCCGATATTGGGGTATTTGCTCTTTGTATAGGCAAGAATATTTGCGTCGTTTTCTTCTGCTTCACTGTTCGTCAGAATACAAAAAGCCATGCTCTTTACATGCCCGATAAAGCGGTAATAGTCCACGGTAGTCGTATCAAATCGTACATCAAAATAACTTTCTGCAAGAACTGTAACATCCTTTACGATTCGTGCGACCTTCTGCGCATTTGCAGCGTTTTTACTTGTATTTGCATTTACAATGTGCACGGCAACAAATGCCGCCTCATCTTCACCCAGGTCCGTATGAAAACGTTCCTGCATGAGTGAAACTGCATACATACCAACAGAAAATTCATCCGGATAAGCCCGCTGAATTTCCGGCCAGATGACATTGCTCAATACAATGCCCAGTTTCACACGTTCAACAACACCGTTAATATGATCAGCAAGAGAGATGTGGATGATATCGCTCAGGTGAAGCTCCGGATGCTTTACGGAAACATAACTGATCACCTGCTCGGCTATCTCAACAGCAGCAGGATCACTTTCCTGCATCAATTTGGAGTATTTCTGATACTGCACAGAATCAGTGAGTGTGAATATTTTTTCAAATCGATCATCTGCAATGATATCGCCGCACTTTTTCTGAAAACCAACGCCCTTTCCGACTCCGATGATTTCAGTTCCGCTGCGGTTGACAGCGATAACAACGTTATTGTTGAGTATCTTTTTGATTTTCACCCAAATCAGTCCTTTTTCCTGTCATAAAATCGCTTCTGTGATGATTTGTCCATCATAACATGCGGCTTTGTTTCAGCAATCTCAGACATCACTGAGTTACCTTTATATTATACACAAATTCTGCAGCTGTGACAATAGGCATTTTTCATGATATTCATCCTGCAAAACAGGCGTTTCGCACAAAAATGAATCTATCCTTTATAGACAGTCAGCGTGACATTCTGTCCCGTGAGATATTTTGCCAGACGTATTACATCTGTTACACTGAAGTTTCCGTCACCATTTGTGTCTTCGGGCGAAGCCGCCAGAACATCCGGCCGGGGTATCAGCAGAAGCTCCCTTGCCTTTGCAAGATCAAAGACATTGACAGAACCATCGCTGTTTACATCACCGGCATTGCCTTCGATCATGGAACTGCCTCCACCGTAATAATCAGACAGAGAGATACCGTTTGCACCCAGTGCAATGGTATGATCAAGGCTGATGAACCTGCCGCTTGCATCCTGCCAGAGTGAAGGCTCTACCAGCGCATACTTTTCCTCATCCCACTTGCCAAAGTTGTCATAAACCAGACCGCCGGTATCGCCGGAATTCTCATTGAAGCACCAGAAGGTGTGATGGATGCGGTTTTCAATCATAAAATCACGAAGATAGATCATCCACGCTTCATTTTTATCACCATCCATAAAGCCGCCCCATTCACCCATCAACAGCGGAGAAACACCTTCATCCTGGAGGAAAAACCAGTTGTCATACCAGCAGTCTGCCAGAAGCGTTTCCTGTGTAAAGCCATCATAGAACCAATCCTGCTCCCATACAAGAGGACCGTAATCATGGGGAGAGTATACAAGCTGGTCCTGATGTTCCCCGAGATCGATCGGATAATCCTTTGCGCCGCGGAAGTTTCCGCCCCACCACGTATGGTGGTAATAGCTATAAGGATATCTCGAATAGTCGATATTCTGAGAGGTCCAGTCTGCACCCTCCTCAAACTTCGGATATACCTCGGTACCCTCTACCATAATCAGCAGGTTCGGATTCTTGGCAAGAACTCTTGCAGCACAGGTTTCCGCTGCATATTTCCAGTTGGTCGGATCCGTGGAATCGTCCCATTTTGCCATGAGATTCGGTGTATCCGCTGTACCATGCGGCTCATTTTTCAGGTCAATGGCAAGGATGGTATCATCATCCTTATAATAGTCCGCAAACCATTCCAGTGCTGTACACCAATCCTCAGTGCTGAACTTGTCTGTATACCACAGACTCACCTGATGTCCCGCAGATGCCGTCTCTGCACTGTGTATATCGATCATGATCTTGATGCCTAATTCCCTGCACCATTCTACTGCCTGGTTCCAGATGTCAAAGCTGTACATGATCGTACCGCCCTCAACGCCCTCCAGCGTCAATTCAGGATTGGTATACTGGTTTACCTTGGGTACAGCCGGATCCGGGTCACCGTTTTTCCACTGGAGCAGAATCTCCGTAGACATCGGTACACGCAGGAAATTGAAGCCATGATCAGCGATCTGTGTCAGCATGTCATGCATATTCTGCGACCACACACCATCAAATACCTGACTTCCCACATTAAAGCCAAACCAGTTACAGCCCGTGATCCACACGGGATTGCCGTACATATCCACAATCTCCGCATTTTCGTTGACATGGAGCCAGTCGTCATGGTACTCGTCAGGAGCAGCCTCTGCCCCCAGCATACACATACCCGATGACAAATTCATCAGCAGAGTACCGCAGACGGCAGCTGATGCAGCAAATCGTTTCCAGAATGAATGTTTCATATACAAGTCCCTACTCATAAAATAAGCCCAAATTACTGCTTTCATCGTAACACAAATTATGGAAAATGTCAATCATTATTTGTAATACCTCCATGCTTCTTTTCTCCACCCTCTTGCATTCCAAAAGAAAAGATGATATAATAAAATCAATGAAATCTATCAAAGAAAAGAGGAATTAAAAAATGAATCCAATGGCTATGATGCGTATGAAATCTCTGATGGAAAAGTTCCGGGAGAACCATCCTAAAGTACCCATGTTTTTCGCTGCTGCTTCGGGCTGCGTGGGCGAAGGCAGTGTCATTGAACTGAGCATTCAGACTGCTGAGGGAAAAACACTTTGCACCAATATGCGGGTAACTGCGGATGATCTGGAATTGATGGAAACACTAAAAGAAATGGTGCCCAAACAATAAAAAAGATGGGAGAATGAACGATGAAAAAAATGACTGCTGCATTGCTGGCATTGCTGGGTGCGCTGAATCTGACGGGCTGTACCACTGAAGAGGTCCTTGACAATACAGCTGCCCTGCTGTCGGAGGCTTCTGTTCTTATGGAAGAGCAGGAAGACCTTTCCGCTGAGGAAAGTTCTTTTATAGAGGAATCTGAACGATCTGATGAATATGCGTGGGAGGGCGAAGCGGAAAGTTCTGCACTTGAAGAAGTACTTTCTGCAGAGGAAGCTGAGTCTGAAGCTGAGGCTTCCGCATCCGCGGTTGAATCACAGGCTGCTTTGGAGGAATCTGAATATTCAGAAGCGGAGGAATCCTTTGAAACAGAACTGACCATCGCGGAAGATGGTGTGTATACCTCTAAGGAGGATGTTGCCCTGTACATTCATATTTACGAGCGTCTGCCCGATAATTTCATGACGAAAAAGGAAGCGCAGGCGCTCGGCTGGGAAGGCGGTTCTCTGGAGCCTTATGCACCCGGCATGTGCATCGGCGGAAATCGCTTCGGAAACTATGAGGGCTTGCTTCCTGAGGAGGATGGCAGAACCTATACCGAATGCGACATCGATACACTGGGCGCAAAAAGCCGCGGTGCCAAGCGTATTGTTTTTTCCAATGATGGTCTGATCTACTACACAGAAGATCACTACGAGAGTTTTGAACTGCTCTACGGGGAGGAATAAGTATGATCGTTTTGAAAATAGATGGCGCTGAGATACAGAATCTCCCTCAACTGCACCAGACATTCGCAGAAACGCTTTCCTTGCCGGGATGGTACGGAAAGAATTTCGATGCACTTTACGATTGCCTGAATGATTATCCGAAGGACATTCTCATTCGTATTGCCGGATTTTCTCAGCTGAAAGAAAATCTTGGACGGGCAGCTGATGTGTTCAGCCGTGTACTCACCCATGCAGCAATGGAAAACCCGAAGATTCAGGTGGAATATATCGACTAAAACAGAAGGCTTGACTCCGATTCGGAGCCAAGCCTTTTGCGTTATTATAGATTTGTTTATTCCACAATAACCTTATGGAAAACCTTCTTGCCCTTCTTGATGATGGTCTCGCCGTCCAGTGTGATAACAGTCTTGGGATCGGTCACCTTCACATCGTTTACGGATACGCCGCCCTGCTGTACCAGACGTCTGGCTTCACCATTCGATGCAGACAGACCTGCACGTACCATCAGGTTCAGAATACCCATGCCGCCATTCTCCAGTTCGTCTGCTGCAATCGTGGTAGTGGGCATATTTTCGCTTACGCCTGCACCGCCGAATACAGCCTTTGCAGCCGCCTGAGCCTTGTCAGCTTCTTCCTTGCCGTGTACCATTTCTGTCAGATGATATGCCAGGATCTCCTTTGCTTCATTCAGCTGCTGACCCTCCATAGTGCGTTCCATCTCTTCAATTTCCTCAATCGGAATAAATGTGAGAAGCTTCAGGCAATTCATTACATCGTCATCCGCAACGTTTCTCCAGTACTGATAGAAATCGTAAACCGGACACTTTTCCTTGTCCAGCCACAGTGCACCCTTTTCAGTCTTGCCCATCTTTCTGCCGTCCTTTGTCAACAGCAGAGAAGATGTCATTGCATATACTTCCTTACCCTCAACACGGCGAACCAGGTCCACACCGCCCAGCATATTGCTCCACTGGTCGTTGCCGCCCAGTTCCATTACGCAGTTGTGATTCTGATACAGGTGCAGGAAGTCATAACTCTGAAGCAGCATGTAGTTGAATTCCAGGAAGGACAGACCCTTACCCTCCAGACGAGACTTGAAGCATTCCGCAGTAAGCATCTGGTTTACAGAGAAGTATCTGCCGATCTCACGCATGAAGGTGATATAATTCATATCACGGAGCCAGTCACCGTTCTTCACGATTTCTGCCTTGCCTTCTGAGAAATCAATAAAACGTTCCATCTGCTTGCGGAAGCATTCTGCGTTGTAGTCAATTTCTTCCACAGTCATCATCTTGCGCATGTCGGTCTTACCTGTAGGATCTCCGATCATAGCGGTAGCAGTGCCCAGCAGAGCAATCGGCTTGTGACCATGCATCTGCATATGCTTCATGAGGATCAGCTGAATGAAGTGTCCGACATGCAGACTGTCCGCAGTTGCATCAAATCCGATGTAGAAGGCAATCTGCTTGTTGTCGATCAAATCACGGATCTGCTCCTCATGCGTGGTCTGTGCAACCAGACCTCTTCGTTTCAATTCTTCAAAAAAAGTCATTGTCATCCATCCTTTCAATGTTTCATTTACCGGAAAATAAAAAATCCTCCGGCGTAAAGTAAAATTACTGCCAGAGGACGATGTATTCCACCGTGGTACCACCTCAGTTTATCAGACGCATTCACGCCTGACCTCAAAACGCTTTAACGGGCGCACCCGTGCTTCCCTACTGTTCCTTCAGAAAGCCGACTCCGGGATGTATTCACAGTGCGCCAGGACTCCTTCCACCAACCGAAGTCTCTCTGTACCAGCGTGGGACTGCTACTTCTTCCCATCTTTGTCATTTCTGTTATTTTAGCATATATATCCTCTTTTGTCAAGAGTTTTTTTACGCTTCGCAATGCAGGCGGAATCATCCACAGTGTTCACAAATTCACACTTGTATTTTATCAAGTTTTTTGTTATAATTATACTTATCTATTTTTCTGATTTGGAAAGGAATGTTGATTATGAAAAATAAAATTGCTATGTTTGCAGCAGGAGCACTCCTCTGTACAGCACTGACCGGATGCGGAGGACCTGCACCGAATACTGTTTTCAGTGCAGATGATCTTGCAGGAAAGACGATCGGCGCACAGCTGGGTACTACTGGTTATATTTATGCAGCAGATGAAATTGAAGATGCTACTGTAGAACCCTATAACAAGGGTGCAGATGCGATCCAGGCACTCAAGCAGGGCAAGGTGGATGCAGTCATTATCGACAGTGAACCTGCTAAGGTGTTTGTAGAAAAAAACGAGGGTCTTACAATCCTCAATGACCCCTTTGTGGAAGAAGAATACGCAATTGCT
>JAFURN010000012.1 GCA_017480865.1 Ruminococcus sp. | reverse complement strand
TCATAAATTTATGCAGACCACCCATTTCTTTGATTACACGGTCAGATGGGCGTACGTTAAGATGATATGTGTTGCAAAGTTCAACCTGACATTTTAATTCTTTAAGGTCGATTGACGAAATGCCACCCTTTATAGCTGCGGCTGTTCCTACGTTCATAAAGCAAGGTGTCTGAAATGTCCCGTGGACAGTTTCAAATTGTCCTCGTCTTGCCTTGCCTTCTTGTTTAAGTAGTGTGTACATAGTGTTCTCCTAACTTTTATATTATAATCATTGAATCTCCAAAGCTGAAAAATCTGTATTTTTCTTCAACAGCTTCCTTATAGGCATTCATAGTATTATCGTATCCCATAAATGCAGAAACAAGCATAATCAATGTGCTTTCAGGCAGGTGAAAGTTTGTGATAAGTCCGTCAAGTACCTTGAATTCATATCCGGGATAGATGAAAATATCCGTGTAGCCTTCATCGGCTGTAAGTGTTCCGTCATGGGAGGAGGCAACTGACTCCAGGGTACGGCAGGTGGTGGTGCCGATGGCAACAACACGTCCGCCTCTCGCTTTTGCTGCGTTGATCTTGTCTACGGTTTCCTGAGGAAGCATGTAATGCTCACTGTGCATTTTGTGGGCAAGAACGTCATCCTCCTTTACCGGACGGAAGGTGCCCAGACCAACGTGCAGTGTGACATATGCCTGGTCTACGCCCTTTTCACGGAGCTTAGCGAGCATCTCTTTGGTGAAATGCAGACCGGCTGTCGGTGCGGCAGCAGAGCCGATCTCACGGGAATATACCGTCTGATAACGCTCCTTATCCTTGAGTTTTTCCGTAATGTACGGGGGAAGGGGCATCTGACCCACATCCTCAAGCGCCGTATAGAAGTTGCCGTCGCAGGTGAACTGTACCACACGATTGCCGTCCTCCTTGACTTCTACAACTTCAGCCAGCAGTCTTCCGCCGCCGAAGCTGAACCGGGCGCCGACCTTTGCCTTTTTACCCGGGCGGCAGATGATCTCCCAGCACTTGTCTCCCTTCTGTTCCAGCAGCAGGAATTCAATGAAGGAGCCGGTGCCTTCCTTTTCCCCGTAGAGACGGGCAGGCAGAACACGGGAATCGTTCATGACGATCAAGTCACCTTCCCGGAGGATATCGCATAAATTATAGAAATGCTGATGGCTGATGCTGCCTGTAGTACGGTCGAGTACCATCATACGGGAATGATCACGGGGTTCTATGGGGGTTTGTGCAATGTAGCTTTCCGGCAGGTTATAATAAAAATCTGACTTTTTCATTTGAAAACTCCTATTTTTTAATAATTTCTATTGACAGGCAACCGCAAAAATGATATGATAGAGGTAAGAACCGAGGGGTTCTGAGACAGAGGCGCATTCCCGATGAGTATTGTCTGACAGGATGACCAATCCGCTTGATGCAGGCAAGAAAGGCTGGCATGCCGAAGATGCGGTTTGGGTCGGGCTGCGTCTGGGCAGATTTCCGAACAGGGTTCTGACTGTCATCGTTATGATGGAGTGCTGTCGCATACACAATTTAACCTGTGATGTGTCAACTATTCTATTATATCGCATGATCAGCCGGTTTTCAACCGGTTTTTTCATATTTATAAGATTTTTTGGAGGAATTACAAAATGTAACAGTTTCATGTGGGTATTATTGGTGCAACCGGTATGGTTGGCCAGAGATTTGCAACGCTTCTTGCTGAGCATCCGTGGTTCAATGTAAAGGTTCTGGCGGCTTCTCCCCGCAGTGCAGGAAAGACCTATGCAGAGGCTGTAGGCAGCCGCTGGGCAATGACAGTGCCGATGCCGGAATCCATGAAGGATATGATCATCATGGACGCACAGGCTGATATCGAGAAGATTGCCGGCATGGTAGATTTCGTGTTCTGCGCAGTTGATATGAAGAAGGATGAGATCAAGGCGCTGGAAGAAGCATATGCAAAGGCTGAGTGTCCGGTCGTATCCAACAACTCTGCACACAGATTCACAGCTGACGTTCCGATGGTTGTACCGGAAGTAAACCCGGAGCATATCGAGATCATCAAGAGTCAGAGAGAGCGTCTGGGCACCAAGAGAGGCTTTATCGCAGTTAAGTCCAACTGCTCGATCCAGAGCTATGTACCGGCACTTTCTCCGCTCCGCAAGTTCGGCATCAAGAATATTCTGGCATGCACCTATCAGGCAATTTCCGGCGCAGGCAAGACCTTTGAGACATGGCCGGAAATGGTAGACAATGTGATCCCGTTCATCGGCGGCGAGGAAGAAAAGTCCGAGCAGGAGCCGCTGAAGGTATGGGGCACCATCGAAAATGGTGAGATCGTAAAGGCACAGAGCCC
Organism: Ruminococcus sp.; assembly: GCA_017480865.1. Classification (GTDB taxonomy): domain Bacteria; phylum Bacillota; class Clostridia; order Oscillospirales; family Ruminococcaceae; genus Ruminococcus_C. The sequence continues at coordinate 2,165 of JAFURN010000012.1, read as the reverse complement.
GCTGATCACTACACAGTGTCTGCGCGTGCCGGTATCTGACGGTCATACCGCTGCGGTATTCGTATCCTTTGAGAACAAGCCCTCCAAGGAAGAGATCCTGAAGATCTGGGCTGAGTTCGCAGGCGTTCCGCAGGAACTGGAACTTCCGTCTGCACCGAAGCAGTTCCTTAACTACTTTGAAGAGGATAACCGTCCGCAGGCGAAGAGCGAGAGAAATCTGGAAGGCGGTATGGCAGTATCCATCGGCAGACTTCGTGAGGATACAATGTTTGATTATAAGTTTGTATGCCTGTCTCACAACACACTGAGAGGCGCAGCAGGCGGTGCGGTTCTTCTGGCAGAGCTTCTGGCAGCAAAGGGCTATTTTGACAAGGATTAAGCAAAACGGTTCTGTTTCCCAGACGGGCACAGCAATTGTAAAACAGAGTGTATGTATGCGGGCGGGCGATGCCCGCCCTGCAAACAAACATGCAGATTATAATTTTCCCTGACAATAAAACAGGAACAGAAATACGTAATTTATGATAGAAATACAACGAGGAGGCAAACTCATGAAAAATACAATTTTCACCGGAGCAGGCGTTGCAATTATCACTCCGATGCTGGCAGACGGCAGTGTGGATTTTGACGGACTGAAGAAGCTGATCGACTTCCAGGTTGAAGGCGGCACGGATTCTATTATCATCTGCGGTACAACAGGTGAATCCTCTACACTGAGCGATGAGGAGCATCGTGCAGCCATCCGCTGTGCTGTAGAGCATACTGCAAACCGTGTACCGGTGATTGCAGGTACCGGCAGCAACGATACCAAGTATGCAGTGGAACTGTCCAGAGAGGCACAGGAACTGGGGGCAGACGGACTGCTGATCGTAACGCCGTACTACAACAAGTGTTCTCAGAAGGGTCTGTATCAGCACTACATGCAGATTGCAGACAATGTGGATATTCCGATTATCCTGTACAATATTCCCGGAAGAACCGGCGTGACCATTGAGATTCCGACCATTGCGGCACTGGGTCAGCATAAGAATATTGTGGGTGTAAAGGAAGCATCCGGCAACATGAGCTATGCAGCAAAGCTGGCTGCAAAGTGCGGCGATCTGGTTGACATCTACAGTGGCAACGATGATATGATCGTTCCGATCATGTCTCTGGGCGGAAAGGGTGTTATTTCTGTACTTTCCAACATTCTGCCGAAGGAAACACATCAGATGTGCCAGTATTGTCTTGATAACAATTTTGCAGAAGCAACCAAGCTTCAGCTGGAATATCTGGAACTCATCAATACGCTGTTTATCGAGGTGAATCCGATCCCGGTAAAGGCAGCGATGAACATGATGGGTCTGCCGTCCGGTCCGTGCAGAATGCCGCTGTGTGATATGACAGACGATCATATTGAGGCGATGCGCAAGGCTCTGACAGCAAAGGGACTGATCGGCTGAGCAGGAGTATAACGGAAAGGATACCGCAGCAGCGGTAAAGGTAAGGAATATGACAAATATTGTAATTTGCGGTGCAAATGGAAAAATGGGACATACCGTTGCGTCCTGCACAGAATCCCGTGAGGATTGCAGAGTAATTGCCGGTATCGATTCCTACACAAAGGTATACAGCGATTTCCCCATTGTGGAGACTCCCGCACAGCTGACAGAAAAGCCGGATGTGATCATCGACTTTTCCAATCCGTCTTCACTGGACGGTCTGCTGGAATATGGTCTGTGCAACAATGTTGCGCTGGTACTGGCAACAACTGGCTACAGTGATGAGCAGATCGCAAAGATCAAGGCAGCAGCGGAGCAGATTCCGGTGTTCTTCACATTCAATATGTCTCTGGGTATCAACCTTCTGGTACAGCTGGCAAAGACAGCCGTATCGGTACTGGGCGATCAGTTTGACATTGAGGTTGTAGAGAAGCATCACAATCTGAAGATCGACGCTCCCAGCGGAACCGCGATCATGATCGCCAATGCGATTAACGAAACACGTGACAATCAGTATCATTACGTATATGACCGTCATGCACGCCGTATGAAGCGTGAGAAGTCTGAGATTGGCATGCATGCAATCAGAGGCGGTACGATCGTTGGTGAGCATGATGTAATTTTCGCCGGAAGAGACGAGGTTATTACGCTGTCTCACAGTGCGGCATCCAAGAGCGTATTTGC
>JAFURN010000107.1 GCA_017480865.1 Ruminococcus sp. | reverse complement strand
TATGATGCAGCAAACGGCGATACCACCAAGCTGACAGCTGTTGAAGACTGGACATCTACCAATGAGCCGACACTGATCGAAAAGCTTGCTCCTGGTGACTACGTTCTCGTAGAAACAACAGCACCGGACGGCTATACACTGGCTGAAGCAGTAGACTTCACAGTAGAAGAAACCGGCGAGATTCAGAAGGTTGTTATGAAGGATGCAGTATCCAAGGTAGTCATCAGCAAGAAGGATATCACTGGTACAGAAGAACTCGCAAATGCAGAAATGGCACTGACAGCGGATGATACAAATACAGACCTGTCTGATGTAGTTCTGACCAATGGCACAAGAACACAGCTCCCGAACGCACTCAATGCAATTGTATGGGTAAGTGAGGGCGGCACAACCACACTGGAGAAGCTTCCGGATGGTGCATATACACTGAAGGAAACCATTGCTCCGGATGGTTATACACTGGTTGAAACAACATTCCACTTCACTGTTGAAAACGGTGTGATTGCAGAATCCGATGATGACAGCGTAAGCTTCACAAGAACAGACAATGCAGTCACAGTTCTGGACGATGTTTCTTCTATCGAAATCTCCAAGAAGGATGTTTCCGGTACAGAAGAGGTTGAAGGTGCAGTTCTGAAGCTGACAAACAGTGCAGTAACTGACTGGACAGCTATCATTGAAAAGAACAGCGGTCTGACAGCAATCGAAAACGGCGTACAGTGGACCTCCGGCAAGACAGCAATGCAGATCAAGAGTCTCCCGGATGGTACTTACACACTGGCAGAAGTTTCTGCTCCGGATAATTACCTTGTAGTGGAAACTACAATCGATTTCACAATCGAAAATGGTGAGGTTGTAAGCTCCAGCATTACTGCCGAGGAAGCTAAGGCTGCTTACGATGCGGATTCCAAGACTGGTTACTATTACTACAATAGTGAGAATGTCAATGCAATCGTAGTATGCGATGCAGCTGCTGCAAAGGTTTCTACAACTACCGCAGCTTCTACAACCAAGGTTTCTACAACGACAACAGAAGCTTCTACAACTATAACTAAGGCTTCCACAACAAAGGCTTCCACAACAAAGGCTTCTACAACAAAGGCTTCCACAACGACTACATCTACTACATCAACTACCACTACAACAACTACAGAAACAAGACCGGTTGTTACGGATACAACAACATCCACAGTCGAAACGACAAACAGTAATCTTGGATCTGAAACAGAAACAAGACCGGTTATTACGGATACCACAACATCCACAAGCGAAACAACAAGCAATAATATTGGTTCTGAAGATACTACAACATCTACAACAACGACTACCACTACAACTACTACAACAACTACCACAACAGAGGTAACCTTCTCTATCGATATCGATAAGCAGGAAGTTGTCGGCGATGAAAAGACAGGCGTTGAGGTTGTCGGTGCATATCTGAAGGTTGTTGCTGAAGATGGTACTGCAATTGATTCCTGGGTATCCGATGGTACACTGCATAAGGTTACTGGTCTGAAGGAAGGCGTAACATACACATTGTCTGAAACAGCTCCTCCTACTGGATACTACTACGCTGCTTCTATCGACTTTACAGTTCTGAACAGCGAAGTATACATCGTTGCTGAGGATGGTACTCTGACCAAGGCTGGTACGACAATCGTAATGTACGACGAAAAGATCGTTGACACAACCACTACTACTACAACCACTACCACAACAACCACTACGACAACGGACACAAGACCGATCGTAAGTGATACGGTTACAACAACCGAGTCTACTACAACAACAACTACCACCACAACAACAACTACAACTACAACCACTACGACAACAACAACGACAACTACCACAACAACGACTACAACAACTGACACAAGACCGATCGTAAGTGATACGGTTACTACAACAACTACTACAAGCACAACAACTACTACAAGTACAACAACGACAACCACAACAACAACTACCACGACAACCACCAGCAAGACAACAAAGAAGACCACCAAGAAGGGCTCTACAGCAAATCTGACAGGCTCTCCCAAGACGGAAGACCGTATGCTCTCCGTTATGACAATTGGCGGTTCTGCATTCCTGCTGGCAGCTGTGGCAGCTGTTGTACGCAGAAAGAAGAAGTAATTCTCAAAAAGAAAACGCTTCTTTCAAGAAAAAATAAGGGCTGATACGCCCTGATAGAAAAGCCGCATCGGAACGCACAATGCCGACCGATGCGGCTTTTCACATTTTGCAATCAAACTGCTGTCTCAGGACGGCAGTTCTATTTTTTTCTTCTGATGCATAGGATGAAGCAAAGAAGAAACAAAGGAGACAGGCAGGATGATTGAAATTCGTCAGGAAAAAACACCGGAGGAACATTGCTTTTCCTATCTTGCTCCCAGAATAAGAGGCGCAGTGCAGGCGATCCGTTGGGAAGACCGCAGTCGCATCCAGGAGGTCCGTCTTCGCGCCGGACGTCCGCTTGCAGTCAGTCTGGGCATGCGGGAGCATTTTGTAATGATAAATGGAAATCTCACCGATTATCCCAACCAGGGAATTCCTGTGACACGCACTGAGGTAGAAGAAACCTTCCGTGCTGTATGTGAGTATTCTGTTTATCGTTATGTTCAGGAACTGCGTGAGGGATATATTACCTTACGGGGCGGAGCCCGTGTAGGGATTGCTGGAACTGCCGTATATGAGAACGGCGTACTGAGCCGGATGCGTGATATAAGCAGCCTGAACTTCCGTATCCCGAAGCAGATGTGCGATTGTGCAGTACCGCTGGCAGAGCAGACCCTTTTGCGCGGACGTGCCAGTCTGCTTATAGCTGGTGCTGCCGGCGCCGGTAAAACCACTATGCTTCGTGATCTGTGCAGGCTTCTGGGGGAGGGAAACCGTGTCTCTCTCATTGATACAAGAGGCGAGATCGCAGGGATTCTTCATGGCATACCGCAGTACGAGATCGGACTGCATACTGATGTATTCGATGGCTTCCCGAGGAGCGAGGGTGCTTATACTGCCTTGCGTGTTATGACGCCTGATTATATCGTATGTGATGAGATCGGCACGCCCGGGGATGCAGACGCGATTCTGCAAATGTACGGATGCGGTGTACATATTATCGCCGCTGCACACGCCGGGAGTATGGAGGATGTGATGCAGCGGCCGTTTCTGCAAAGCCTCATCCAGGCAGGGGTATTCGATTATATCGCCTTGCTGGGTACAGGTGCGCATCAGGGGGAACTGCAGAAAGTACGCCGGGTGAAAGCGTCATGCTGAGAATTGCAGGACTTCTTTGCATTGTTTTGTGCGGAGCGGGGTGCGGTATGGCAGCATCTGCATCGCTGAAAAGGCAGGTGACATACTGCAATGCCTTACGATTATTTCTGGAGGAACTGGGTGTTCTCATGCGATGGAATGGAGATACGCTTCCTGTACTCATAGAGATACTTGCCGAGCGGCAGACCTATGCGCCGCTTTCTTTTCTGAAGCGGATACGGCTGGAGATGCACACTTCCTTTTCTGAGGCATGGCGTGCAGCTGTAGAAAAGGAGCAGAAGCTTCCTGAGGGTTTGTACAGTCTGCTTTTGTCAATGGGAGAATCTCTGGGGACAAGCGACCTGGAGGGTCAGCTTAGTACCCTTGGACAGTATCTTGCACAGCTGGAGCAGATTTATCAGGCAGCATGGGCGGCATATCGTACAAAAGGAAAGCTTTTCCGCAGTATGGGACTTTTAGGAGGAATGTCAGCGGCACTTCTGCTTTGCTGACAGAAAGGAAGGAACCGTGGAAATTGACTTGGTTTTTAAAATCGCAGGTGCAGGCATCATTGTAGCGGTGCTGAATCTTGTACTGCGCCGTGCAGAGCGTGAGGAGCAGGCGATGATGACCACGCTCGCAGGATTGATCGTAGTGCTGATGCTGCTTGTGGATGAAATCGGTTCTCTCTTTGAGAAGATCAAAACGGTGTTCGGATTATGATCGCGGAGACAGGCAGTGCGGCGGCACTCTGCATCATCGGGGCAGTTCTTGCAACGCTGCTCAAGCAATACTGCCGGGAACAGGCTGTATTTTCTTCCATAGCCGTATGTGTGATGGTGGTGACAGCAGTCATAACCTGCATTTCACCGGTAGCAGAAAAAATGGAGCTGCTTTTTGCACAGACGCAGCTGAGTCAGGAATATCTGCGTACGCTCTGGAAGGCAGTCGGTATCTGTTACATAACGGGCATTGCAGCGGATATCTGCCGTGACAGCGGTGAACAGGCACTGGCTCCTGTTGCTGAATTGTGGGGGAGAGTTTCTCTGCTTCTGCTTTCCCTTCCCATGATAGATGCCCTGCTGGGACTGATGACAGGAGTGCTGGAATGAAACGGATGGTAAAATGTATCATGGTGCTGCTGACAGCGGGCATTTTGCTGCTGTTCGGAGGTATGCATGGTTCTGCTGAAGCGGTACAGATTCCCGAAGAACTGATAACAGCCAGCGGTGCGGACGAACTCGGAGACAGCTTAGAACCGGATGTGCAAACGGTTCTGGAAAAATATGAAATCGAGGCAGGCAATCCCGATGCGGTGGATGATGTGGGAGTATGGGAACTTCTGGGTGAACTGACGGAAATGGTAACGCAGCAGATTTCCGCACCCCTGCGGATCTTCTTTCTCATGACAGCGGTTGTTGCTTTTACGGCACTTTTACAGGGGCTGCAGGGCGGACTCCAGGGCGGCATGCAGCAGACAGGAGATCTGATCGTGGTTCTTGCAGGGGCAGCGGCTTGTGTCCCCCAGATATGCAGCAGCTTTTTGCGTGTAAAAGAAACACTCAGTCAGTGTGCAGATTTTATGTCTGCCTTTACACCGGTATTTGCGGGTATTCTCATGACAAGCGGCAGCGTAGGCGCAGGAGTCGGATATCAGACAGCAGTCTATGCGCTTGTGAGTATTATCATGCAGGTAATAGAATCTGTTCTGCTTCCGGTTCTGAGTATGTGTCTGGCACTCTCCATTGCGGATGCAGTATGTCCCCATGTATCTCTGGGCGGATTGCTCCGGTTCTGTAAAACCTGTACCACATGGCTCCTGGGACTTCTCATGACGATCTTTCTCGGAGTGCTTTCCATTCAGGGCATCGTACGGGGTGCAACGGATTCCTTTACCACAAAGACAGCACGGTATGTTGTCTCTAATTTTGTCCCATTTATCGGAGGTGCTGTGTCGGATGCTTACGGTACCGTTCTTGGGAGTCTGAAAATTCTCCGCAGCAGTACAGGCTTTGTGGGAATTGTGACGCGGTGTATTATATTTCTGCCGGTTCTGATACAGCTCGTCCTGTATCGTTTTGCCATCAGCGGTGCCGCTGCGGTAGCCGAACTTTTCTCTTCGGCAGCCCTCACCAAGCTACTTCGCGGCATGGAGCAGACGCTTCAGATGACCCTTGCTGTGCTGATCTGTTTTTCTGTCATGTTTCTGGTTGCCATTGCGCTGGTGCTTCTCCTCAGCAGTGGCAGCGGTGCTTTGTAAGGAGGTTATTCTATGAATTCTGTTCAAATGGTTGTTCTGTCGGCATGTGCAATCAGCATAATCGTCGGCATTGTACAGACCATCAAGCCATCAGGGAAGTATGACCGTCAGCTGCGGCTTTTTACAGCATGTCTGATGCTCATCGGGATTTTATCACCGCTTTTTGAAAGTGTGAAGACGCTTTCACCGGACTGGAGCGGAAGTGCCGCTGCGGAGGAATATGCCGAGCAGCTGGGAGAGGCATCGGAGGAACAGCTGCTCATGCTTGCGCAGGAGGAGGTTACGGCGGTTCTGCGGAAGGAACTGGCAGCAGATGCCATTCCATGCAGTCATCTGTCTGTAGAGATGCATATTGACGAGGATGAACGCATAAATATTAGCAGTGTCACGGTTGTCAGCACCCAGCCCCGACAGGCAGAGGCGGCAGTCCGGCAGTATCTGGGAAAGGATGTGGAAATTCATGCCGATACGCATTCCTGAGAAACTCAGACAGCTTTTTCAAGGGGAAAACTCCATGCGGCTGGTAGTGCTTGCGGGACTTGCCGGGCTTGTATGTATTCTGCTGTCTTCGTTTTTTCCGGATGATACGGATGAATCTGCAAAAACAGAGACTGTCCCCCTGCAATCAGAGGAGACTGCACAGGTGCAGTCTGCTGAGGACTATGCAGCGGCACTGGAAAAACGTCTGGAGAATATCCTCATGCAGATCGAGGGCGTGGGCAGCTGCCGTGTGATGATCACTGTCTCCGGCAGTGCATCCTATTCCTACGCCCAGGATATGCAGCAGCATTCAGAGGCAGAGCAGATTGAAATTCAGCGTGAACACGTTGTTTTAGATGAAGAGAACGGCGATGCTCCTCTTGTGGAGCAGATTGCCAATCCGGAGGTGATCGGTGTGATTGTAGCCTGCGAAGGAGGGGAAAAGCATGTGGTGAGAGAACTGATCTTTGAAGCGGTACATGCCGCTCTGGATGTGCCGTCAAGTCGCATATGTGTCACAAAACGAATCCATGAAAGCGGGGAAAACTCATGAAAAAACCATCATTTATTATTGGAAAGAAGCAGATCATCCTGTCCTGTCTGACACTGATGCTTGCGGTTGCGGTCTATGTGAACTACGCCATGACCAAGAGCGACAGCATTGTGGACTCCTCGGATACGGCAGATTTAAAGGGAACGGTTTCCTATGGTGATACGGAATTTGTAAATGCCGGTACAGCGGAGCAGCCGTCAGAGGATACATCTGAGGAAGAAAGCAAGGCAGAGGATGCATCTGCACAGGAAAGCGGCAGCTTTGAGCCGTCTGCCCAGGCAGAGGGACAGTCTGCGGAGGATTATTTTGCCCAGGCACGGCTGGAACGTACAGCAAGCAGAGATGAAAGCGTTGCTACACTTCAGTCGATCATGGGCGGCGGTGACCGTACAGAGGATGAACTGATCACAGATGCCATTGCTGCAGTGGAGACATCCCAGCTCATAGAGAGTGAGAGTAATATTGAATCCATTGTAAAATCCATGGGATATCCGGACTGCATTGTGTATCTGGATACAGACAGTGCCAAGGTCGTGGTCCAGACAGAGGGCCTGGATGCGGCGCAGGCAGCTGCGATTAAGGATGTAATTCTGGGAGAGGTTACAATTCCCGCAGAAAATATTCGACTTTTTGAGGTGAAGTAGTTGTAATATTCGATTTTTTTTGGTATAATAGATGTATAGTGCTGTCTGGTGCGTCTGTGCATGGGACAGCAGCAGGTCAATCACAGTCCGCAGGGCAGGATGCTGCATGACAGCGGCATCCCGATCCCCTTGTGAGACGTTAAAATGGAGGTATATATATGACAAGCAATGCAGCAATGACAAGACATGAGGTGCGTGAATGTGCATTTCTGATTCTTTTTGAAATGACATTCCGTGAGGATGAGCCTGCGGAAGAAATGTACGCACTGGCAGAAGAGGTACAGGATCTGTGTGTAACGGACGGTGTAAAGGCAATGGTAGAGGGTGTGCTGTTACATAAGGACGCTCTGGATGCGATCATTGCAGAATACAGTAAGAAGAGAAGTCTCAGCCGTCTGCCGAAGCTCAATCTGACCATTCTGCGTCTGGCACTGTTTGAGATTCTCTATGATGATACCATGCCCGATAATGTTGCCATTTCCGAGGCGATCACACTGGCAGGTGCGTATACCTATCAGGAGGATACCGCATTTATCAACGGTGTGCTGGGTGCATATGTTCGTGAGAACCGCAGTGCATCCGAGGAAGCCGCAGAAGCTGTAGAAGAAAATGCCTGAGTTTCTGGGGCTGGATACCAGCAATTATACAACCTCCTGTGCGGTATGGGACAGTACCTCTCATATCATGCAGCAGGAAAAGCAGCTGCTGCCTGTAAAGGCGGGGGAAGCGGGTCTGCGTCAGAGTGATGCGGTTTTTCATCACACAAAGCAGCTGCCCGGACTGATGGAGCAGCTTTTGCCCAAGTCTTTAACAGATCTCCGGGCAATCGGCGTATCGGTACGCCCCCGGAACACGGAGGGCTCCTATATGCCCTGCTTTCTGTGCGGACAAACCCTTGCACGGAGCATCGGAGCCGTGACCGGTGCAAAGGTCTATGAGACCTCACACCAGATCGGTCACATTCTGGCAGCACTTTATTCTGCGGAGCAGCTGGTACTGCTTCGTAAGCCATTTCTGGCATTTCATGTCAGCGGCGGTACAACGGACTGTCTTCTGTGTGAGCCGGATGCAGATTCGCTTCTGAAAATCACGCAGCTGGGGACTTCGCTTGATTTAAAGGCAGGACAGGCAGTGGACCGGGTTGGTCTGATGATGGGGCTTCAGTTCCCCTGCGGAAAGGCTTTGGAAGAGCTTGCTGTGCAGAGTGACCGCAAATGGAAGATCCGCCCTGTGATCAAGGATGGAAGCTGTTGTCTGTCAGGTCTTCAGAATCAGTGTGAAAAGCTTTTGCGGGATGGTACAGCACAGCCTGATGTGGCAAGCTATTGCCTCAAGGCGGTAGAAGCAGCTGTTTCTGCTATGACAGAGGATGCGCTCCGGAAAACGGGTGATATTCCCGTTGTATATGCAGGCGGTGTGATGTCCAATAAGCTGATTCGCAGTGTGCTGGAGGAGCGGTTCGGAGCGTACTTTGCAGAGCCTGCATTCTCCTGTGACAACGCAGCCGGAACGGCAATTTATGCCGCCATCCGGGACGGAGGTATGTAGTATGGCGATTTTAACCATCTCCCAGCTGAACCGCTATGTTGCATTCAAGCTGAAGGAGGACAAGGCGCTGAGCAGTCTTCTGGTGCGCGGTGAGATATCGAATTTTGTCTGCCATACCCGTTCGGGTCATTGTTACTTTACGCTGAAGGATGGAGAAGCGGCGGTCAAGGCGGTTATGTTCCGTTCAATGGCACAGCGGCTCCGGTTTAAACCCCAGGACGGCATGCATATTATTGCAGCAGCGTCTGCCTCTCTCTATGAACGGGACGGCAGTTTTCAGCTTTATGTGACAGATATGCAGCAGGATGGTATGGGTGCGCAGCAGATCGCCTTGGAGAAGCTTCGGCAGAAGCTTACGGAAATGGGTGTGTTTGATGCAGCTGCAAAGCGGCCGATTCCGCCTTATCCTAAGAAGATCGGCGTGGTGACGTCCGCTGCTGGTGCAGCAGTACACGATGTCATGCAGGTTGTCGGAAGACGATATCCCATCGGGGTACTGGAAATTTTCCCGGCGCAGGTACAAGGCGAGGCAGCACCTGCATCGATCTGCAAGGCAATTCGTCAGGCGGAGCAGGCAGGCTGCGATGTTCTGATCGTGGGACGCGGCGGCGGTTCTGCGGAGGACCTGAGTGCCTTTAATGCGGAATCTGTTGTCATGGCGGTGTATCATTGCGGCGTTCCGATTATTTCCGCAGTGGGACATGAAACGGATGTAACGCTGACCGATGCAGCCGCTGATCTGAGAGCGCCTACGCCATCTGCGGCAGCAGAGCTGGCAGTACCGTCTCTTGATGAAATGAAGAATCTGCTTCGGCAGAGAACGAAACAATTACAGCAAATATTTGCGATTTATACAGAGCAGCAGGAGAACCGTCTGAGACGGCTGACAGAGCGGCTTTATGCGGCATCGCCCCAGCAGAAGCGGATGCAGGCAGAACAGCAGCTTTCCCTTTTGCAGAATCGTCTTGCACAGGCAATGAATCTGCGTCTGCATGCAGCAGAAGCGGATGTGCAGAAGGAGATTGCAAGACTGGATGCACTCAGTCCTCTGAAAATCCTGTCGAGAGGCTATGCGCTTGTATATCAGGGAGATACGCTTCTGCGGAAGGCACAGGATGTCCAGCAGGATGCGCTGCTGAAGGTACAGCTCAGTGAGGGCCAGCTGCTTGTAAAGGTACTCAAACGAAAGGATGATCAGGATGACATTTGAAGAAAATCTTAGCGCTCTTTCTGAGATTACAAAAAAACTGGAAGAGGGCAGCTTGTCTCTGGAAGAATCTGTTGCATTGTATCAGAAGGGAATTACACTTTCCGCAGAATGCAGCAAACAGCTGGAGCAGGCAAAGCTGCAAATCAAGGAGCATCCGGAACAGGAGGTACAGGCATGAACACTGTACATACAGAGCAAATGAAAGCAGATATCGCACTTGTGGAAGAGACATTGAAAGAATTGCTTCCTTATGGAGAAGATGTACAGCGGCAAGCACGGGTGATCGATGCGATGCGCTATTCGTTGGAGGCAGGCGGCAAGCGGATTCGTCCGGTTCTGGTAATGGAATTCTGCCGTTTGTGCGGCGGGTCGGTTCAGACAGCGATGGCACCGGCTGCTGCTCTGGAGATGATCCATACATTTTCTCTGATCCACGATGATCTTCCTGCTATGGATGATGATGATTACCGCCGCGGCAGAAAGTCCTGCCACAAGGAATTTGATGAGGCAACTGCAATTCTGGCTGGAGATGCTTTGTCCATCCATGCATTTTCTGTAATTGCAGAAGATGCAGCACTGGATGCAGAGCAGAAGGTTCGCCTTATGCAGGTGCTGGGGGAAACCTCCGGTTATAAGGGTATGATCGGCGGACAGATCATCGATATGGAAAATGAGCAGCGTGATGATGTGGACCTTGACAATCTCCGTGCGATGTGTGCGGGAAAGACTGGTGCGCTTATCCGTTGTGCATGCCGCATGGGATGTATTGCAGCAAGCGCATCGGAGGAGACTATTGCTCTTGCAGACCGCTATGGTGCGTGCGTTGGTCTTGCCTTCCAGATCGTGGATGATATTCTGGACGTAACCAGTACAACAGAGGTGCTGGGCAAGCCGGTAGGCAGTGATGAGGCTTCTCACAAGACGACCTTTGTGACCCTTATGGGTATAGAAGAGGCACAGAAGCTGGCAAAGGCGCTGACGGATGAGGCGATCGGAATTCTGGCACAGTTTGACGGCAGCGAATTCCTGACAGCGTTAACACAGGATTTGCTGGTACGAGTAAAATAAGGGGAAAGCAGCAGTTTGCTGCATAAAGAAAGATTATGAAAACAATAGAAGGAAAAAAGTCCGTTCCCGCAAGCGGCGGTATGCTGGAGAGTCTGCGTTTCCCGCAGGCAGTCAAGAATATGACGGTTCCGCAGTGCAATATGCTCTGCCAGGAAATCCGGAATAAGCTGATTTCTACAGTTTCCAGAACCGGCGGACATCTGGCATCGAATCTGGGCGTAGTGGAACTGACCGTATCCCTGCACCGTATTTTCGATTCGCCGAAGGATCAGTTTGTCTGGGATGTGGGACACCAATGCTATACACATAAATTATTGACAGGACGGCTCCGGCAGTTTGATTCTCTGCGGCAGGAGGGCGGTATTTCCGGTTTCCCGAAGCCTACAGAGTCGGAGCATGATTCTTTTATCAGCGGTCACAGCAGTACAGCGATTTCCGTTGCAGCCGGTATTGCTGAGGCGAATCGGCTTCGGGGCAATCAGCATCACACCATAGCGATCGTCGGTGACGGTGCTATGACAGGCGGTCTTACTTATGAGGGTCTGAACAATGCCGGTAAGGTAAAGGAAAACCGGCTGATCGTTATCCTTAATGACAATGAGATGTCCATCTCAAAGAATGTCGGTTCATTGGCGAAGTACCTCGGCTCCATCCGAGGCTCGGAGAATTACGTCAAGGCAAAGAAAAAGGTAGAACGGAAACTGACCAGCAGCGCAATCGGCGTACCGGTCGCAAAGTTTATCAAAAGCTCCAAGGATGTTCTGCGGGAAACGGTATTCCGTGCTTCTACGATCTTTGAGGATCTGGGCTTTGTATATCTGGGACCGGTAGATGGTCATAATATTGAAGAACTGGATGAGGTGCTTCAGGCTGCCAAGAGTTATGGATGTCCGGTTCTGATTCATGTAAATACGATAAAGGGACGCGGATACAAGCCGTCGGAGAACAATCCCAGCGAGTATCACGGCGTATCTCATTTTAACATAGAAACCGGCAATCCGGAGGTTTCCGGAAAGGATACCTATTCGGATGTATTTGGCAAATATCTGGTGCAGGCTGCCAGAAAGGATGAGACAGTCTGTGCCATTACAGCAGCCATGGAGCAGGGTACAGGTCTGCATCATTTTGCAAAGGCATTTCCGAAGCGTTATTATGATGTGGGCATTGCAGAGCAGCATGCTGTAACCTTTGCGGCAGCATTGGCGAAGCAGGGGATGCTTCCGGTATTTGCAGTATATTCTTCATTTTTGCAGCGTGCCTATGACCAGCTTATGCATGATGTAGCAATCAGCCGGGCGCATGTTGTACTGGGCATTGACCGTGCCGGCGTAGTCGGTGAGGACGGTGAAACGCATCATGGTATGTTTGATGTGTCTTTTCTGAGTACAATTCCGGGAACCACGATCTATGCGCCTGCATGCTATGACGAGTTGTGTCTGTGTATGAATCGTGCTATGTATGAGGATACCGGTCTTGCCTGTGTGCGATACCCGAGAGGTGCAGATTCTGCTGTGTTTGAAAAGACTGCATTGAATGCGGATTATACCCATATTGCAGGAAAGCGTACAGATACGCTGCTGATTTCCTATGGACGCATTTACAGTCATATGTTCTGCGCTCAGAAAATGGCGGAAGCAGAGGGAATCCACTGTGATATGCTGAAGCTGACACGGATCTTCCCGATCGATCAGATGATCGTTTCCATTGCCAAAAGCTATTCCAATATTCTGTTCTTTGAAGAGGCTTATTATTATGGCGGTATTTCTGAACAGCTGGGTGCACTTCTTATGGAGAGCGGTTATCAGGGAAGATATGTGCGCATTGCACCGAAGGGCTTTATCGCACAGGCTTCCATGAATTCCCAGTTTGAACAGCTGGGTCTGAGTGCAGATGCGATGCTCAGAACGATCCAGGACGTATGCGGAAAGGAAGCACCTCATGGCACGGCTTGATGTGGTACTGATCGAACGCGGCTTTGCCCCCAGTCGCCAGCGTGCGCAGGAACTGATCTCCGGCGGACAGATTCTGGTAGATGGCAAGGTATGTACAAAGGCATCGAAGCAGGTCAGTGAGGATATGGATATTACCATGGAGGGAAGCGGTCTTGCCTATGTAGGACGGGGCGGACTGAAGCTGGAAAAAGCACTGCTGCTTTATCATGTGAAGCTTGATGGATGCGTCTGTATGGATATCGGCGCATCTACCGGCGGATTTACAGACTGCATGCTGCAAAAGGGTGCTGGAAAGGTCTATGCAGTCGATGTGGGTCATGATCAGCTGGCGCAGGTGCTTCGTGAGAATCCGTGCGTTGTAAATCTGGAAGGAACGGATATCCGCATGCTGCCGGATGATCAGATCCCGGAACCTATTGACTTTATTTCCGTGGATGTATCCTTTATTTCCCTGCGGCTCATTCTTCCGTCCGTGGTGCGTTTTCTCCGGAAGGACGGAACAGCGGCACTGCTTATCAAGCCGCAGTTTGAAGCCGGTAAGGAGAATATCGGCAAGCACGGACTTGTAAAATCGAAAAAAGTGCACATCCGCATTCTGGAGCAGATGCTCCAGGAGTTTGCTGCAAAAGGGCTATCCCTGCGGATGCTCTGCCCATCGCCCATCCGGGGCGGCTCCGGCAATGCGGAGTATCTGGCAGTCGTCACAAAAAGCAGCGATTTACCTGCTGCTGTTGATGTGCATCAGATCGCAGAGGAAGCACTTTTGTAAAAATATGAGGAGGCGCATTTCATGAAGGCAGTTATTTATCCCAATTTACAAAAAATCAATGCGCTTTCCTGCGCACGGAGTCTTTGCGATGTTCTGCATGAAAATGATTTTGAGGTGATTGCAGATCCCCAGCATCAGGCACTTTTTTATGACAAGCACTTTGTACGGTATCTTCCCTTTGAGCAGGCAGTGAGTGAGACGGATTTTGCCTTTGCCATTGGCGGCGATGGTACGATTCTCCGCTGTGCAAAAATGCTGATCGGGACAGAGACAAAGCTTCTCGGCATCAATACCGGACATCTGGGCTTTATGGCATCGATGGAGCCGTCGCAGCTCCATGAGATTGCACGTCTGCGTACAGGAGACTACCGTGTTTCCCGGCGTATGATGCTCTGCGGCGAATTAACTGATGAAAAGTGCTATGTGTTTCAGCATTTTACTGCCCTCAATGATATTGTTCTTGCACGGCAGTTTGCCCGTGTGATTGATTTTTCCGTGTACCGGAATGAGGTATTGCTGGGCCAGTACCGTGCAGACGGTGCGATTTTCAGCACTCCTACTGGCTCTACAGCCTATGCGCTGTCTGCCGGCGGCTCTGTGATTGAGCCGGAGTTTTCCTGCATCGGATTTACACTCGTATGCCCGCATTCTCTGGCGACACGACCGATTTTATTTTCACCGGAAAGCAGACTTTGCATGCGTCTGCTCCGTCCTGATACCCACGAGGTTTACATTTCATCGGACGGTGAAACTCCGGTGCCCTTTGATCCCCATCAGCAGCTGACGATTTATCGTTCGGAGCATACGATTCAGCTGGTGGATTTAAGCGGCAATACATTTTTTGACTCGCTCAACCGTAAAATTACACATTCGCTGAAAGGAAATAACGGCTCCGAATACAGTGGAGGATTTTGATTTTATGAAGAAGGACCGACACGCATTGATTCTGAATCTGATTGCGGAAAATGAGGTGCGTACACAAGAGGATTTGCAGAAGCTTCTTTTGGTGCAGGGCGTAGAAGTCACACAGGCAACTCTTTCCCGTGATATTCACGAACTGAAGCTGACCAAGCAGCATGTAGACGGAAAATTCCGGTATGTGCTTCCGGATGCGCCCGCAGCAACGGACGGTATTATTCGTGAGGCTGTTCTGGATGCAGATTATGCCGGGCATATGGCGGTCATTCATTGCCGTCCCGGTATGGCACAGGCAGCCTGTGCAGCACTGGATGCCATGCATAAAAGTGATGTTGTAGGAACGATTGACGGGGATGATACCATATTTGTTCTCATGCGCGCAGAGCCGCAGGCAGCAGCCTTTGCAGCGCAGTTCAGAGCAGATGCTGACAGCAAGACTGATAAAGATTGAGGCGTTTTTCTATGTTGACTGAATTGTATATCGAAAACCTGGCGGTGATTGAAAAGGCGCAGATTCCCTTCTGTCGGAATTTCAACGTTTTTACAGGTGAAACCGGTGCCGGAAAATCCATTCTGATTCATGGCATCAATGCGGTGCTGGGGCAGCGTGTAACAAAGGATATTGTCCGTACAGGCTGCAATAAGGCAGTGATATCTGCTTTGTTTCAGAATATCAGCGAAAATGTACGGCAGGTTATGGAGGAACTGGGGCTTCCTTGTGAAGAGGAGCTTCTGCTGACACGTGAAATTTTCGTAGACGGAGGCAGTACCGCACGTATCAATCATAAGACAGCGACTGTAGGTGCGCTGCGCCGTCTGGGGGAAGTACTCATTGACATTCATGGGCAGCATGATACCCAGGTTCTCATGTCTTCTGACCGCCACATGGAGATGATCGATCGCTTTGGCGGAGATGATTCCCTGCTGCTTGCCTATCAGGAAAGCTTCCGCACACTGCAAAAGAAGGCGAAGCGTCTGAGTACGCTGGTAAAGCAGTCCCAGGAGCAGCAGCAGAAAGCGGAATACCTGAAAACGCTGGTTGCAGATGTAGAACGTGTGGGTTTGAAGCTGGGCGAGGAGGATGCGATTGCTGCTGCTCTGGATCGCATGGAGCAGTCGGAAAGCCTCATTGCTGCGGTTCGTGCAGCTGCATCTGCTCTTGATAATGACAGCGGATTGAATGCGGTGACGCTCATCCGGGATGCTCAGGATGAACTTGACCCCCACCTGGAACTGATTCCGGAAGCGGAAAGCGTCTGTCAGCGTCTGAAAACCGCAGAACTGGAGATTCTGGATATATCGGATACTCTGTGTACGCTGATGGAGGAAATGGAACTGGACGAAATGAAGCTTGCAAAGCTTCAGAGCCGGAGTGCTGCCATTCGTGAATTGACCCGTGCTTATGTCTGCACAGGGGATGAATTGGTAGAACGCTGTGCAGAGGCGAAGAAAACCTTGCAGAATATGCAGAATAATGATGAGGAGATCAGGCAGCTGAAGGCGGAAAAGAGCCGGCTTCTGACAGAGGTTTCCGAGCGTGCTAAGGCACTGAGTCAGTGGCGTCTGAAAACGGCAGAGCGTTTTACGAAATCTGTCTGCGAGCAGCTTCAGTTTCTGGATATGCAGGGTGTGCGTCTTGCAGTTGCTCACGAGGCAGGCAAGCTGACGATACAGGGTATGGATCGTATGGAACTGATGATTTCTGCCAATCGTGGGGAATCGCTGAAGCCTCTTGCAAAAATTGCATCAGGCGGTGAACTTTCCCGAATCATGCTTGCACTGAAATGCGTGATTGCCGACCAGGACAGCATCCCGACTATGATATTCGATGAAATTGATACGGGCGTCAGCGGACGTGCCGCCCAGAAAATCGGCATCAAGCTGGAGGAACTGGGTCGTGTACGGCAGGTTCTGTGCGTAACGCATCTGTCTCAGATTGCGCTGATGGCAGATCATCATCTGATGATTGAAAAAACAATAGAAAACGAGCGCACCTCAACCAAGGTAAAGCCGCTGGATTTTGAGGGGCGTGTCAGAGAAATCGCACGTATTATGTGCGGCGAGCCGCCCAGCGATCTGATTCTGGAAAGTGCGCGGGATGAACTGAAAAAACAGCATCCCGATCTGGTATAAAGGCAATACCGCACAGTCTTTATGCGGTATTCCCGAAAAGCTTTCTGGCGCATCTTTCCAAAGGAACTTCCTTCGGGTGCATTTCTCGAAAATGCTGCCAGGGTCCAGGAACATCAGGAACAGAATCTCTGGTTACCGTCTCTGTACGGTGAGATTCCCTGCCGCAGCTTTCATAATATAAAAGAGGTGTTTCCAACATGAGACTATGCTTTCGCAGGGGGCTGATACACGGTGTCCCCATTGCGCTTGGCTATTTTTCCGTATCCTTTGGTTTTGGTATTATGGCAGTACGTGCCGGTCTGTCCGTGTTTGAGGCAGTCTGCATCTCCATGACAAACCTGACCTCCGCAGGACAGGCAGCCGGTGTAACCATCATTGCCGCCTGCGGCACTTATCTTGAAATGGCAATCACACAGCTTGTCATCAATATCCGTTATGCGCTTATGGGACTGTCCCTTTCCCAGAAACTGGACAGTTCCTTTAACACACCCCATCGTCTGGCGGTATCCTTCGGTATTACGGATGAAATTTTCGCCATGGCATCTGCCCAGCCAAGTAAACTCACTCCCAGGTATATGTACGGTCTGATCCTGATCTCTTTCCTGGGATGGAGCGGCGGTACGCTTCTGGGTGCAGTTGCCGGCAATATTCTTCCGGCAGCCATTACCGATGCCATGGGAATTGTGCTGTACGGCATGTTCCTTGCAATTATCATTCCGGCAGCCAAGCAGGAGAGGAGCGTTCTTGCGGTTATTCTCATTGCGGCATTTTGCAGCTGTATCCTCTGGTATGCAGTACCGGCACTGAGCAGCGGATTTGCGGTGATCATCAGTGCAGTGATTGCAGCAGCGATCGCAGCTGTTCTGTTCCCGGTGAAGGAAGAGGAGGAGAGCGGCGAATGAGTATCGTTATTTACATAGCAGTGATGGCAGGCGTAACCTATCTGGTGCGTATGATCCCCTTTACCTTGATGCGCAAGAAGATTCGCTCTCAGTTTCTGCGGAGTTTTCTGCATTATATACCCTATGCGGTACTGAGTGCTATGACGATTCCTGCAATTTTCTATTCCACGGGAGATATAGTCACCTCTATTGTCGGTACGATCGTTGCCGTGGTGCTGGCATATCTGAACCTGCCGCTGATTGTGGTAGCCCTTGCTGCATCGGGAGCGGCGTTTCTTACCGGTTTGTTTCTGTGAAATAATGCAAAAAAGGTCTGACTCTTATGAATCAGACCTTTCAGACTGTAGAAAAAGGTATACTTTAACAGCGGGCGAGCGATGCTCGCCCCTACAAATGGCTGTTTTACGTTATTTCATGTAGGGGCTACACGAACCCGCCTGCAATTTTGTTTCAAAATTCGGGTTTATCGACAAGCTGAAAGGTCTGACTCTTACGAATCAGACCTTTTTTGTATCTGTTATACACCCGCAGCAGCATTTGCGTAACAGCTCAGCACATTGGATGCATCCTTAATGTCCAGGGTTCCGTTACCATCCACGTCATAGGCTTCAGGGAATTCCGAGGTACCGGAAACAGCATTTTCAGCGTAAAGCTGCAAGACTATGATCGCATCCTCAATATCTGTACTTCCGCTTTGGTTCACATCTTCCTTTGGGAAATCCAGAATAGAATTAGTAAGGAGATCAAGCCGAGGAGAATGAGAACCGCTGTAAGTGTCAAGATAGAATGCTGCATCCGGATGGACGCTGTATCCGGGGAAAGCTGCCATAATATCCTCAACAACAGCAACCATCTGGTCGCTTGAGGCACGGAACAATTTAATTTTATTTTCAGATACTGACTCAATATAGGCACTATGCTTTTCCAGAATTTCCGCCATACCCTCAGTCTCTGTGGTCAATGATTCTTCCAGAAGAATTGACGAAAAGTCTGCATATGCAAGAGCAGCAGTGGGATAGCTGCAATAATTGTATACCGCAGAATTTACAATGCCGGCAGCTTTCATTTCATCACACATTGCCTGAATGGTATCCAGCTGCATCGGGAAGGAGAAATCGCTGCACACCTTTTGCTTATGATACATAACAGCAGTGTAAAATCCATCCATTTCTGTCAGCGTATAGCTGTCAAAATTGAGTGTCGATTCGTATTTTGCATAAATTTGGCTGAATTGCTCTGTATCGGAGATCTCAAATGTTGTTACATTATAAGTAGGATCAAAGCAGACGATGAATTCTTCAGAACCGCTGCTGTAGACTCTGCGGTAGGCATTATATACCTTGCAGTCATCCCGGAGAATCGGGGCAGAGAAAGCACCATAGGTATCCACGAATTCATATCTATATGACGTATCATTTATGCAACGCGTGAAAAAAGCAAGGGAATAATCAGCACTGGCGGACAGACTGGAGGCAATGCCGGACAGCAAAGCCGCTGAGATTGCCGCAGCGCAGAACTTTTTCCATGTTTTCATGAGGATTCCTCCTTTATATGTATGTGATGTTTTATAAAACTGTTTTAATACTTGGATGTTTTTAAAATATCAAAATCCCTTATATTTCCATCATAACATACACAAATCCATTTGTCAATACAGAACCTCAAAAATGCACAATATGCACAAAAGTGGTCTGACTTCTTTATGAAATCAGACCACTTCATTATGATTCAATTTACTGATTTTCCGCCTTACGCTGTTCCAGTTCCAGCAGAGCATCCTTACGGGACAGGCTGATCTTGCCGTCCTTGAT
>JAFURN010000106.1 GCA_017480865.1 Ruminococcus sp. | reverse complement strand
CCTGGTTACCGATCCAGTGGTTGGAACCCGGGTCAGCATATACCGGATGTTCAACATATGCCATATCATAGAACAGGGACTGACCAGCCGGATACTCTTCATAACGGCCGTTCCAGGAGTTTGTACAGCCGCCAGCGATGGGGCCGTCTGCGGACAGCAGCCACAGATACAGTTCCATCTGTCTCTGGAGAGATGCCTTGTAGTCTTCGGTTGCACCCTGAGCCTTCATACCAGCATTCAGGTCCCCATCATAGACCAGAGCGTATGCTGCCAGCGGGTTCTGGTAGAATTCATGTACATGGGATGCACCGATCTGCCATGCCCAGCCGCCATCCAGAGCGCCGCCCCAGGAGGTATACCAGTTCATCAGATAGTGCTTACCCTGATCTGCGCCGCCCTTGTTATCCTTATCCTGGCAGCCGATATCCTTATAATACTTATCATACATGTTGTTACGGCACTGGTCACCCATCTTACCTGCCAGCTGAGACAGGGTCTGGGAGCCGCCCCACTTGGATTTAACAGACTGATCGCCAACACCCCAACGGTTTGCAGCGTATACAGCCTGGATCGCACGGTCTTCTGCGTCAGGTGCATTGGTATATGCAAACTGTGCAGCTACCTTTTCTTCGGTATTAAAGAAGCCCTTCATACCCTGACCCGGGATACCGCATACCAGTTCTTCTACAGAAGCATGCGGAATAGTTTCCCAACAGGATTCCTGTTCACCGCGCTGGAAGGTATTGATCATGGTGAAGCTGCCGCTTACATTCTTCTGCTTATACTTTCCGGTGGATTTTGCACTGAAGCCATACCAGTCATCCACGTCAGCCAGCCAGTTCATCAGGTACAGACCCCCATCACTGCCGTATGCGTTGGTGAAATACTGATGGATCGGGTTCTGTGCAGTATTATCCATATCCATATCAGTCGGATAGTCTGCAACATCCTGCCACTCATCCGAATAAGTAGCACTCAGCTTGCTGCCCAGAGTCATAAAGTTACCCTGTGCATCCGGAACCAGAGTTGATTCCATAGTCAGCCATGCCTTAGCGGTATCGCCGATTTCTTCCGTAGAAGCATCCTTTACATTCTTGACCTCAATCTCGCCATTCTTTGCGTCATTCACGATGTTGTCACGCATTGCTGCAACCCATACCAGGTAGGACAGCGCTTCAGAGGTTGTTTCGTGGCCATAGTCCGGAGCCTCGATACACAACTCTTCTACAGAGTGATACGGTACACCCAGACCGCCGGAAACTGTGGAAGACTTGGACATATAGCCATTGTCTACACCGTTGGTGATTACATCATCATACAGCGACATAAAGCGTGCCGCATATGTAGTATCACCGTACGCCTCTTCCTTGGTTCTGGTGCCTGCTGCGGATGCAGCAGTCGGCAGCAGCGCTGTGCATGTTGTTGCAGCCGCCAGAAATGCAGCCAGAAACATTTTGCTTTTCTTCATTTGCATTGGAATTACCCCTCTCTAAAAAATTGATATTATTTGACAGAGCGCACGTTCCGCCGTTATAGCCTTTCTTCCCGACAGTCATGCGCATAATCAGACCTATGTTCACCCGGGAATCTCTTCCTTAATTCTATTATAACACCCTCTTTCACAAAAATCAAGAGAAATTTCAAAAAAAATCAGCCAAAATGCAAAAAACAAACTACAGCCCATGGGATCACCTTATGTCCCCGACTCAGCTTTTCAGTAGTCAGCCGGATTTTCATCCGCTTTTCGGGTAAAAACGAGGGTGATTTTATAACGCAGAATAAAAAAGGGGCTGCTGCAAACACAAGCTTGCAACAGCCCCATCATTTTATTTAGTTTGTTCTACTGCGTCAAACACAAGCTTACGCTGTGGTTTCCGGCAGAGCAGTGATCAGACGAACGATGAACTTCATCAGAGCGGAAACGTCGCCGCCGTTGATCTGTCCATCCGCTACGCACTGTGCGTTGTACTTCTGCTGTTCATTGAAGTCCAGAACCTTAGCAATGTACTTGTTCAGATATACAACGTCGATCAGGGAGATAGAACCATCCAGGTTGGTATCACCGATCAGACCGTCTGTCGGCTTGGTTTCAGATGTAGAAGTTGTGGTATCTGCTGTTACAGTTACCTTAACCTCAACCTTGTTGCCGTCAGCATCTGTTACAGTTACAGTTGTGCTGCCAGCAGCAACGCCTGTTACCTTACCGTTCTGATCAACAGTTGCAACAGAGGAATCAGCAGACTCGAATGTGCAGCCATCCTTGTTCGGTGTGATGGTATCAGTACCGCCAACCTCAACTTCGATTGTAGACTTGTCTACTGTCAGGTCTTCAGTCTGAGTTGTGCCGCTGGGAGTCAGTTCCGGATACAGTTCGTACATAGAACCGATTGCCATCAGGATATCGCCTGCATGCCAGAATCTGTGCAGTGTGAAGTAGTAGTCCTCAACGCCAACGCTGCCGTTGCCGTCTACGTCTTCGCCCTGACCATTGTAGTACTTCAGAGCTGTCTGGTACATATCAGACTTGGAGTAGTTGGAACGGATATCGAAGAATGCTACGCCGTTCTTAATGGTATCGCCGTTCGGCATTGTACCAGTGTAACGAGCAGCAGACAGAACCTGACCTTCACCATTTGCCATTGTGCCATCCGGCAGAACCAGCTTTGTCTCCCACAGTCTGTAGAGATTGGTATTGTGGTCAGCAACGCCCAGACCGATATCATCACGGAACTTCTCCCACTGACGGTCAATGAGCTGCTTACCAAGATACAGAGCCTGCTTGCCGTATTCATCTACACTGCCCTTAGTGCCCTGTGCAGACTTATAGGAAGCTTCTGCATCAGCCAGATCTGCGCCGGTAATGCCCTTAGCCTTTGCATAGTAGATCAGAGTATTTGCCAGAGAAGATACGCAGCCCAGGTCGCCGTCGCCGTAGCCAACGATGGTGCATGTCAGACCAGTATTTTCCTGATAAGAACCATTCCAGTTATTCGGCTGACCTTCCCAGATCAGAGAAGCCGGAATTGAGAAGCTCTTGCCGTCATCTGTTACACCCTGGCTCAGATCCGGTACCTCAAAGTGTGTGGTTTCTGTGTGGTACGGTTCATACAGAGCATCGAATTCCTTTGTTGCATTTGCCTTACCCAGGATTGTGTTATCCAGGAACCAGCCTACCCACTTGTCGAGGATTGTTTCCAGAGTCTGCTCCAGATTCATGCCGCCGATGTTAACGTCGCTTGCTGCGCCGCCGCCAGCCTTAACGATGT
>JAFURN010000105.1 GCA_017480865.1 Ruminococcus sp. | reverse complement strand
TGAACGTCAGTCCAATTACTGCTTTCATTATAGCTTAGGTAACAAGTGCGTGTAAACCCTTGCTGGTTGTAAGGGTTTTACCCGACTAATTATATTGTAACAGGGGGTATAAATTTCTGCTGTTCGCCGCCGCAGAAATTAAAATGAGGGGTATCCCTATTCAGGGAAGAACACCAAAATGATGGTGTACGTATTCTTTTGTTTTGGGTATGCGTAGCAAGCACAGAAAGTACCGTATACTTTCACCATTTATTCATTTTCAAGGTCATACCCCTCAAAAATGTCTGTTCAGGAACACTCGCCTGAACAGCGTACCCCTCTGATTTTTCAGGCTGCACCTATAACCGCTGATATGTAAAGGAGGAATTTTAATTGAGAAGGCGCAAAATTTGCAAAGAAAAATAATAAGAAGCCATTTGCACACCGCAAACAGCTTCTTATAGGGGAAATATTTGAGTGCGAAAGCCGCATCGCAATTTTTATATCAAGAGAGAGGGAAACTTCTCCTGAATTACTTCTTTATCGTCTTTCTCATGTCTGCTTTTTCAGCATTCTTTTCATCATTGCCAGATCAAATGCGTTAAGACGTCCATCCTCGCAAACATCACCAGCAGAAGAATCAGTCAATGAACCAAGATTCAGAAGATATTTCTGCATCATCACAACGTCAACCACGCCGAATGTGCCGTCTGCATTTGTATCACCTGCAACTGCTTCAGGAACAGGCTTCGTTGCAGTGGTGGTTGTGGTAGTAGTTGTTGTGGTAGTAGTAGTTGTTGTTGTTACCACAGCCTTCTTTACGGCAAAGACTGTATAGTTTACACAGGTCTGTGACTGTCCGTTTGTACCGAGGACAACTGTTTCGCCCTGCTTTACTTCCTTTGCATAAAGACGGAAAGAAACATCCTTGCTGTTAACCGCAGTCATTTCTGTCTTTGTCCAGCTGCTGATCCACTGGGGAGTAGGGTCTACTCTTTCGTCAAAGGCAGCATACACTGTCAGATCTACACCAGCCTTAAATGTAGCCAGATCGTTTGCGCTGTTCTTGGAATCACAGGCTGTAATGATCATTTCTGCGCCGATAACCTCACTGGGAAGCTTCGCATAGGTAACATCACGGTCGCCGAATACCAGATCACCTACTGCTGCACTGTCATCAATTTTCCAGTTCAGATAGGTTGAAGTATCCTTGATAACCAGATCCTTGATAAGCGTACCGTTAATGGGATCAACCTTGATCTCTGCTCTCCACTTCTGATTGTCAGAGCCGTCACAGGTCCACTGGAGAGCGTCTGCACCTGCATCCTTTGATCCTGCATAAATACCGATACAGCTTGCATCCTTGGTAGACTTCGTAACGATGGTATAACTGCCGTCGCCGTTGTCAACGAACTTGAACTTTCTTGCATCGGACTGGTCATTCGTCCAGATGCCTATGCTTGTGCCGTTGTCTGCACTGCCATAGGGTACGTCAAGAGTAAATGTCTTGCCGTCGCCAAGCTCGGAATAAACATAATAGTAGCCGTCGCCTGCGTCAGCGAGCGTCCAGCCGTCTGCGCCTGTGTTGCCCTGCTGTACATTTGCGCCGCTTGCAGCCTCGGAATTTGCAACCTCAAGGCTCATGCCGCTGCCTACATTTACAAATCTGTACTTGATCGCTGTATTCATAACAGCACCCTGCTTTGCATCTGTTACATTAGCACCATTATGGAAAGGACAATCATACTTTGTCTTTACATAGCCTGCCAGATCGCTGTCGGTGATGTACTTGATATTGCTGTCAGAACCAAAGCAGCCTGAATATGCCTTGCAGAACTTCTTTGTGTCATTGCCGCCGTATGCGGACAGCAGTGTGTAACCATAGTGGTTCTTAGGAGTCAGTGAGCTTGAATACTTAGGCTTATAATTCAGCAGGGATGCAGAACCTCCGATGGAGGAAGCCGTGTAGGAGCCGGAATCCTTATATGGAGAGGAACTGCTTCCGCCGCCTGCTATTTCCATGCCCTTCAATCCCTCAAAGAGACAATTTTCGCTGAGCATATTGGAACCATCGCCGCCGATGATCTGCTGAGAGCTTCCGCTTCCGGAGAAAGAGTAATAGTTGTTATAAACATGACCGATACCATTACCGATCTGCGGGCAGCGTCTTGCGCAGTTATCCCACCAGTTATAGCTCAGTGTTGTACGGCAGCGTGTGGTTTCGGTATTCTGTGTACCATATGCCACTGTCCAGAATCTATTGGTAAATTTGCAATAGGAAATTGTAATATAGTCAGGACTGCGAAGACGGTCCTTTGCGTCACGGTAGTTGTCATATGGAGTGTTCAGCCAGATAAACTTGCCAACTTCATCCACATTACGATTCAGATTGCTTGTAAAGGTATTGTGGTCGATCCAGATCTGACGTGATGACCAGATTTGCAGCAGGATCTTATCCTCCACGTTCTGCGCCACAAAATGAATGTTTCTGATTACGATATTATCACTGGGATTGTCGCCAGCAGTACCATTCTGGTTATTTGTACGGAGCTGACAGTCCTGAATTTTTCTCTTTGAGTAAGAGCCAACCAATGTTTTATTATCACGGATACGGGTAAAGCCTGAGTTCTTCATATCAACGTCGCCGGTCAGTACGACTGTCAGCGGCTCGGTCTTGTTAAGCTGCGAAGCAAGATCATTTGCATTGTTTACAAATACAGTTTTACCAAGCAGACCGCCGATAGTGCCAGCCTTCTCGCCCTGATTGGTCTTACAGTTTGCTGCATAGCCTTCAAGTCCATCCAGATTCAGCTTGAACTTCTGGTAAGTATCTCCGCTGTAACCGGAAAGCGTGAATTTGTTTCCGGTGGGCTGGAAGGTCAGAGCCTGACCTGTAGAATTGTTTGTAACCTTATAATACAGATAATATCCGTCGTAGTCCTTCTGTACGCCCTCGATCTTCCATCTCTGGGTCGCACCGTCTGTATCGGCTGCAAGATTTACGCTGCTGCCGTTAGCTGTCATAACATAACCGTTTGATGAGTTTACGATCTCATACACGCCTGTGTTTACAAAGTTAAGAGTCCACTTTTCGGAATCCTTGCCCTCAATTTTAGCGGATGTAACTGCTGTGCCGTCTGCCGACGCGTTTCTGTCAGTGTTTGAAATGCCAAGACGGAATTCCTGCACAGGATAAGCGGCATTTGCTGCCTGTGCTGTCATGAGGGATTCCTTTTCGGAAAATGTGCCGATCGCAAAGGCACCAACAGAAATCGCTGCTGCTGTCAGCATGCTTGTTATACGCTTGATAGTACACATATTCTTTTCCTCCGATTCTTATTTGCTGTTTTATCTCAATTACACCACAATCATTCTATACCTTGATTGCTGATTCTATTTATATTATATCACACATAAACAGCTATTTCAACGACCTATTCTGCCTATCTTTGGACATATTCTACTAAGTTTCAATAAAGCAAAGAATAAGGTGCTGCCGCAGGTTAATGCAGCAGCACCGTAGAGGAGTGGGGGTTTATGAAAAAATGATTATAGCGTATTTATTTTTGACTCAGCATGTGCTTCATCACGCAAAGGTCAAAGGCATTGATCCTGCCGTCAGCACACACATCTGCTGCCGCGCTATCAGTAAGCTCGCCCATATTCAGCAGCCACTTCTGCAGCATTACGATATCTACCATGCCGAATTCGCCGTCTGCGTTTGTATCTCCAGCAACTGTTACAGGATCAGGCACCTTGACAGTTGTGGTGGTGGTAGTTGTTGTGGTAGTTGTTGTGGTAGTTGTTGTCGTTGTTACCGCAGCTTTCTTCACTGCGAATACTGTATAGTTTACACAGGTCTGTGACTGTCCGTTTGTACCGAGGACAACTGTTTCGCCCTGCTTTACTTCCTTTGAGTAGAGGTTAAATGTAACGCTCTTGCTGTTTGTAACAGTTTCTCCTGTCTCTGTCCAGCCGGAGAGCCATGCAGGAGCATTTGCAACTCTGTTGTCAAGTGCTGCATATACTGTGCAGTCAGCACCGGCTTTGAACTCTGCAAGATCAGTACTGAGAGTCTTTGCATCGCAGGCAGTTCTTACATATTCTGCACCGATCAGTTTTTCAGGAATTGTAGTATAGGTCACATCACGGTCACCGAATACGAGGTCTCCTGTCTGAAGATTTGTCTGGATCGACCAGCTGTCAGCGTGTTCTGTGTCGAATCGGTCAAAGTCCTGAATCAGCTCGCCGCTAAGCAGCGGAAGCTTTACAACAGCTACCCATTTCTGGGAATCCTTTCCGTTGCGTGCCCACTGGATGACACCTGCACCGCTTTCTGTAGAATCTGAAATCACTCCAAGACAGCTTGCATCGCCGGAGGGCTTGGTAACGATCGTATATGATCCGTCGCCGTTGTCAATGAACTTGAACTTTCTTGCATCAGACTTATCATTTGTCCAGATACCAAGAGCTGTGCCGTTGTCTGCACTGCCGTAGGGTACGTCAAGGGCAAAAGTCTTGCCGTCGCCTAATGCGGAATAAATGTAATAGTAGCCGTCGCCAGCGTCTTCAAGAGTCCATATATCAGCATTTGCGTCTGAGGAGTTGCCCTGAACAACGCTCGTACCGCTTGCAGCAGCACCATTCTCTACCTCAAGGAAGAGTCCGCTGCCTACATTGCGGAAAGAATATGACTTTGTAGTATCCAGCACAGCAGCTTCCTCAGAAACGCTGTCCATTTCCCAGTTATGGTCGAGACAATAGTATTTGATATCTGCCGGAGAAGACTTAGCACCAGCGTTTGCCATTGTGTAGTTCTTGACGTCATTCGCAGCCATTGACTTATAACTGTAATTGGATGTGGGTCTCCATGTGCAGGCTGAGGATTTGTTATTAGCAAGACTTCCGCCGTTTGCGTGGATTGAGCCTTCGTCGGAATACTTGCCCGGATATTTGGAGGATGCGTCTCCTGTACTTGTAGTGTCATTTACTACAGAGCCTTTCTTAGAGCCTTTGTCATAATAATTCTTTTCTGCAAAGAGCTTGCTTGCTGTATAGATGGTATAACCCATATCAAAATTGTACACGAAGTTATTCAGGGAATGGAAATAGCCATAGCGCATAAGTCCGGGAGCACGGGTCTGAGTGCCGTTAAAGAAGTTATCAACAAGGGTGATACACGGAGTACCATTGTAGTTTGCAACATCCTGCTCAGTATCGGCAGGATAGCCAAGCAATACACCATATTTGTGCAAACCGAATTCACAGTCAGAAATAGTTACATAGTCAGAATCGCCGTAGAAGCACAGGAACTTATCCCAGTCAACCTGTCCTGAAGAAGCCTGATTTACCGCACTGTGTCCTACAAATGTACAGTGGTCGATCCATACATTTTTACCGTCTGCAAAGTCCCAGACATTTGCATGATTCAGATCCTTATCATGCGACAGATTGATATTACGGATAATAACATTGTTTGCGTGTCCGTAACCGCTGGTATTGTAGGAGTTGAAATTCACATTATAAAGATCATGTGCAGCATAACTGCCGATGATGGTCTTGTTGTCACGAATGTAGATGTTGCCGCCGTACCAGAAGTATCTTCCCTGATTGGTAGTGTAGTAGGAGCCTGTTTTCGAAATGTTCTTAGTGATTATAATTGTTCTGGGATTATCGTCCTTTTCGCAGGCATTCTTCAGCTCATCGAAGGTATCAACCTCAACGACCTCGCCAAGAAGTCCGCCGATCGCAGAACACTTTACACTGCCGTTCATTGTCTTTGCATAGCCTGCAAAGCCCTGAAGTCCTGCGGTATTCAGCAGCCATTTCTGAGAAGAGCTGCCGGAATATGCTGAAACGCCGATCGTGCCGTTATTATTGGTAAGAACATTATTTGTATTGGAACGACTCATGATCTTGTAGTAAAGACCCTGATTGTTCACATCATTCTGAACAGAGGCTGCATACCAGAGCTGATTGTTGTTCTCGGAAATGCCGGAAAGCGTACAGGATGTACCGGAAACGCTTATTGCCTTTCCTGCTGCCGCATTGATAATACGGAAGTAATTACCGTTTCCGTCTGCACCTGCATACTCAAAGCGGAAGCTCTGAGAAGCTGCGCCGCTGTTTGCGGAGGTGCTCAGACTTGCGCCGTTTGCTGAAATACTGCTTCCACCGTCAGATGTTCCCAGCTTCACGAGCTGTACGGGATAATCCTCGGCTGTCGCTGCACTTACTGTTTCTGTACGCAGCACACCTTCCGGAGCACCCATGAAGCCTATAGTACATACCATCGCCATAGCAACGGAAAGTATACGTTTAAAAAGCTTTTTCATATATACTCAATCCTTTCTGTAAGATGCCTGTTGAATGTTTATTTCTCTGTCAGCATGCGCTTCAGTACGCACAGGTCAAAGGCATTGATCCTGCCGTCAGCGCATACATCTGCTGCTTCTCGGTTTGTAAGCTCACCCATATTCAGCAGCCACTTTTGCAGCATTACGATATCTACCATGCCAAATTCACCGTCTGCATTTGTATCGCCTTCAATTGTTACAGGATCAGGCTCCTTGGCAGTTGTAGTAGTGGTGGTAGTTGTAGTCGTTGTCGTTGTTGTTGTAGTCGTTGTAGTAGTAGTTGTTGTTATGGTAGTAGTAACCTCCGCTTTCTTCACTGCGAATACTGTATAGTTTACACAGGTCTGCGACTGTCCGTTTGTGCCAAGAACGACTGTTTCGCCCTGCTTTACTTCCTTTGAGTAGAGGTTAAATGTAACGTCCTTGCTGTTTGCAACAGTTTCGCCTGTCTCTGTCCAGCCGGAAAGCCATGCAGGAACATTTGCAACTCTGTTATCAAGTGCAACATATACTGTGCAGTCCGCACCGGCATCAAATTTCGCAAGATCTGTGGTTGCATTCTTCGCATCGCATGCTGTTCTTATATATTCTGCACTAATCAGTTTTTCAGGGATTGTTTTATAAGTCACATCACGGTCGCCGAATACCAGATCACCCAGTGCAATGCTGTCATCAATGCTCCAGCTCTGATAGGTTGATGTATCCTTGACAACAAGATTCTTGACCAGATTTCCGTCAATGGGATCAACCTTGATCTCTGCTCTCCACTTCTGGTCGTCAGAGGTATTGAGCGTCCACTGAACCACATCTGCACCGGCGTCCTTGGAACCGCCGTACACACCAAGACAGCTTGTATCCTTTGAAACCTTTGTAACGATGTTATAGCTGCCGTCGCCGTTGTCGATGAACTTGAACTTTCTTGCATCTGATTCGTCATTTGTCCAGATACCGATGCTTGTGCCGTTGTCTGCACTGCCGTAGGGTACATCGAGAGTAAATGTCTTGCCGTCGCCCAGCTCGGAATAAACGTAATAATATCCGTCGCCTGCATCAGCGAGAGTCCAGCCGTCTGCGCCTGTGTTGCCCTGCTGTACGTTTGCACCGCTTGCCGCTTCTGAATCAGCAACCTCAAGGCTCATGCCGCTGCCCACATTTACAAATCTGTACTTGATCGCTGTACTCATAACAGCACCCTGCTTTGCGTCGGTAACGTCAGTGCCTTCAAGGAAAGGACAATCATACTTTGTCTTGATATGACCTGCCATATCGCTGTCAGTGATGTACTTCAGCTTGCTTTCGGAATTGAAGCATCCGGAATATGTCTGGCAGAAGCTCTTGGTATCTGAGCCGCCGTATGCGGAAAGCAGAGAATAACCATAATACTGACTGGGCTGCATGTTGGTACCGTATGCCGGATTGAAATTCAGCTTTGAAGTACCGGTATAGGAACCTGAATCACGGTAATTCGATGTACTTCCGCCGCCTGCGATCTCCAGACCGCTCAGACCTTCAAAACGGCAGTTTTCGCTGACAGTTGTGGAACCGTCGCCGCCGATGATCTGCTGTGAAGCACCGCTGCCGGAGAATGAATGATAGTTGTTATAGATATGTCCTGTACCGTTGCCGATCTGAGGTGTACGTCTTACGCAGTTGTTCCACCAGTTATACATGAGTGTAGTACGGCAGCGGGTCTTTTCACTGTTCTGTGTACCATAGGCTACTGTCCAGTAACGATTCTTGAATGTGCAGTAAGAAATAGTTACATAGTCAGGACTGCGGTTGATGTCCTTCTTATCGTAGGAATTTGTCTGAGGTGTGTTTATCCAGATGAACTTGCCTACCTCATCCACATCACGGGTCAGCTGGCTGTCAAAGGAACAATGGTCGATCCAGATCTGACGGGATGAATAGACATTCAGCTGCTTGCGGTCCTCAACATTCTTCGCAAGGAACTTGATATTCCGGATAACGATATTATCACTCGGCTCATCTCCTGCTGTACCCCACTCATTATTGGTTCGGAAGTAGGCGTCTGTCAGCTGATTGGCATTGTAGGAGCCAACCAGTGTCTTGTAGTCACGGAAACGAGTGTGGAACATTGACTGCATATCAAAATTTCCATTTACAACTACTGTGTATGGCTTGTCGGAATTCAGATATGTCTCCATATCCTTTGCAGTAGTAACAATGACCGTCTGACCCAGCAGACCGCCGATAGTACCTGCCTTTTCGCCCTGTGAGGTCTTGCAGTTTGCTGCAAAGCCCTCCAGTCCGTCCAGATTCAGCTTATACTTCTGATAGGAAGCACCGCTGTAATTTGTAAGAGTAAAAGTATTGCCGCTGGGCTGGAAGGTCAGAGCCTGACCTGTGGAATTGTTTGTTACCTTATAATACAGATAGTAGCCGTCGTAGTCCTTCTGTACGCCCTCGATCTTCCATCTCTGGGTCGCACCGTCTGTATCTGCTGCGAGATTTACGCTGCTGCCGTTAGCTGTCATAACATAGCCGTTTGAGGAGCTTACGATCTCATACACGCCATCGCTGATGAAATTGAGCGTCCACTTTTCGGAATCCTTGCCCTCAAGCTTAGCCGAGGTAACAGCCGTACCGTCTGCCGACGCGTTTCTGTCTGTATTGGAAATGCCAAGACGGAATTCCTGCACAGGATATATCGCACTTGCCGCCTGCGCTGTCATAACCGATTCGTTTTCAGAAAAAGTACCGAATGCGAAAGCACTAAGGGTGATCGCTGCTGCTGACAGCAGACTTGTCATACGCTTCATAGTTTTCATAATCTTTTCCTCCAATTCTGATTTTTCATATACCCGAACTCATTATATAGCAATCACTTTCCTCATTACTGATTGCCCTTTACACTTTGATTATATCACAACGCTGAAATCATTACAAGGACGCATCCTGCTTATTTTTAGACTCATTCTGCCGAGTTGGTGCCTGAATACACAAAAAGTGCTCCTGCAATGTACGCAGAAGCACCTTGAATCATATATTGCTTATGAATTAGCAGCCTTTCTGTATTCCGTGGGAGACACACCTGTATACTGCCTGAACTGTCTTGTAAAATGTCTGTTGCTCTGATAGCCGCACTGCTCGGCGATCTCAATGATACGCAAATCGACTGATGCGAGCAGCTGCTTAGCCTTTTCCACCCTCGCAAGGATGATATCATCAAAGCATGAGACTGCAAACTCAGCCTTGTAGGAATGCTGCAGATAGCTGACGCTGACGCCAAGCTCCTTGGCGATGCCGTCCATGCTCCACTCCTTCTGCGGATGCAGCATGATCTCGTGGCGCAGACGATACAGCTGTTCCTTGAGCGTATTGCCGTAAGGCACATCACCGTAAACCTTGTGACTCATCAGCTGCATGTGCTTGATCAGCAGCTCATCAAGGTACATCAGATCACAGCCTGCAAGCTCTGCGAAATCAAGCTCGATCTCAAACCGGAACAGATTCCTCATATTTCCGTGCATATAATGAATACGCTTTTCGATATCCAGCAGTCTCCTCTCCGCAGTACCTCTGCCGTTTTTGCCAGCTTCAAGAGGAAATATGACACAGAAAACATGGTCGCTGATTCTGGCATACAGTTCCTTTTTATCCGTAGTCAGACGGATGGCGTTGGCGATCAGCTGATGCGGTTCAAAGCCGGATTTTGCCATCGAATCGTCATTTTCCTTATGCGCCATCAGCAGAACGCCATACTGCTTACCGTACGCTATAAACTCCTTCGCTTGCTCCAGCAGACCTCGTTTGTTGAGCAGACCGGTGTTCGGATCATGGAGTGTTCTCAAGGCAACCTCACGCTGGATGTAGTCCTTGTACATCTTCTCCTGCACTGCTCTGAAACCGTTGGCGACAGAATCGCACCAGTTTACATAGTATTCGTCAATGCAGATGTCGCTTACCTCTCTGAAGGATGTGGTCACATAACCGAGTATCTGATTCTTGCAGAAAAGCGAAGTAAACACGGTCAGCATCGGTTCATGCTCCGACATAAGATACGGTACAAGCTTTTTCACAGAGAACAGCCGTCCGATTGCTTCCTCTGCGCCATTCTGCTGGGATAATACAGAGATCATGTAATCTGAATAGCCTGACCTGCGGTAATTGTCGGTATCCTTGAAATCAAGCTTCCAGTCCTCGCAGAGACAGATATCAATATTCACCGCATTGTAGAGCATCTGCTTATAGCCCTTGATCCTTTCGATAAGCTGCTCCAGAGAATCCGCAGTTGTGATATTGGTCATGAAATCCGATGTAATGAACTCCTTGCGGTGATAGTACTGATCCAGCATATTCTTGGAAAATTTCATAAAGGACGTATCCGGCACAGGATTTACCTCCTTATGCCATGGACAGCCGCAGCTTCCTCTGACGCTGATCTTCTGTATGTTATCCGGGATCTCCACCTTTTCTCCCGTGAGAATTTCATGTATCATGGCGATCGCTGAAGCGCCAAGCTGTGTATCACGTCCCACAATAGTTGTTATCTGTGGATCGGTGAAGGTGGATATCCAGTTGCCGTCATAGCCCGTTACTGCAATATCCTCAGGAACGGATATGCCGCATTCCTGCAAGCCCCTGATCAGCGCCGCCGCCATAAAATCATTCATGCACACCACAGCTTCCGGACGCTCTACGATACCGTTCCCGATGTCCTTTCCCAGCTGATACGGAACCTCAGTCCAGAAATAGCCGTAAATTATATCCGAATCGGAATAAGGGATCTCAGCCTCATCCATAGCTCTCTTAAAGCCCGCAAGACGCTCCATGGTGGCGATCTCACCCTCCACACCGGCAAGGCAATATAGCCTGCGGCAGTGATGCGTCTCTATCATATGCTTTGTCATGCGGTACATATATTCCTCCTGCACCGGATAAATATTGATGTAGCCGTCCATAGGGTGATGCAGCATGATCTTCGGGATAGTCACATCCCGTAGCTGTCTGTCGCAGAAGCGGATAATGTCCTCACTGACAAAGCGGTCGCCGGCAAGGATCAATGCGTCCAATTCTGCTTTTTGAGGAAGAGTATAGATGTTATCCAGAGCCTTACGGTATTCGTTATAACCCTGTGATACGTGGGTATTGTAGATTCCTGTAAAGAGAAGCAGGTCATAGCCAAGCTGCCGAGCCTGCGAATACATTCCGCCAATTACCGCAAAATCCAGAGAATCCGTGATTTCAGGGATGATGATGCCAATTTTTCCGATTGCTTTCATGGGATTCCTCCTGCTGACAATGTGACAAGTACATTATGGACAAATACTGCTGATTCTGATTTCACTTAAATTATATCACAGCGAAGAAGACATTGCAAGGACTTTTTCCGATCATCTTTAGACGTATTGTGCTGCGCCTGTTTGATTGTTGTTTATCAACAGCTTGAGGATTAAAAAGGCTCTATTTCTCCAACTTTTAGTATAGAGCTACAAAAAAGGCAACTGCACCGGATTAAGGATGCAGCTGCCTGAGTTGTTTCTATTTATAGTATACAACCAATCCGAACACAGGACGTCGGGATAAAATGCAAACAAATCCGAACCTCCTGAGGGGTTCGGATTTGTCCAATGTGGCTCCCCCAGCAAGTTAAAATCCGAACCAAACACACTCAGTTCGAGAGGAATCGTTTCCGAATCCTCCCGACAATTAAAGTTAATGACCAGTCTATCATCGTACACATATATTGAATTTATAAAGGTATCAACAATTCGCTGCTTGTTGTCATGATTTGCAAGGTCAAAGTCCGCCATTCTTTGCAGCCAGAATGTCGCTTGCTCCTTGGTTAAGACCTGCGCCTGTATTTCTTCTCTCGCAATCTTAACCTCAATATCTGTTTTCAAGTCCTCAAGCTCTTTCATTCGATTTTTGGTTGTAGATGTTATAATACCCTGTTCTATGGCATTCATTACATTGCCAAGGCTCTTTTCTACTTCTGCCAACTCTCTTTGAAGAAGAGGGAGGGTAGTGTTCTCCTTTTGCTGCCACATCATAATATGGTCAACGATAGCGTCCAAGGAATGACTCTGAAATACGCTTCGCATAGTCTGACTGATAACAATATCCTCAATTATTTCTTTTTTTAACGGCTTTCTGTGACAGCCCTCTTTTTTCTTTGCCGTTGAGCATTTGTAATAATAATACTTCTTGCCTGTACGACTTGTGCCACTTTCACCAACCAAGTATTTTCCGCAATCCCCACACATAAGCTTTGTAGTCAACAGGTACTTATCATCTGCCTTATATGTAGAGGGTGCGTACTTGTTCTTAACAAGCCTGTCCTGTGCCAGTGCAAACAGTTCCTTTGAAATGATCGCTGGAATTCCATCGGGAACAACTATATCCCTATATTGATATTCGCCAATGTATTTTCTGTTTTGCAGGATTGTAGACACCGTTGTTTTGGTCATAGGCTTGTTTCGTGATGAACGGATACCATTTTCATTGAAGTACTCAACGATTTTTTTGATATGACGTCCATTAACATACATCAGAAATGCTTCCTTTACAAAAGGTGCGGTCAGCTCATCAATCTGATAGTGCTTATTCTCGTCAACCTTATACCCTACAGGAATATATCCTCCATTGTACTGACACTTGAGAGCGTTCTCAGTCATACCCCTGATAACTTTCTCAGAAAGTTCAGCCGAATAATATTCAGCATAACCCTCCAGCACCGATTCGAGAATGATACCCTCTGCGCCCTCTGAGATTACCTCCGTTGCTGAAACAACTTTTACGCCATTCCGTCGAAGCGTAGCCTTGTAATGTGCGGAGTCATATCTGTTTCTTGCAAATCTGTCCAGCTTCCAAACAATGACCACATCGAAAAGTTCCTTTGCACTCTCCTTAATCATTCTCTGAAACTCAGGACGGTTATCAGTCTTTGCGGACATTGCTCTATCTATATATGAATCAACCAATGTATATCCCTTGCGGGTTGCGAACTCCTTGCATTCACGAAGCTGTCCCTCAATACTCTCTTCTCTTTGGTTATCGCAAGAGTAGCGAGCGTAAATTACTGCTTATATCATTATATACCTCCTGTCTTACTGCTTTGTCAATTGCCTTCTATATTATATAGTATACCACTTTCAAAACG
Organism: Ruminococcus sp.; assembly: GCA_017480865.1. Classification (GTDB taxonomy): domain Bacteria; phylum Bacillota; class Clostridia; order Oscillospirales; family Ruminococcaceae; genus Ruminococcus_C. The sequence continues at coordinate 1,585 of JAFURN010000105.1, read as the reverse complement.
ATTTATCAACGCTTTAAAGTGCTAAATTACCTTTTTTATGATTAGAAAACAGCAGGCAGGAATTAAGGGGCTTCCGATTTTTCACACTCCTTATTTTTTAAGTATTCGGTATAAATTTTTTTACCCCTATCAGATTTGAAAAATTCCAACATAACAGGAAAGAAACTCTGTACCAATGCATCTTTCTGGTCATCGGTCAGAATTATATCACGCTGCTTCTGTTCGCTCATATTTTATCTTCCTCCTTTACCAAGGGTATTAACTACCTTCTTCAATGCCCTGCCCGCTTTGAACACAGGGATACGCTCTCCTCTGAGATCAGTTACAATATCAAAAGTACCGAACCCTCCGATTTTTATTTCCTCTCCCTGCATTATCAGAATGCGTATGGTATCCATTACCGCCTCAACAGAACGATAGGCTTTTCCTCGGCTGATACCTTTCTGTTTTGCAACTGCGTCTATAAATTCATTCTTATCCATTATACTCTGCCCCTTTCTCCTATGCTTTTCGGAAATACCCTGCGATGGAATGTGATGTATCTTCTCTTTGTCGAGCCGACACGCTTCTGCGGACGGTATCTGACTTCCTTACTCATTATCCAATGTACCTTAATATAATTAAGTGCAAAAAGCTGTTTCAGAACAGTCTGCATATTGAACGGTGCGAGGTTATTTTCAATAAGAAGTTTATCGCACATACCGATAACAACACTCGGTATCAGATATATGTACTCATCATCGTAATACCCCAGCAGCACCTTGTTCGGCACGGTATTCATATACTGCCTCACAGGGAGCAGATAATTACTGTTATCTGCAATGAACCTTTCGACGAGGTGCATGAAGCAGCAGGTCTGTTTATCTTCAAGTATCATAAATAGGTATCCCTCCGTCAAATTGCTTTGCGTTTCACAGGACGAACCTCAGCGGCGAGCTTTTCAAGGCGTTCCTGTATTTTCTTGATGTCATTGCCGTTCTCTTTATAATAGAGCTTCTTTTCCTTATCGGAACCATGAGCCAGCAAATCTGCAAGATACTCCACATAGTCGGTTCTTTTAAGGCTCTCAACAAACAACGGGTGAAGCTGTTCCCATTGATTTTTGGGAGCATAGATTTTTCTCCACTCGTTAAGCTTGGATAAATACTCAGATACGGCAAGATTAGCATTTCTCAGCCAAACATGAAAATCGTTCTCAGACTTTAGCCTTGGATTAACAGGAACGGCGATTTCCCCATTAAAAAGGTTAAGTCCGAAATCATAGCTGATTTTCTTTGCTGCTTCAATCTGAGGGATACCGAACAGCTTTGCAGTAAAACCTGTGCAATCTCCCGTTGCCCCACAGCCGAAGCAGTAGAAATGATCGTCATATACTTTCAGGCTTGGTGTTCTGTCATCGTGAAAGGGACAGCAAGCCATACCGGAGTGGTTCATCTGCAAGCCGTAGAATTTTGCTACATCCTGCATTGATACCCTGCTGCGTATTTCATCAAAAATATTTTCCAATGAAACAACCCCTTTCGTTTTGTAATCAGAAAGGGGCTGAATTTTTATGGCGAGGTTCAGAACAATGCGGCGAAGAATC
>JAFURN010000104.1 GCA_017480865.1 Ruminococcus sp. | reverse complement strand
TGACCATTACGTTCCGTGAATCCAGGGATGATATCAATGCCCTGGGAACCTTTTTGTATGGCAAAGGCTTCCGTGACGGCGCACATATTGCTGTGATCGGTGAAAACTGCTATGAGTGGATCATTTCCTTTCTGGCGGTTGCCAACGGCGGAAATGTTGCTGTTCCGATCGGCAAGGAGTATTCTGCTGAAAAGGTGGCTGAACTTCTCAGACAGAGCGACTGTACCGCAGTTTTTGTATCCAAAACCTATGCGAATCTGGTAGCGAATATCCCGGATATCACAGTATTCTGTATGGCTGATTTTCCGGAATATATTGCTGAAGGCAACAATCTGATCGAAGAAGGAAACACCGACTATCTGGATTATGAGGTTCTGCCGGACAGTCTGGGCGCAATTTTCTTCACCTCCGGTACAACTGGAAGTGCCAAAGGTGTTATGCTCAGTCACAGAAATATGGCTTCGGACATCAACTTTGCCTGCAAGAATTTCGAACCGAACGGCGGTACGCTGGCAGTTCTCCCCTTCCATCACACCTTTGGTCTGATTACAGCGATATTCAAGGTGTATCATTATGGATGCAGCACCTTCATCAATAAGAGTCTGAAGACCATTCAAAAGGATCTGAAAACGGTAAAGCCTCAGACTGTATTCTGGGTTCCGCTTTTTGTAGAAACGTTCTATAAGAAGATTATGGAAACTGCAAGAAAGAACAGCAAGGAAAAAACACTTGCAAATGCGGCAAAGGTCAGCGATTCTCTCATGCGATTCGGTATTGACCTGAGAAAAACGCTTTTTAAGTCTGTGAAGGATGCCTTCGGCGGCAATCTGGAATATGTGATCTGCGGCGGTGCACATCTTGAGCCGAAGTATGTAAAGGCATTCCGTTCATGGGGTGTGAACATCTTGAATGGTTATGGTATTACAGAGTGTTCACCGGTCGTTTCGGTAAACCGAAATTTCCATTGGCGTGATGGCAGTGTAGGACAGATTCTGGACGGCTGCCGGGTAAAAATCGCAGAGGACGATGAGATCCTTGTCAAGGGCGATAATGTCATGATGGGCTACTATAAGGATGACGAAGCCACAGCTGCTGTACTCCAGAACGGTTGGTACGCAACTGGTGACCTGGGACGAATTGACGAGGATGGATTCCTGTTCATTACGGGCAGAAAGAAGAACCTGATCATCCTCAGCAATGGCGAAAACGTATCTCCGGAGGAAATTGAATCTCAGATCCTTCTGGATGATGCTGTATCTGAGGTTGTTGTGTATGGCGAAAATAAGAAGCTGGTTGCAGAGATTTTCCCGGATGAGGCACACATCGGTGATCAGGGATATTTCAATAAGCTGATTGCAGAATACAACCAGCAGCAGCCACCGTACAAGCACATTCGTCAGGTACATCTGCGTGATGCGGAATTCGAAAAGAATGCTACAAAGAAAATCCTGCGCTATAAGGTGGCAAGCAAAAGACAAGGATAATTCTCCCATTGAGAATAATCAGAAAATTGACAGAGGCTGTTGCAGATTTAAACTTGCAACAGCCTCTTTGTAATTGATTGGTATGCGCAAGCGTCAGTCAGCCTTTAGCAATTGCTTCAGCATTGCCAGATCGAATATGTTCACGCTTTCGCTTTCATTGATATCAGCAGCGGTCAGGTCAATGTCCTCACAAAGTCCTGCCAGCCATCGTTTCAGTACAACTGCATCCAGCAGACTTACAGTACCATCACAGTTTACATCTCCCAAAAGAATCGGTGCTGTCAGATATTCTACCGGATTTGCACCATCCTCCAGAAGCTTTGCAGGAACGCTTCCCTCATATACAATCAGCACAGTACCAGAGTAAAAAGCATTTTCACCGATTTCTGTGACAGTGGACGGAATTGTTACATCCTGAATCCCAGTGCAGGAACCGAATGCATTGGCACCAATTGCAGTTACCTTATAGGTCTTTCCGGCATTTGTTACATATGCAGGCAGTATAATGCTTCCGTTCCCACTGAAGCCGCTGTTGTTCTCCCACGCACTTCCATCTCCGACCATAGCAGTCATGGTCTCTTCATCCAGCACATAGCGGACACCCTGACTGTCAGCACCGTTTACCAGCGCTTCATGGGTCTGGTTCAGGTTTGTCGCTTCCCGGTCGAGCTCATAATACGGATACAGATGCAATGTTCCGGCAGCGATAAAGTTCTCATCAATCAGACAGCTTTTATCGCCTTCCTTCGTAGTATAGCCCAGAAGCTTATATACGTTGCCGTCTTCATCTGTATACTGAGCAGCACTTCCCTTTTCCAGGAGAGAAAGAGCTGTCACAGCTGATACATTGGATATGGTCTGAGAAAGTTCGTCTTTAAAGCCATATTCGCCTGTATAATTCACATCACCATCTGCCAGATGGAAGGTTACATCATACCCCGCAGGACCTCCTTCCAGGAAAGCTATGGGTGTAATCTGGACATTCGTATTGTTTCCCAGTTCTGTAAATGTATCCGCACTCCAGTAGTTCCGACTGTCATTGATATTTACCGCAGTCAGCTTTGTTGTGCCGGCAGCGGATACCTCCTTGCAGTTGAATGCGCATCCGAAAAACGGAATATGAAGTGCATAGCAGCCATCCTCTGTAAGTGTCTGATTCCGTGTATTGATACCATAGGTTGTATAAGCACTGCTGTAGCCTGTAGTCGTCACACTGAATGCTGTGTACCAGTTACCCAGCTGAATCGGCTCCGTAATACCCTGAACCTTGTACAAAAATGTAAAGCCATGGTGCCCGTCTTCCTGATAAATATAGGGCTGATCGAGGAAATTCACAATCTCAGTCTCTCCGATACTGATGGGATCAGAGCCCATATAGTATCCTGCTGCACGGGTATCCTCAACAGGTTCTTCAGCAGCATCTGCCGCGCCGGATACTGTTACGCTGCCCATGTAATTTGCTTCGAGAGATGCATTGTACTGAAGATCCTCATTTGCAAAACGTGTACAGAACAATGCGTCATTGGCAGCATCTTCGTTGTGTTCAGAGATACGCAGGTACACATCCCACTCGCCGCCCGGCATAGTCTTCGGCAGGGTCAGAGAAAGGGTTTCCTCATTCAGCGATGCAGATGCCCAGTCTCTCGCATTCAGTTCTGTTGTAAGAGTATATGTGATCGTTCCGTTGGTCAGGAGGACTTCTACCTCCTTATCCTTCGGTGTTTCCGAAAAACCGGTATTTTCTACAGAGAAATTCATGGTAAAGGCACCGCCCGGGTCAGCCGTTTCACTGAGCTGACTTTTGCGCAATACAAAACGATATCCCAGATGAGCTCGGATATACTGCCACACTGTCTCCCCATAAAAGGCACTGTTGTCACAGGAAACACCCAGCTTGCTGTCCAGCGTTTCATCAAAAGTGAAGTCATCGTAGCCCATCCACTTCCAGCTTGCCTTATAGCCCTCTTCCGTCTGTTCGATGGTGCCGCCGTAATCATAATCGCCCAGCCCGGCATTTTCATACAGCACATCAATGGCGTCCAGGCGCTCCTGTGCTTCTTCCTGGGTCGTATAAGTCGTACTCACTGTACGTGTACGGTAAATATTACAGTTGATGCGCAGGAGATTTGTGTCGTACATCTCAGGAAGTGCATACTCCGGCTGCCAGGTTGTGTATTTCAGTCTCCATTCGTCATTGCCAGAAAACTCGCCGCCGTAAGAAGGTGCATCCGCCAGCCAGGCTGTTTCGCCTGCACGGTTTGAGTAGGTTCCCAGGTCACTGTCCGAGCCCATATAGCCGTCATTATACAGTCCCACACGAGCAGCCTTCGCTGCGAGTTCCGAGTCAGAGATTTCGTAGCTCATATCCGCAGCTGTTGTCTCAATGCCGCAGTAATCCTTCAGCCATTGACGGAACGTATTGGGGGTACGTACCGTTACCGGAACAGTGTCTGGTGTGATGTTCAGGAATGCATCCAGCACCTGTGCTTTATGCTCCAGAGAGGTATATTTTCCGCCCCACTGTTCACCCCAGCATCCCACAAATCCGGTTTCTACGAAGGAAATAACATCCTCATATTCATGAAACAGTCCGCTTTCTCCAATTTGCTCAATATGACGCAGTACCTGGGAAAAATCGGCAGGCTCAGGTTTTTCGACGCCATTATCATCATATCGGAAACGCAGTCCCACTGTTGCACCGCTTTTCCGTGCGCTCTGCAAGGTAGCTTCGAGGCTCGTGAAGAAGGCTTCATCGAAATCATAATCCACACCATCTGCGTTCATAGCGGAGGAATAGCCGCCGATGCCAATGAGCAGCAGTGAATAGCCGGTAATTGTTGTAGTCCAGTTCTTCCCCGGCTCAGCACGAATCCAGGGCGTCGAGGTATAACCGCTGTCGCAGGAGCCGAGGTTGTACTCGACAGACTCCGTATAGTTGAGACCTGCATCTCTAAGATCTGCTTCTGCGGAGACTGGAAATCCCATAGGAAGGCTGCTCAGCGTGACGGCTGCGCTTGTGAAAAATGCGCAGAGAGATTGTTTATATCTAAGTTTCATTCTATCTCCTCACTTTTTAATTGTCACAATATTTCCTGTGTTTACACATACTTTTTTGTTATTATAGCCGAAATAGAAGATTTTGTCAAGAGAGAATGCGATTATCGTTGGACTTATACTAAAATCTGGCTGAACAGAGAGAATGATGTATGTAAAAACCCCGTATTCGATTGGGATACGGGGTTCATTTCATATATAGCTCAATTTACAGAAATCGTAATCGGATACTTGCCATCTACCAGTTCTCCGATTGAAATCGTCACACCTGGATCGATCGTCTCCTGTTCGCTGCTGTCGTACCATCCGAATCCCGGCGTACTGCTATTCACAATATCACCAGCCTGGAAGGGACTTCCACCGTCATTGACCAGTCGGATCAACCGGATGCCATCATCATCCATGTTCGTGAATTCCGATCCATTCTGATATTTCGGATAGGTCCACCAGTAATCCGAATAGAGTTCTGCCTGAATGTGATGAATACGGATGCCGCTTTCAAATTCCTGCCACCAGATATCACTGACCGCACTGTTATTCGCTTCTTCTGTTGAATACTCAATGATAAAGTATTCTGAGAAATAATTCTCATCCAGATCACCGTAAGGAATAATGACACAGTTCCCGTCTTCTGTCTGTGCGCCGCTCAATTCAAATGTTTGTACGAACTGGGATCTGTCAAAAACCTCTACCTGATCTTCCCGATACCAGCCGAGCATAAGTTTTGAGAAAGAACTGAAATCTGAATACGCATCTGCATCCATCAGTTCAGTACCAGCAGGACCGTGCATGCTGTCAAAGTCTTCAGAATAATACAAGTAATAATCCGGCAGGCCCATGCAATGTCCCATCTCATGAAGATAGCTGCTGTTAAAGTTCATATGATCAGATGGAGCTGCATTACCAGTAATAATATGTCCGACTGTCACACCATCTACAGTATAATAAGGATCACCAAAACCGCCAGCGCATGGCCACCAGTAGTCTGCATCTGCACTCTCCGGCACAGTAAACAGAGTCGCATCGATCATGCCGTCTTCATCCTTATCATACTGGCTGAAGTCAACGCTGTCCTTAAAGGCTTCGAAGCACTCCTTTGCAAGTGATACCTTATCCTCATTATAGGCGGAAATATCATTCTGGGCTGTATAGGAGAATACCTGACCGCTGAGATTCATGCGCCCCTTAGAGGAACGTGCATAGAATGCATGCATACTTTCAAAGGGATAATACGGTGAGGAGGCATCTGACTCTCCGAATGCAATTTCCTGTACCTGCTCCGCAGAAAGCTTATTTTCATAAGTGCAGTCCGGAAAATCTATGTAGAAAATAACAAGCCCTGCATCACCCTGTGAGGGAAGCGAACTTCCTACCGCGGAAATGGGTGCAGAAATAAAAGGCACCTCCGGATCATCAGGTTGTTCCTCATAAATGGGAATCCAGGAATCCGTGTCCTTGACGCATCTTTTCAGAATGGCAAGGTCAAAGCAATTCACCTGACCATCTGCGTTCAGGTCAGCACGGCTATAGGGAGTTTCCTCCGTGATGCATTCTATATTCAGAAGATGCTTCTGCAATTGTACAGCATCGCTGAGCGTAGGAATTCCGTCCAGATTGATATCCCCCAGAAATCCGATCCGCACCTGCTTTGCAGATGCTGTAATATCGGGAGATATCCCGGATGTCAGCAGCATCGCTGCACTGGTCAAAAGGAAAATACTTTTTTTAAATATGCTCACTGTCAACACTCCTTATTCTTTTCTCATCGGACTAAAATCAGTCATACATTGTTTTCCGAAACGTCTCATAAAAGATAAATATAGTTTTATTATAACACAATACTATAAGAATGTCAACTTCAATCTGATAAAAATATGGAAAACAACAAGACTCAACTGAGCGTTATGCGGTATCTGCCCGAAAAAAGAATTGCATTGACCGGCATTTTGTGGTATAATGAAGAAAAACAAGGATGAGGGGTATTTCAAATGTCCATTACTACGATTTTATTTGACCTCGATGGAACGCTGCTTCCTATGGATCAGGATGTGTTTATCGGGACGTATTTCAAGAAGATATCTGCAAGCCTGGTTATGCAAGGCTATGATCCGAAGCAGCTTGTAGATACGATTTGGAGAGGAACTGCTGATATGATAAAAAATATCAGCGAAAAAAGTAATGAAGCTGTTTTCTGGGAAACCGCAGTTTCCATATACGGTAGTCAGATCCTGGAGGACAAGCATTATTTTGATATGTTTTACGAGACGGAATTCGACACGATCAAGGAGGTTTGCGGCTATAATCCTCTGGCAGCAGAAACCGTACATAAGCTGAAGTCTGATGGATACCGTGTGATTCTGGCAACCAATCCGATCTTCCCGGCACGTGCTACAGAATGGCGTATCGGCTGGGCTGGATTGAAGCCGGAGGACTTTGCACTCATTACTTCCTATGAGAATATCAATCGTTCCAAGCCCAATCCGGATTATTATCTGGAGATAATCAAACGATTCGGTGTACAGCCCGAGGAGTGTCTGATGGTAGGCAATGATGTGGGCGATGATATGACCGCAGAGAAAATCGGAATGAAGGTGTTTCTGCTGACGGATTGTCTCATCAATAAGGAGGATGTTGACATTTCTGTTTATCCGAATGGTTCTTTCAAAGAGCTGAATGCTTATGTGGAAGAACTCAGAACCCAGGAGGCGTCATAAAAAAGATATAAGCCAAAGCTGGCTGTTGCAGGATCAACCTTGCAGCAGCCAGCTTTATTCTTTTGTTTGAATCAGCAGGTTTCCAAAAGCCGGATGTAATGATTCGCCTCGCGCAGTACATGGTCAGCAAGCAGCGGCAGAATCAGCGAACGAATCTGGCAGGCTGCAATTCCCTTTGTTCCCGCAGCCTTGAAATCTCTGAACTTTTTCGTTTGTGTCAGCACATCCGCAGACATGATTTTCTCCTGTGCGTTCCGGCTGGCTTTCAGCAGTGCTGCATAATCCCCCGCAAACTGATGAGCAGAATGAATCAGTTCTTCCTCCGAAGGATCCAGCAGACCTCGGATAAAAAGTGCATGCTCCATCATGATCTGATTCCAGAAGCACTCAGTCTCTTTCATAGACTGTACGGCTATGGTGCCATTTAATTCCAGCATTTGCACATATTTTCGGTAAAGCTTTGCCTCTCTGAGAATATGTTCGATCAGCAGCGGATAATTCACAGTAAACATCTGACAGCAGAGCACCTTTTCCAGAATCTCTTCCTTCAGTGCGATCAGACCGTTCAGAAGACTGAGTGCAGTCCGGTTCAGTGCCTTTACCTGACAGCAATTGTCCTTCCTGTTGCTGCAATTACAGCTTCTCAATTTCAGTGATCTGTTTGTAATCCCTTTATTGATCGGGATTCCGGTAAGCTTTTCCGTCTGACATTCTGCAGCAGCTGTAAATTCTGTTACAATCTCTCCGGAACATAGTACATCTCCGGTAACAAGCCCATTGCTGAGTGTCACCGTGCGGTCAAGGAGTTTTTCGAATTCATTTCTGTAGAACTCTGCTTTTGCCGAATGATTCGGACTGACAGGCGTAAATCCCGCCTTCAGAAAGAATGCATGTTCTTTCATAATACGCCCGAAAAACAGGTGCAGTTCCAGAGACTCTACAACATAATCTTCAGTTTGCATATTACCCTCCATATATTCCTTAATACTGACATTGTATGTATGAAAGCACGATTTTGTGACAGCAAAACTGAAAAGCGAGAGCCTGCGGCACCATGATAGAACTGCGCCGCAGGCTCTTTATTTTTTTAACTTAGCTAAGAATCGTATTCCAGCTTGGATTCAATCCGGCAGCATTCTGCGCATAATAGCTGAGAATTGCAGATGCATCTGTAAGATTAACAGCACTGTCACTGTTTACATCAGCCGCTGTCAGCTGCGCTTCTGTATATGCATTAACAGAAAGCCCTGCAGCCTGACTTGCATAAACGGAGAGGACATCGCTTGCATCAGAAATTTCCACGGCTCCGTCCTGATTGACATCTCCCTGATTTTCGCTGACAGGAGGTGCTGCACCTGTAACCGTCACAGTAAAGCTATCAGAAACAGTTCCAAAGGATGCTGTAATGACAGCTTCACCGCCGCCATGAGCAGTTACATTTCCGTTTGCATCAACAGATGCGACAGCCGGATTGCTGCTGGTCCATGTCAGAGAAAGTGCATCACGGGAAATCACATCCATGGAAGCAGATGAGCCGCTATCCAGTGAAAGAGATTCCCCTGTAAATGCAAAACCCTCAGGATAACGTGTGATGTAATGCTCAAAGCTGGATGCCTCAATGGTGTCAAAGGTAAATTCACGTCCCCACACGACACGCTGATTTACGTTGCCCTCCGCAGCAATAATTGAATTCTGCCGGACCTCCAGTACAATGAGGGAATGACCATTCCAGCGAAGGATGTCACCTACGCGCACCTTTTCCGCATCAAAAGTTGCGGACATGGATGCTGGCAAACTACCGAAGGCAGCATCGCTGAGCATAAAGGCAAATGCTGCACAGCCGCCTGCAGAAGTGAAATAACCGCCCTTCCAGCTGTAGGTATTTGCATTCGAAAAGGCGGTTCCATCCGGATACTGGGATTTCATGGCAATTATCTTTTCATAGACATACGAACAGGCATAAGGGACTGTAACACTTGTCTGAGTCAGCAGCATTTCCTCCGATGCTGATATACCGGATGCTGCTGCATGCATCATACCGCTTACAGCAGGAGCGAACATAGCAGCTGCTGCAGATACAATTATGATTCGTCGGATCAAATTCATAAACGGCTCCATTCTGTTCCGCTTTGCCTGTATAAAAGCATCGGGACGCATTTGATTGTAATATGTACACCATGAAATACAACATGGCTGTATTTCTTCCGTTTTGGTTTGTATGGCTTTATTATATCACATATACAGCATGAATGCAAGCGTTTCTCCAAATACTGACATATCTTTTATACACATGGATGAAAAACTACGCTGACTTTTGTTCCCCTGCCTTCACTGCTTTCCAGCGTAACAGCCGCTTTATGCAGCGCTGCGCCGTGTTTTACAATAGAAAGCCCAAGTCCTGTCCCGCCGATTTTTCTGGAATGACTTTTATCAGCACGATAGAATCGTTCGAAAACACGTTCCTGTTCTTCCTTTGGAATACCGATTCCTGTATCCTCCACGGAAAAGCAGGCTTGTCCGTTTTCTTCCATGACTATAATCGTAACATTTCCATTTCTGCGATTATATTTGATCGCATTGTCTGTCAGGTTGTAAAGCATTTCTTCAATGACCGCGGGTATCCCTTCTATAACAGCATCTATCCCCTTCACAGCAACTGTAACGCCCGCCTTTTCTGCTGTATAGGAAAGCCGGTCGGCAACATTTTTGGCCATTGCCAACAGATTCAGCGGATACCTCTCTGTGTCGGAGCCGGCTTCGTCCAGATGGGAAAGCTTGATAATGTCATCAATGAGCAGCATCATCCGATGGGATTCATTGCGTATGGTTTCAGAAAAGCCTTTTGTATCCTCAGGCTTTACAATGCCGCCGCAGAGCATGTCTGCAATACCATAAATTGTTGTCAGAGGCGTCTTCAGCTCGTGAGATACATTGGACGTAAACTCCCGCCGAAGCTGCTCACGCTTTTCCTTCTCGGTCACATCCAGGATGATAATAATGACGCCGGAAATGCCATCACCATGAAAAACAGGGTTTGCTGCTATAAGATAACACATTTCTCCGGCAGTCATAAGCTGCTCACAGTTCATACCCTTCAATGCCTGTTCCACCGCAATTCGAATGCTCTCATTCCGGTTCACCTCAAGCACGCTTCTGCTCCGAGCAGCGTCCTCTTCCGTCACATCCAGAAAGCGAAGTGCTGCGGAGTTATAAGAAAGGATCTCAGTCTTCTTGTCTACAATCAGAATACCCTCACTCATATTTTCTGTGATGATGCTGAATTCAGCACGCTTGCGGCGAAGTTCCTGAATCTGCTCCTGAATCCGGCTGTTCTGTGTACGGATTTTCTGAACGAGCGGTGCAAGTTCCTCATAAGGCTCATCAAACTCCGGATTGCTCAGATCAATATTGTTGATCGGGCGAACGATCCGCTTTGCAGTGACTTGTGACAAAATTGCCGCAATGAAAGCCGTGCATATAAGTACAAAAATCATAGGCTGCACTACACCAAGTACAAGTACCCATACAGAATCCATCTCTGCTGCAACACGAAGTACACTGCCATTGTCCATCTTTTTTGCATAATACAGCGTCTGGGTGCCTATCGTATCTGAGTAACGTACGCTTTTCCCCTCACCTGAGGCAAAGGCTTTCTGTACCTCCTCCCGGTCCAGATGATTATCCATACTCTCCGCATCATATTCACTGTCAAAGCTTACACTGCCGTCCGGACGGATCAGCGTAATGCGATTTTCTGATTGTATGATCCGATTCAGATAGGCATCGCCGTCTGATGCAATTCCGTTTGTAATGAAATACGCCTGATTCTGCAGTTCCGTGTAAATCAGATTGTCAAAACAATCATAAAGAATCCCGATCAGAAATGTCCCGCATAAAATCATCACCGTAACAGCAATACAAATCATACCAGCGAAAATGCGTTTTATCATGGGGTTTCCTCCTTGCTGCTGAAGCGATAGCCGATCCCCCGGACTGTCTCAATATATTTGCTGCAATGTCCAAGCTTTGCACGAAGAGTCCGCATGTGAACATCCACGGTCCGGCTTTCCCCGTCAAAATTATAGCCCCATATCTCAGAGAGCAGTTCGTCGCGGGTAAAAACTCTGCCGCTGTTTTTCATCATCAGCAGAAGCAGCTCATATTCCTTGCGTGTCAAAGCTGCATCTGCACTGCCGACTTTGATTGTATGCTGTAACGGATAAACATACAGATCACCACAGACATATTCCTCTTTCTCTGCTGGCCGTTCTGTTCTGCGCAGCAGTGCACGAATCCGGGATATCAGTTCCATGGTACCGAAAGGCTTTGCAATATAATCATCTGCACCGCCGTCCAGTCCTACGACCTTGTCATATTCCGTGGATTTTGCTGTAAGCATGATAATGGGCAGGTTTTTGGTATCCGGATGCTTCCGCAGTTTTGCAAGGATCGTAAGTCCGTCCTCGTCAGGAAGCATAATATCCAGAAGCAGCAAGGCAGGCTTTTTTCTGTCAAGCGCTTTCCAGAAGTCAGACGGATGCCCGAAGCCCATTGCTTCCAGCCCCGAATTGTTCAGTGCGTATAAAACAAAATTACGGATGTTTTCATCATCCTCCAGCAGATAAACCATATCAGACATTCTCCTCTTCTGTTCTGTGAACTCCTGTCACGGCGTATTCTACCCACTCTGCAATATTTGTAGCGTGGTCGCCGATTCGTTCCAGATACTTGGCAATCATCATGACATCAATGCAGTACTCCCCTTTCCCCGGAGATTCTGCAATCAGACGGATCAGTTCACTTTTCACCTGGATAAAAAGCGCATCCACCTTGTCATCTTCCATTATAACACATTTTGCCGCATTTGTATCACTTTTTACAAAAGAATTGATGCTGTCCGTTACCATCTTTACAGCAGCAATCGCCATCTCCTTGATGTGCATCTTGCCAAAATCCGGGCTGTTGCCTGTATATTTTGTGATTTCTGCAATGTCTGCTGCCTGGTCTCCGATGCGTTCCATGTCACTGATCATTTTCAGAGCAGATGAGATCACACGGAGATCCCGTGCAACAGGCTGCTGGCGAAGCAGAAGCTGCATACAAAAAGCCTCGATTTCCCGTTCCTTTTCATCGATTGCCCGTTCTGCTGCAAAGGCTTTCTGTATCATGGTTGTATCGCCATCCAGCAGCGCCTTGACAGCGCATGTGATCGCATCCTCACAGAGCGCACCCATTTTTATCATTTCCACATGGAGTTTCTCCTGCATTTCATCAAATCGATTTCTCATATGTACACTCCCTATCAGCCGAAACGACCTGTAATATAATCCTCAGTACGCTTATCTCCGGGCATGGAGAAAAGTGTGTTGGTATCATTCATCTCCACCATTTCCCCCAGAAGAAAAAATGCCGTCTTATCTGAAATTCTTGCTGCCTGCTGCATATTATGCGTGACCATGATGATCGTATATTTTTCCTTCAGTTCCATAGTGAGTTCTTCGATTTTGGAGGTAGAGATCGGGTCGAGCGCAGAGGTCGGCTCATCCATAAGCAAAACCTCAGGCTCTACAGCAAGCGCTCTTGCGATGCACAGTCTCTGCTGCTGTCCTCCGGAAAGCCCAAGCGCACTTTTCTTCAGACGATCCTTCAGTTCCTCCCAGATGGCTGCATCGCGCAGGGATTTCTCTACAATTTCATCCAGCTTTGACTTGGAACGGATCCCATGGGTTCTCGGTCCATAGGCAATGTTATCATAAACGCTCATAGGAAAGGGATTGGGCTTTTGGAATACCATGCCCACACGCTTACGGAGGCTGTTGATATCCATATCGCCGTAGATGTCCTCTCCATCCAAAAGAACCTCACCTGTAATCCTGCATCCCTCTACAAGGTCATTCATTCGATTGAGTGATTTAAGCAGCGTAGACTTTCCGCAGCCTGACGGTCCGATAAAAGCTGTGATCTCATTGGATGCAACAGAAAGATCGATCCCTTTCAAAGCCTTGAAATCGCCGTAATAAAGTTCCATATTTCTGATTGTGAATTTATCCATATGTTTTCTCCTCAATTTCCGCTGCGGAGCAGCTTTTTTGCAGCAAATCCGGACAGTGCGTTAATACCAATTACCAATACCAGCAGTACAACAGCCGCTGCATATGCCTGCTCCGTATATAAGCCCTCTGAAAGCAGTGCGTACATATGCACCGAGAGCGTTCTTGCTGAATCTGTCAAACCATCTGGTACTGCCGCATAGGTTCCTGCTGTGAAGATAAGTGCTGCACTCTCCCCTACAATACGTCCGATGGCAAGAATCACACCTGCCAGAATGCCAGGAACTGCGCTGGGCAGCACAACCTTGAAAACCGTACGAAGTCTGCCTGCACCCAGACCAAAGCTTCCTTCCCGATAAGAATCAGGAACGGACAGCAATGCTTCCTCTGTGGTACGGATTATAAGCGGAAGGATCATAATGGAAAGGGTAACGACGCCGGAAATCAGGGAATAGCCCAGACCCAATGCAATCACAAATAAAAGATAGCCAAACAGACCGTATACGATTGAGGGAATGCCGGACAGGGTTTCTGCGGTGATGCGGATTATCTTTACCAGGCGGCTCCCTCGTTTTGCATACTCCGCCAGATAGATCGCTGCAAAAATCCCAATGGGAACTGAAATAAGCAAGGAAAGTATTGTCATAATCACTGTATTCACAATTGCCGGGGTCATAGAAACATTCTCGCTGGTATATGTCCATGAGAAGATAGATGGAAAATATGCAATCAGGCTCGGAATTCCTTTGATGAGTATGGAGCCGATGAGCAGCACAAGCATACCCGCAGACAAGAGAATTGCCAGAAGCATCAGAAGCTTCAGAAACAGTGACAGAGGCTGATGCTTATATTCTCGCAGTTTCTGCTGCCATGTGCGGAAGTTGACTGCCTTAACAGATTCTGTATCTGACATTGAAAATACCGCTTTCTTTTCTGTAATTTCCATAATTCCACCTCAGTTTTTGCTTCTGCTCTTTAAAACAGAAAACAGCGTATTCATCAAAAGGATAAACACAAACAACACCACAGCTGTTGCAATGAGTGCGTCACGATGCAGGTCAGCTGCGTATCCCATTTCCAGTACGATATTTGCAGTCAGAGTACGAACACCTGATGTTATTCGTTCCGGCAGAATACTTTGATTTCCGCAGACCATAACAACTGCCATAGTTTCACCGACAGCACGTCCGATTCCCAGAATCACACCCGACATGATGCCTGTTTTCGCAGCTGGCAGTGTTGCAAAAAATACACTTCTCTCCGATGTTGCCCCCAGTGCGAGTGAACCTTCATAATAGCTTTCCGGAACCGCACGGATCGCAGATTCCGCTACACCGATAATGGTCGGCAGAATCATAACTCCAAGCAATACAGATGCGGTCAGCATACTTTTTCCGGTTCCTGTGCAATCCTGCATAAAGGGCACGATCACCATCAGGCCGAAAAATCCGTATACAATAGAGGGGATTCCTGCCATCAGTTCAATTGCTGGTTTCAGGATCTTATAGAGTTTTTTGGGGCAGAATTTTGCCATGTAAACTGCACAGAGCAGACCAATCGGTACACCAGTCAGAATTGCACCAGCGGTGACATAAAGACTTCCCACGATCATGGGAAAGATGCCAAACTGGTTTTCCAGAGGCTTCCATGATTTTCCAAGCAGAAAATCGAACACACCGATTTCACCGATCGCCGGAATACCATTTATAAACAAAAAAACGCAGATGGTAATAACAGCAATCACAGAAATGCAGGCAGATACAAGGAACACAACGTGCATAATGTTTTCTTTTGCCTTTTGCATCAATCATCTATCCCTTTCGATTCAAGTGTTTACTTGACCTCAGACCAGTCAGTCACGGTGCCTGTGTAAATGTTCATGATCTGCTCAGAGGTCAGGTTATCGATTTCATTTTCGTTATTGACGATTACAGCAATGCCGTCCATTGCGATTACCGTCGGAATCAGGCCCTCTGCAATTTCACTTTCCTTGACCTCGCGGGATGCCATGCCAATATCACATGCACCCTCAATCGCACTGGTCATACCTGCGCTGGAACCAGTCTGCTGAATTTCAATGGTAACACCTGTATTCAGTGCCTTATAAGCATCCGCAAGGACTTCCATTACCGGTGCAACAGAGGTGGAACCTGCAACTACGATTGTTCCTTCCAGCCCCGCCGGAGTATATGCACCATTTTCAGAAGCCTTGATATAGCCTTCCTCCTCAATGATCGCCTGCCCGTCAGCACTCATGATAAAAGTCACAAAATCAGACGCCAATTCGCTGAGTTCTTCTTTGGTTGCGATATTAAAGGGTCTTGCAACATTATAGGTACCGTTGCTTACATTTTCAACCGTAGCCGCAATGCCGTCTACACTGACAGCCTTCACGTCATCGTTCAGTGATCCCAGAGAAATATAGCCAATTGCATTTGTATTGCCTGCAACAGACTGCATTACAACCGATGTGCTATTGGAGATTTCTGCTGTTGCAACTGTATTGTCTACATCATCCACTGCGATTCCCATAAGTTCTGTGAATGCACCTCTTGTTCCGGAGCCATCCTCACGGGAGATAACGGTAATTGCAGTATTTGCGCTGCCGCAGCCTGTCAGTATTGCTGCTGTCATCATCACTGCTATGCCTGCCTGTGCGATTCTTTTTGTTTTCATAAGTAACCATCCTTTTTACTTTTCATTTGTACCTTTCTCGTACAATTCTATTATATTCATTCCATGTAAAATGTAAAATCACACCTATGTTAAATTGAAGTTAAATCTGCCTGGTGAGAATACCCGTGCAATAAATAGCATTCAGCTGCGCATTGCTCTCATCTGACCGTCTGTTTCGTTCTGATTATAACGAAAACGCCTGCGTATCATTGCCGCAGGCGTTTCTTGTATTTATTTGCGGATTCTGCTTCCGTTCGGATGCTTCTCTACATAAATCTGACTCTCAAAACGTTCTGACAGTTCTGCCACATGAGAGATGATACCAATCATCCGGCAATTGTCTGAAAGCTGTTCCAGAAGCTTGACTGCCTGGTCAAGTGCGGTGGAATCCAGGGAACCGAAGCCCTCATCAATAAACATCGCATCCAGGTGAATTCCGCCGCTCTGATGCTGCACTGCATCGGAAAGTCCCAAAGCAAGGGAAAGTGAAGCAAGGAATGTCTCACCGCCGGACAGCGTCTCTGCTGCACGCACCTTACCGGTGTAGTAATCCATTACATCCAGATTGAGACCGGAGGCAGTGTTGTGCTTTACTTCCTCCTGGCGGCGTACCAGCTGGTATCTGCCTCCGGAGAGCATCATGAGTTTCTGGTTGGCATATTCCAGCACCTGATTGAAATAATAAGTCTGCACATAGCGTTCGAAGGATACACGCTCTGCACCGGCATATTTTCCGATCACCATATTGTAGAGCTTGTCCAGAAGATTTTTTTTGCTGAGTGACTTTTTCAGTTTCTCCTGGCTGGCAAAGACCTCTTCTGTGATCTGTTTGCAGCTGCTGCAATACTGCTCTGCATCCATTTTTTCCTTACGCATCTGGCTGAGCGTATACTCAAGCTTTGCCTGTGCCTCACTGCCAGCCTTCATATCATATTCCGGCTTATCTCCTGTGTCCTTTTTCAGAAGTTCCAGTGCGCCTTCTGTGCTGCTGACCTTTTCCTGCTGCACTTTAAGAGCATCGGCAGCCTTCCGGCAATTCTCCTCAAGTACCATCTGCTCCGCATGAAGGGAATGAAGCTGCTTTTCTGCTTCAGCAAGGGTGTTATGGGTCAGTTCCTTCTGCAAACGTTCCTGCTCGGCAGACCGGACTGCCAGCTGTTCTGAAAGCGACTGTACCTGAACAGTCATCCCCTCAAGCTGCTTTTCCATATCCGGAAGAAGCTTCTTCTGTGCCATAAGTGTCTCCCGGAGTTTTTCATCCTGTGCCAGCTGCTTTTTCACTTTCTTTTCCTGCTTTTCAGCGGCTGTAATTTTCTTGGCGGTTTCCTTCAGCTGCTTGGCAAGCGTATCAGCATCCGTATCTTCTGCCAGTTCGTGCTTTTCCATGAGTGCAGAAAGATGCTCCCTGCACATCTGTACACGCTCCTCCTGAGCATTCACTTCACTCTGCTTGGCATGAAGGACATCCCGTGCCGTCTCGGCATCTGCCTTTGCCATCTGATAATCTGCCTCTGTTACATGCTTTCCGGTATGACTGGCAGGAACCGGATGCTCGCAGGAGCCGCATACCGGACAGGGCTTGCCTTCCTCCAGCTGAGCCGCCAGATGAACAGACATATTTCCAAAGAACAGCCGCTCTGCTTCATCGTAAAGAGGCTTCATCTGATCAAAATAAATGTGATGTGCCTCCTGTGCTTCCTGTGTCCGAAGTTCAAAAGCTTCTGCTTCCTTATTATAAAGCTTCAGCTGCTTGTCCGTCTGATCCAAAGCATCTTTGCGCTGTTTCATTTTTTCCAGGGTGAATGCCAGTTCCTTCAGCTGGATCGGCAGATCCGCACGCATGGCAAGTTCCTGTTCTGTCTTCTGGCATTCCTCCTGAATCCGGCGGATCTCCTCTCTCTGTTTTTCCGCTGCCTTCGTCTGCTTGTCCTGCTTCTTTCTCAGCTGTTCACACGCCGATGCTGCCTCGGAAAGCTGCTTGTACTTGGGAAGCATATGGTTGAGCAAGGTCTGTTCCTCGACAAGACGAGGCAGTTCCTTTGCATGCTTCTCGGCTGTCTGCATATTCTTTTCGCAGTCCGTAAGTTCTTTTTTCGCCTTGATCAGCATCGATTCGGTATCTTTACGCTGCAAAAGCAGTTGATTGTGCTTTCTTCCGGATTCAATTTCACGAATCAGAAGTTCCAGTTTTTTCTCTTCGTCTGCAATTGCTCTCTCCTTCTCCGGAAGCATCTTCTCTTCTGCCTTGTACGCCTTTTCCAGCATCTCGCAAAGATAGCTGCCGACTTTAGCCCCGTCACGTGCCAGAAGTTTTGTATACTCTGCCGCATCCTCTGAGTCCCGGGGTACAGTCTGATGCAGAAGATGTACGATCATATCCTCATGCTTTTCTGTTTTCCGGCTGGTCTTGTCCTTCTGTGCCTTCAGGAGTTCTTTGATGTTCTGACAGGCATGGGTGCTGAAAAGCTGACGGAGGATCTCTTCCTTCTCTGTTGCCTTGGAAAAAAGAAACTTCTTGAATTCACCCTGAGCGATCATAACAATGCTGCGGAATTGTTCTGCATCCAGACCGATCAGCTCCTCAATTTTTGCAGTAACATCCATAAAGCCGCTTTGAAGGCAGATCGCCCCGTCCTCTGTCAGCTTACAGAGCGTTGCATCTACCTTTTGCAGCGTCAGTTCACTGGAGTTGAACTTTTTCTGGCGTTCATATGCAGGATTCCGGCATACACGGTATATAACATCCCCACAGGAAAACTCCAGTTCTGCATAGGTAGGAACCTCCGGCGATGCATACTGGCTCCGGAAAAACTTCGTATCACTGCGCTGTGCACCGCTTGCTTTGCCGTAAAGTGCATAACACATGGCATCAAAAAGCGTTGTTTTGCCTGCGCCGGTATCGCCGGTAATCAGAAAAATCGAATCTCTGCCCAACTCTTCAAAGGAAACACTGCATTTACCCGCAAATGGTCCGAATGCGGATAATGTAAGTCTGAGGGGTTTCATATTTCTTCTGCCTCCTTGATGATTTTCTTAAGCAGCGCCTCTGCACCGGGGGTTTCATTCATATTAAACTGATAGACACTGGTGAAAAATTCATCCAGCAGTTCCATCATGGATTTATTCTGTACAGATGCAATTTCAGTTGTACTTGCTGCTGTACGTTCCATACGCCTGATGTATTGCAGTTCCAGGATATTCTTATAATGCGTCCGCAGGTTTTCCAATGCATAGGGTATGATTTCATCATCAGTCAGTTCAGCACGCACAAGGTCTTCGCTTTCCTCAGCATGCTCCATCAGCGCAGCATACGGACCTCGAATCACACGCATATCTCTGTCAGGTACCAACTCGTGTGTTGTAAAAGAAATATCTCCCTTTTCCTTCAGTTCAATCACCGTAACGGATTTTGTCTGTGATGCTTCGGAAAAGGAATACTTCAACAGAGAACCGCTGTATCGGATTTTATTCTTCTTCACCCATTGAGGCTTGTGAATATGTCCCAGTGCCGTGTAATCAAAGGGTTCAAAAACATCTGCGTTTACCAGCTGCATACCACCCAGCTGCAGTTCAGATTCAGAGGTTTCCAGCTCTGATGTCCCACCCACTACAAAGCCATGATACAGAATGATATTGCGTTCATCCGGACAGACAGCAGCGTTCTGTACGACCTGACTGACTGCATCCGTCAGAGACTCCGGCATCTTTTCAGACTCGGGCAATGCTGCAAGTATGGCACTGTATCTGGCAAAAGGAAGCATATACACATTAAGTGTACCGTATTCATCGCGGAGAACTGCTTTTTTCAGTGTTCCGTCAAATATACCGGCAATATGGATGTTCTGCTTTGCCATCAGGCTGCTGCCAAACTGGAGCCGCTCCGGTGAATCGTGGTTGCCGCTGATGAGAAAAACACTGCACGAAAGTCTTGCGAGTTCTGTCAGAAACCAGTCAAAAAGTGTGACCGCATCCGCCGATGGAATCTGCTTGTCATATACATCACCGGCAATCAGCACCGCAGTGATCTTCTCCTCGCTAATCAACATGAGAACCTGATTAAGAATCATTTCCTGATCCGGAAGATAGGACAGACCGTGGATTTTTCTGCCCAGATGCAGATCGCTCAGATGAAGAAGCTTCATTTCTATCATTCCTTTCCCTGTTTCTGTTTTGATGTATTTATTATAACATAATAGATGTTCAGAAAATATATAACTAGAATTTTTTTCTGAATTTGTCACCGCTCCGGGAACGGATTCTCATTTTACCGCACTGCACTTTCAGAATGAGGAATTTTCCGGATGGTTCTGCACAAACTGAATTTGGCAAAGCAGCTTTTATTCCCGAAGTACGCTTTACCGAAAAACATCTTTTTTTGCTGTTCCTGCTTATTTTCAAAAGTATTTTTGAAATTTGTTCTGTAACACTTGCATTTTGAGGCGATTTATTATATACTAAATAGGAGTAAATATTGGTGTTGGAAGGGATGATTCAGAATGAGTAACAAAATTGGATTTGACAATGATAAGTATCTGAAGATGCAGTCTGAGCATATCAGACAGCGGATTTCACAGTTCGGCGATAAGCTGTATCTGGAGTTCGGTGGAAAGCTTTTTGATGATTTTCATGCATCCAGAGTTCTTCCCGGCTTCAAACCGGACAGCAAGCTTCAGATGCTTCTTCAGCTGAAGGATGAGGCAGAAATCGTAATTGTTATCAGTTCCAACGATATCGAAAAGAACAAGGTGCGCGGCGATCTGGGCATTACGTATGATGTGGATGTCATTCGTCTTTTCCATATTTTTTCCCAGATCGGGCTGTATGTGAGCAGTGTTGTCCTCACACAGTATGCAGGACAGGCATCAGCTGATGCATTCCAGCGGCGTCTGGAAGCACTTGGGATCAAGGTGTATCACCATTATCACATCAATGGTTATCCATCAAATCTCAAGCTGATCATGAGTGACGAGGGCTATGGCAAAAATGACTATATCGAAACCAGCAGACGTCTGGTCGTGATCACTGCACCAGGTCCTGGCAGCGGAAAAATGGCAACCTGTCTTTCTCAGCTGTATCATGAGCATAAGCGGAACATCAGCGCTGGCTATGCAAAATTTGAAACATTTCCCATCTGGAATATCCCCCTGCGTCATCCGGTGAATATTGCCTATGAGGCTGCAACCTCCGATCTGAATGACGTAAACATGATCGACCCCTTCCACCTGGAAGCTTATGGCGAAACAACAGTAAATTATAACAGAGACGTAGAGATTTTCCCCGTTCTGAATGCGATGTTCGAGAAGATCCTGGGCGAATCCCCTTATAAATCTCCCACAGACATGGGCGTAAACATGGCAGGAAACTGCATTGTAGACGATGCAGCTGTATGTGAAGCTGCCAGACAGGAGATCATCCGCCGTTACTATGTGGCGCAATGCGGACATAAAGCCGGCGCAGTTTCAGAAGAGGAAATCTACAAGCTGGAACTGCTCATGAATCAGGCGGGCGTAACAACAGCAGACCGTAAGGTCGTTGCCGCTGCGCTTGAGCGTGAACAGGAAACGGGCGCACCGGCTGCTGCTATGGAGCTGCCGGACGGAACGATCATCACGGGAAGAACTTCCAACCTGCTGGGAGCTGTATCTGCGCTGCTGCTGAACACGCTGAAGTATTTCGGCGGCATTGATGACTCTGTTTTGCTTATGTCTCCGGATATCATTGAACCGATTCAGAATCTTAAAACTGAGCATCTGGGTAATCAGAATCCTCGTCTTCATTCTGACGAAACGCTGCTGGCACTTTCCATCTGTGCCACTTCCAGCCCGGAAGCGAAATGTGCAATGGAACAGATTTCCAAACTGAGGGGCTGTGATGCACATTCAACCGTGATCCTTTCCTCCATAGATGAACGGATTTTCAAGCGTCTGGGTGTGAACCTGACCTGCGAACCGAAATATCAGTAAACTGAATTCTCATAATCATAGCACTGCCGCACCGAATCAAAGGTGCGGCAGTTTTTCTGGCAAAAGCCTTGACAAGCATCTTTATGCTGCTGTAAAATAAGTATAAATATGGAAACAAGCGTTTCAGAAAGGTATATATTTTATGAGAAAACGTTTTATGTGTACAATTGCAGCTGCAGTGCTCTCTGCTGCAGGTCTGTCATCGGTGTCACTTCCCTTTTCAGCGGAAACAACAATTTCCTCAGGAGATCTGAACGGAGATCAGGTAGTCACTGCCTCCGATGTGAAGCTGCTTCAGAGACATCTTGCCGGTACATCTGCACTCCCGGCGAAAATGCTTTCCATGGCAGATTGTGTTACGGACGGAGTTGTCAATATTGCTGATCTGTGCTTTTTAAGGAAAATGGCACAGACAGGCTCACAGAATGGAGTGATCCTGGAAGAAAAAGGTACAGTCCACAGCGGGTATGCGACCTTTTACGGCGGCGGCTATGAGGGCGGCTGTGCAATGCTTGACCCCATCTCCAAAGAGGATTACTGGATAACCGCCATGAATCTTGCGGATTATAACAATGCTCAGCTGGCAGGTGCTTACCTGGAGGTAACCGGGGAACTGGGTACCATCCATGTGCTGGTTACGGATCTGCTTCCCGAAGGGCAGAAGGGAGACCTTGACCTCTATGTAGATGCATTTCCGCTGATTGCCCCTGCTGAAAAGGGGAAGGTTCCGGTCACGTGGAAAATCATTCCTCTGGACAGTGCCGAAAATGCGCCTGTATCCTATAAATACAAAGAAGGCAGCAGCGCTTTCTGGTGCGGCGTACAGGTCAGAAATCATCGTTATCCCATTGCAAAGCTGGAATATCTGGATGCATCCGGAAACTTTGTTGAACTGCCCAGACGGCATTATAACTATTTCGAGAGCGACAGTATGGGGGCAGGACCGTTCACCTTCCGTATTACAGATATTTATGGCTCAGTCATTGTAGATGAAAACATCCCGCTTACACCTGATGAAATTCAGCAGGGTCATGTGCAGTTCCCGGAGTAAATTTCTGCGATGCATTTACATACAAAGGATTCATCGTTTGCCGCTGACGCATAAATCCCCGACAGTATTTTCTGCCGGGGATTCTTCGTATGAACAGAGAACGCCGCAGCCGTAAGATTCCTTTCTCACGTGCTGCGGCGCTCTTTTTATGCATTCAGTTCAGTTTTGCGGAAACAAGATGCCTCTTCTCACAGTGTTTCCTTGCCAACAGAGTAGCGGGACAGCATAGAGCAGTCACGGTTGTTCACCAGACCGTCGCCGTTCACATCAGCTGCAAGCATCTGCATCTCATCTGCTGTACGTTTTTCCAGTACATACTGGTTTGCCATAACGATGTCCTTGTTGTTGAATGCGCCGTCACAGTTGAAGTCACCTGTAACAACAACATTTACAGAATCTACCAGTTCCTCTTCTTCATACAGACGAATGGTTGCGCCTGTAGGAACAAGATCAGCATCAGTCAGTGCGACATCTTCACTGGTATAGCATACCAGACTCTCATTCTCAAACTGCTCCAGAAGTTCCGCAACCGTATTTGTTCCCGACTTGACACCGCGTACATTGCGGTTTTCATCCATTCCGATCACAGCAGAGGACTTCAGGACAATTGCAGTGTCGGGATTTGCATTTACCTCTACTTCACAGGATACACTTGCACCGGTGTAGGGTAATGTTGCAGTGATCGTAGCAGTACCTACAGATACAGCTGTAATCACACCCTCTTCATTCACTATTGCAACTGATTCATCGCTGGATGTCCATACAACTTCATAATCCGTGTGAATTGCAGGTTCAATGATTGCCTTCAGATGCGGGAATGATGCATTTTCATTCAGCACGATTGCTCTGGAACGATTGAGGCGTATTGTTGCATAATCATCCTCTGGAACATATTTTGCTGTAACTGTCATATCGCTTGTTACGGAATCGAATTCTGTATCCCAGCCCACGAATACATAGCCTTCCCGTACAGGCGCCTCAGGAGCAGCTGCTGCTGTCTGATATTCAGCAGTTGCCTTGGAAAGCTCTGTACCATCGTGATCAACAAAGGTAACGGTATAGTTCAGGGGTGCATACTTCGCATAGAGTGTCATGGTCGCATTGATGGACTCTACATCAAAGAAGAACTGTTCAGAATATTCCGCATCAAAGAATACACCTATAAAATCGTGTCCTTCCATTACCGGACAGATATCCTCAGGAAGCATTGTGCCATCCTGTACCAGCCATACACCTGCTTCTGTTACGTTTTCCACTTCCTCAACGTTTCCGATTTCGATGGTAACAACATGGTATACAGCATTTCCTTCTGCATTGATCGCATAGAATTCGCCGTTTTCCTCACTGTCATTGTGTCCCAGTGCAGTTGCATAATAACGCAGATAACAGGATTCACGGATCGTGATCGGTCCTGTATATTCAGCAGCTGTCTCCGACTTCATCGGATCCGTGCCGTCGGTCGTGTACCAGATCACAGCATTTTCCGTGGGAGTTGTAAGGGTTACAGTCTGGGCACTTGTATACTCACCTGTTGCGATATCTGCTTCAGGAACAACTGTTGTCTCTGCAAAGCTGTAAGACGGATAAATGGTGATTGATTCAGTAACCGTTGTATCAACGATCGGTTCTCCGGTTTCCATGTTGATCCATCCCATAAAAATCAGATCCTCAGATTCCTCGATGGTTGTCTGCACCTCACTGAAATCGATATGATCGCCGCTTGTTATGGTTTCTGTTACTGCAACTGTGAAATTCTCTGTATCAACAGAACCCTGGATCTTTTCGTCGATATTTTCCTTCTTGTCTGCATCCAGAATGGTAACTATGTGCTGTTCCGGTGTGCTGCGTGTTACAACTACCATATCGCCTGTAACAGTCTTGCCGGCTTCCGTGAACTCAGCAACGGTTACATACTCCTCACCGTCCTGTACGACCCATTCGGTTACATATCCCTTCCTGCCTTCAGGAACACTGTCAATGATGAGCTCTGCGCCATGATTGAATTTCTTCAGTTCAACAGTCTGAATCTCCCAGTTTACAATCGCAACTGTATAGGTTTCTGTTTCGCTTTCGGGATAAACATTCATATTGCTCTTTACGTTCACAACAGACTCAGACCAGTTTGTGAAACGATTGCCTTCAGGAACATTCAGCTTTGAAGCGTCCGGCAGTTCGGCATTGCCGCCCTCTGTAACTGTCTGTGTAGAAATGACAGACTGGTCAAAATCATAGAAGGTAACGGTATACTGCGGCTTCGGCGCTTCAATGGTTCCGATCTGAACAGCCCTTGCCTGACCATCTACAGAAGCAATAATGGTATAATCACCGCTTGTAACAGTGGGAGCCTCACGCAGAACCGCATTTGCAATGTTTACAGAGCCATCCTCTGCAACCGTTGTGGTTGCTGCAAATTCGGTGGTGTAGTCAGATGCCTGAGCATACTTGTATACCCATATCGTTACATCCTTGCCTGCAAATTCAGCACCCACATTGCCGCTGAGATCTACGATCTGTGCAGCATCAACGGCAGGCTCTTCAATGACCGGATTGGACTTTGTCATATAGCGGTAATATTTTGTGGTAATTGTCTGACCGCCATTCGGGTCGGTTTCTACATTGATATAGGTTTTGTTGGTTCCTGCACTGTCGCCATCCGCAACAGGAACCGTACCCTCATACTCGATCCAACCGGAATATTCTGAAAGCTTGTAGTAGTTATACAGCTTATTATAAACGGTATAGGTCTGCTTCTTGACCGGAATCTTGCCCCACCAGTAGGTTTCCTTACAAGCACTTACGCCATCAAACTTATAGGCACTGTCTGTGTATGTTGTTGCGTTTGTTGTATGGTTGAAGCAATGGAAGGTGTCATACTTGGAGGTTTTGCTGAAGGAAATGGTTCTGTTGTAAAGCTTCTCCAGTTCAACACCCTGACACCAATGCCAGTACAGATAGGATTCTGTGACGGTTGAGTCGATCACAACCTTCTGGGTCGCACTTTCCGATGCAGACATCGGCTTTACATTATACTTCTTATACAAGGCGTTTCCTGTATAGAAGCCGGACGGCCAGGATGCTACATAGCTTACTGTACCAGTAGAGTTCTTGACCAGCGTATAGCCATCCTGTGTATAGCCTGTCATAGAGGTGTCATAGGAAGTTACTGTATCCTTGGTCTGATAGCGATATCGGGTAGGTGTTGTAGACTCAATCACGTCAGTTTCCACGATCAGAGTATCACTTTCAGTCATGGGCGGCGTGTCACCCGTATAAGCGATCCAGTCAGACCATCCGGTATCCGTGCTGTTGTCGATTTCCGCAGCAGCAGTCTTGGAAAGCTTGCCCATAGTATCATAATCATTGATCACGTATACTTCAATGTTGGAAGCAAGTTCCGGATAAAGCACTGTCACAGAAATTTGCTTGGATTCCGGTTCTGCCGCATCTGTAGTTGCATCAATTGCAAATGCATTGGATTCCATTGTCGTCAGAATAACACCCTCTGCGGACTTCAGTGCAACAACAAGACGTCCGCTGGAAATCTCATTGATATGATTGATTACGGTTACAGTTACATCGTAACCGCGTTCGGTCGTATTACGAACTACCGAATCAATGGAAGCCGCAGCAGAGTGATCTGCGTCGGTCCATGCATAAACCGTGTATACGTTCAGGTCAGATGTTACCGATTCAAATGTTTTATCCCAGCCTGTCAATGCGTAACCATCCGGAGCAGTTACATTCGGAGCCGATGCAGCGTCTTGATATTTGACGGTCTGTGTCTTCAGCAGTTCGTTTGTAAAGCTGTCAAAGAACTTTACCGTATAACTGTTTCTGTCGTATACGGTATTCACAGTAATGTCGGAAGTTACCTTGTCAAAGGCGGAATCCCACTTAAAGAAGGTATGTCCGTCGTGGACCGGATTCTTCGGAGCATTTGCACCGTGACCATAGGGCACAGAAACAACTGCGATATTGCTTTCGCTGATGGTGTCATAGAAAGTAACATTTACATTCGGATTCACTGTGATGGAAACGGTATTGCCTGTTGTACTGCCTGCACCGTTTACTGCTGCGATCGTAATCTGATAGATACCTGCCGCAGCAAAACCATCCAGAACACAGGTTGTACCCGTTACATTCTTCTTGGTCTGAACGACATTCTGTGCTTCGTCAGTTACTGTGAGCGTGTAGCTGTCCGCGCCAGTCACACCATCCCAGAGTACAGTTGCCTGATCGCCGATGCCTAATACGTCATTATCCTTGGCAATACGCAGAACAGGCTCACCAGGCTTGGAACTTCCTGTTTTAAAGCTCATTACACCGGTCTGATACCACTTGCCGCCGATCATAACAGTAAGCCTGTAGTAATAGGTTGTATTCGGAACCAGATTCTTGCCCTGATACTTGGAGATTGTAAATGTATCCGCAGTTTTTACCTTCGGACTGGATGTATAATCCAGAACGCGCTTGCAGTCTATGGAACCTGTGGTCTTATGCGTACTGCCCTTGGTTCCGTCAACGTTGTTGATCGCCTTCTTATCTGTACTGAGCAGATAGGTCCATTTTTCGATCGGCGCCTTCTGGCTCAGCTTTGCAACAAAAGTAGCACTGGTATTGGTTGTGCTGCTGGGCGTTACCGATGTGATCGAGAAATCATTCTTATAACCCGAATATTTGTAGCTGATCGCGCTTGTATTCGTATTATATGACTTTGCACCGCTGCTCAGAGACTTTCCCTTGTTTCTGAGTTCAAAATGCAGATGCGTGCCTGTAGATGCGCCGGATGAACCCATGGTTGCGATCGGCTGACCTGCGGTAACCTTATCACCTACTTTTACAAGCATCGTATTTCGCAGCAAATGTCCGTAATAAGCATATTTGCCATCCGTTTGCCTGATCATGATATAATTGCCAAAGGTATTGTAGTGTCCGCAGTCACTCTCACCATGCGAATCGTACCAATCCTTATGGGAACACTCGTTTGCAACTGCCTCAACCGTTCCGCTGTACGCTGCATAGATGATTTTATCGCCGCCCTTGGCTGTGATATCGATACCTGAATGCAGATTCTTTTTTCCTTTCAGTGTTCTCCAACCATAGCTGGATGAAATTCCCCCGCCTCTTACGGGAAATACGTAAGATACCGCCGCTTCCGCTTCCAGCGAAAGACCGCCCGGCAAAGCTGTCAGCAGACACAAAAGCGACAGCAGGACTGCTATGAGTCGACTGAACTTCTTTTTCATGAATATTACCTCCATTTATAAATTTGATTTTAAGGATCTGCCGTCCGGATATCTCCGGAAAACCGGACGGCATTCCCTGAATCCATAACTGATACGTTCAGATCAGATCGTCCCATTCGACAGGAAGACCTGCTGCATTTCTTGCATAATAGGACAGGATGAGCGTTGCATCCGTAATATTGATGTCATCATCAAGATTGATGTCCACTGCTTCCAGGAGCACTTCCTCCAGAACCGGATCCTCGCAGAAGGTGTAATCGAGAAAACCTGCTGCATGATTTGCATAATATTTCAGGACGAGCGTTGCATCTTCAATATCAACGCTGCCGTCACAATTGGCATCGCCTCTCAGAACGGACGGCTTCTTGATTTCTTCTGTTGTCAGTGTGACCTCGTATGCAGTTCCGTTTTCATCCGTTGCGATAATCGTAACCGTGCCTTCCTTCAGGATGGACACAACACCCTTTTCGTCTATAGTTGCAGTTTCTGCATCTTCACTGGACCATACCAGACTGCCTTCTGCTTCCGTATCTTCCGGCAGAACCAGCTGAAGCATTTCTCCGGCTGTAACGGTGTGTGTACCGCTGACCGCAACTGTACGAAGTGTTTGAGAACCTGTGGTTACGGTTGTAGTTGCTGTAGTGGTTGCTGTTGTGTTTTTCGTTGTAGTTTCAGCTGATACAGATGTTGTTGACTCGCTTGTGGCGGTTTCTGTTGCAGCTGTTGTCTCGCTCTGTGTAACAGAGGCTGTAGTCATTGTAGTTCTGGATGTAGTCGAAGCAGAAGCTGATGTAGTTACAGTAGAATCAACAGTATCTGTCGTCACTGCGTCCGAGGTTGTGGTGGTTGCTGCTGTTGCAGATGTTGTTGATTCTGTTGATGTAACACTGAAGCTTGATGCTGTCGTTGTTGCTGCTGTAGAAACAGTGGTAACGGTTTCTGATACAGATGTTGTTACAGTTGTTGCTGTTGTTACAGCTGTTACCGTTGTTTCAATAACCGGCGCCGAGGCAGATGCAGCTGTTGTCCTTGTCGGTTCAGTCGTTGCTGCTGTTGTAGTTATCGTTGTTCCGGTTGTGGACATCGTTGTGGGACCTGCCGATGTAACACCGAAATCAGAGGTGGAAGTTGTTGCTGTTGTAGAAACCGTAGATACTGTGACAGATGCGGCTGTGGTTGTTTCTATAGTAGTAGTAACGGTATCCGATCTGCCGGATGTAGTTACAGCTGCCGAGGTCGTAATTCCAGATGATCCTGTAGCTGCAGTTGTTGTCTCCGTCAAACTTGTTGTGCTTGTCGGCTTAGTATCCGCAGCTGTAGTGGTCACTGTTGTAGCGGTTGTGGATTCTGTGGTGGGACCAGCTGATGTGACACTGGAATCAGAAGCAGCAGTTGTAGTTATTACAGAAACTGTAGATATTGTAGTGGATGCAGCTGTAGATGTTGCAGCAGATGCGGCAGTGGTTGTCTGTATAGTAGTAATAACCGTATCTGAACTGCTACTGGTTGTGAGGCTGGTAGTGGTTTCTGAAGCTGAACTTTCTGAAGAGATTGTTGTTGTTTCCTGGGCAGCCGATGTACTCTCATCCGAGGAAGCTGTTGTTTCTTCAGCAGTTGTGACAGAAGTCGTTGTTGTAGTGGTCTGCACCGCAGTCGTCTCTGCGGATGTTGTAGTTGTCACTGCCTCATTCAGAGAAACTGCAATATTGCTGCAGATCATAGTAACATCATAGTCGATTCCTTCTTCATCATCGTGAACAAAGGTATCAGGCTGACTGTAATCTGCAATAATCTCCGTATCTACAGTTTCTTCGGTATTCACTGTAAACACAAGGTCAAAAATATGGCCGTTCTCATAAACGTTATCACTATGATTCCACAGGATAACGACCTGGTTTTCCTTGTCAAGGTTACAGTTGAATGTACCCGGAAACAGTCCTGCATCGGTAACATCAGCAGGCGTCATATAAGAACTGTCATAGTTGAAAATCAGTTTATAGCCTGTAATTCCTTTATTATTGCTGATATAAACCGGAACCGTAAGTGTCTCACCATAATCAGCTGTAACCCTGTCATCACTGAAGATACGTGCTGAATCACTTGTTTCCGAAGGAGAAATCACACTGCGGCAGCCTACAATATGGATATCATCAGCTCCGCTGACGGCATCAGAAATACCAGTAAAATTATAGGTGCCAGCATCTGCCGTATCAGAGCTTTCAAAAGTCAAAGAAAACAGAACGCTTCCCTCTTCTGCCAGCGACAGTCCGTCCAGTGCGAAAGAAAAAGTACCGTTTTCATTCTGTATAGGATTGCACATTACATTTTCTGCGGCAGTAATATCACGGTAAGTAAAGTTTTCAGCATCATATGAAATAGAAAACTCCGCAGCAGAGAGACTTCCCTTATTTGAGAGAACTGCCTCAACGGTCACCGCCTCGCCTGCCATTGCATGATTTGCAGAAAGAACAAGCGCAGGCATTGCATCATAGGCATCATTCTGAATCTCAAGGGTGATATCCTGACAGGAAAGAACGACATCTTCAATGTCCGCATTGATGGTATCTCCTTGCTCATAGCTGATTTGCAGAGTTGTGGAGCCAACCGCCTGTGCATCAATGCTGCATACAAAGTCAAACAGCAGACCGTCCTCACTCATATTCTCCGCCTGCGAATACATAACTTTAACTGTATTTTCGGGCAGAGATGCCAGTGTGCCGCCAATGGAATTTTCTGTACAGCCTGCAATCAGTCCCTGTGAATCATCCACATCCACAGGCGTTATAACGTCCGGGTCATATGTAATGTAAATACCAAAACCTGCAATTCCTGTATTGCCGCTGATTTCGATGGGTATGGACGCTTCTGCGCCTGCAAGAACTGTAGTCTCTGACGTGGAGATCCTATTGCTCTGCGCCAGAACCGTTGTTCCCGAAAGCATTCCCGCAGCAACAGTGAAACTCACAAATCCCGAGAGCATTCTGGTCAAAAACTTATTTTTGCTTTTCACGATTTTTCATCCTCCTGTAAAGGTATAATATAAAACCACCGCACAATCCAGTGCTGCCTGCTGCCGCTATGCAAATCAGTACTGTGTGGGACGATTTTTTTAAATGAGAACTATCACCTGCTCCGGAATTCTGCTCCCCGCCATAGATCGCAATATAAGAATCCCGCAGTTCTTCAGCAGAAAGATACTTTTCATAGATTGCATCAAGGCCTTCCTGCATGAATACTGCATTCAGATTTGCAACATTATCCGCTGTAACCTCCTGTTCACCGCTTTCCGCCAGATACGCTTCAATCAGTGCAGATGCAGATTTTGATGTATCCAGTTCTTCTGCATCCTCCTTCAGTTTTTCTGTCAAGCGAGTTTTATAATCTTCCGCCATTTCATTGAAATCAGAATAGTATTCATTCTCTGTCCGGTACAGACTTGAAATTTTCCGGTTTACCTCTGCACAAATCGCTGCTTCAGTTGTTTCATCCAGGTTATCCAGTGTATCTGCATCCATCTGCATGAGGACACCTGTAATCACGGATTCCGTCTGCATATTTGTAATTTCTAAAGCATCAGACAAGCCCTCCTCTTCTGTATCGACATCAGCTTCTGCGAGAATCGGATTGCATATAAAAGCCACATCCTCCCACGCCTCATTGAAGGTATCGGGCGCACTGTAGGATATTGCAATTTCAAAAGGCTCCGCAGTCAAAGGTTTCAGGTGAATCAAAGCAATCGTGCCATTCTCTGTTACATCCTCCGTGTAATTCCACATCAAATCGAATGTCTCATCATGAACACCGATATTATCTGTGAAGTTCCCCAATGCTGTAACAGTACCTTTCTCTGCATGAAGGATCTGAACCGTCTCCTCGGAATATTCAAAGTGAAGCTTAAAGCCCATAATTCCCGGATTAGCACTGAGCGATACAGCTACGATCTGTTCCTCCTGATTGTTAAGATCAATTGGACTTCCAGTGATTGAGGGAAGTTCATCACCGGAAACAGCAATAGAGAAAAGCTGTATTGCAGCAAAACCAGCTACAATGCCTGAAATCCATTTTTTCAATATATCACCCTCTTAAAATATTATTTTTTCGCCATTATCACATGAAATTCTCAAAAATCGCATATACTATTCTTCATGATACATTCTGACTTGAAATGCGCAATTTCTTTCGTAAATTCTCCCCATTTACAAAGCAGATTTGCGGCAGAAGCAATCCCAAATTGCAGAATTCTTTTGTGCTTATCTTACCATAATTTATAGATTTCAACGCGGAGTGTTTTATACAATAATCCATCCTCGTTCAAATGAAGGAATTGTCCCTGTCTTTTATGTAGTCGAAAAAATTTTCATGATATTCTGATCAAATTCGGTTCATTAAAGAAGTAGGAGTGTATCTTGAGTAAAAGAGGCTTGAACATAATAATCGCAAGGCTGTCAGCCGATAGGAAGGATGATATAAATGCAGATTAAAGGCAGCGGCAGCAATGAAAAATCATAAAAAACTCTTGACACCGCATAGGAAAGGTGTTATAATGTATTGTAATAACTGAAAATGCCTTGACGGAGAGAAGTAACAAGGAGACTCACTCAAAGTGAGTGCGGGATAGTGTGAACCGCAC
>JAFURN010000103.1 GCA_017480865.1 Ruminococcus sp. | reverse complement strand
TGCACTGAGGGCACCGTAGTACATCATGGCAATGGATTTTTCATCCAGTGTATTCCAGCCGGGGGCTTTGATCGCACCCTGACGTATGCTCAGATCCTTATTCGGCAGGATCAGTTCCGGGTCGATTTTCTGAAACACACCAAGACCCGTACAATTCTCACACGCACCAAAGGGATTGTTGAAAGAGAACATTCTCGGAGAAAGCTCCTCCATGGAAATATCATGCTCCGGGCAGGCATAATTCTGGGAGAAAAGCATCTCCTCCTGTCCGGTCACATCCACAACCGCAAGACCGCCGGTCAGAGAGAATACAGTCTCCAGGCTGTCTGTCAGACGGGAACGGATCGAGTCCTTCACCACAAGACGGTCCACCACGATCTCGATATGATGCTTGATGTTCTTTTCCAGCGCGATCTCCTCGGAAAGATCATAAAGATTGCCGTCAACACGCACACGGACAAAGCCGCTCTTCTTTGCACGTTCCAGTTCCTTTGCATGCGTTCCTTTTCTGCCGCGTACAATGGGAGCCAGAAGCTGAATGCGTGTGCCTTCCTCCAGCTGCATCACCTTATCCACAACTTCATCCACAGACTGCTGATGAATTTCACGTCCGCATACGGGACAGTGCGGAATACCGATGCGGGCATACAGCAGACGCAGATAATCGTAGATCTCCGTAACCGTTCCCACTGTAGAACGGGGATTCTTGGATGTGGTTTTCTGATCGATGGAGATCGCAGGTGAAAGACCTTCGATACTGTCAACATCAGGCTTTTCCATCTGTCCCAGAAACATACGTGCATAGGAGGACAGGCTCTCCATATAACGGCGCTGTCCGTCCGCAAAAATAGTATCAAAAGCGAGAGAGGATTTTCCCGAGCCTGAAAGTCCGGTCATTACCACCAGCTTGTCACGGGGGATCTCCACACTGATATTCTTCAGGTTGTTGGCTCTCGCGCCTCGTATGATGATTTTATCGTTCATTTCTTCTTTTTACCCTCCAGTTCCTGTATCTTATCACGCAGATAGGCTGCATGCTCGAATTCCAGAAGCTTTGCTGCCTCCTTCATTTGTCTGGTCAGTTCCTCAATGAGTGCCTGTTTTTCCTTAGCTGTCATCTTCGGTTTTGCAGAAACAGTCTGCTCAACCTCCTCCCTGGAGCGGATATCAATGACATCACGGATCTCCTTGCGGATGGTCTTCGGAACGATGCCATGCGCTTCATTAAAGGCGATCTGCTTTTCACGGCGGCGTTCCGTCTCCACAATGGCACGTTCCATAGAACCTGTTACCTCATCTGCATACATAATGACCTGTCCATGGGCATTACGTGCTGCACGTCCGATGGTCTGAATCATAGATGTCTCACTGCGCAAAAAGCCTTCCTTATCCGCATCCAGAATCGCAACCAGTGATACTTCGGGAATATCAAGGCCCTCACGAAGCAGATTGATTCCCACCAGCACGTCAAACTCACCCAGACGCAGATCACGGATGATCTCCATACGCTCTACCGTATCCACATCGTGGTGGAGATAACGCACCCGTACACCCATACTCTCCAGATAGTCGGTCAGGTCCTCTGCCATTTTTTTCGTCAGAGTGGTTACCAGAACACGTTCATCCTTTTCCGTGCGGATCTGTATCTCAGAGTACAGGTCTTCGATCTGACCGCTGACTGGCTTTACAAGAATCTCAGGATCCACAAGTCCTGTAGGACGGATCACCTGCTCCACGATCTGTGCGGAATGTTCTTTTTCAAAATCGCCCGGTGTTGCGCTGACATAAATCGCCTGATGAATGTGGTCATAAAACTCCGCAAAATTCAGCGGACGGTTATCAAAGGCGCTTGGCAGACGAAAGCCATAGTCGATGAGCGTTGTTTTTCTTGCTTTGTCACCTGCGGACATGGCTCTTACCTGCGGCAGAGTCACATGGCTTTCATCTACAACCAGAAGAAAATCCTCAGGAAAATGGTCAATAAGCGTCATAGGCGTACTGCCCGGCGCACGTCCTGCAAGTACACGGGAATAATTCTCAATCCCTGTACAGAAGCCGATCTCCTGAAGCATTTCCATATCATAATGAGTGCGCTGCTCAATGCGCTGGGCTTCCAGCAGCTTATGATTCGCCTCAAAAAAGGCAACTCGCTCCTGAAGTTCCTGTTCGATCTCCGCAACGGCGCGCTGCACCTTATCACCGCCCACGACATAGTGAGAGGCAGGAAAAATCGCTGCATGGGAAAGCCTTCCCAGAACCTCACCTGTTACCACATTGATTTCTGTAATACGGTCGATCTCATCTCCAAAAAATTCAATACGAATCGCTGTATCATTATAACTTGCCGGAAATATCTCCAGCACATCTCCCCGTACACGGAATTTGTTGCGGACAAAGTTGATATCGTTCCGCTCATACTGAATACCTACCAGTTCATTGACCAGATCATCACGGGATTTCTCCATGCCCTGACGGACGGAAACTGCCATCGCACGATACTCCTCGGGGCTGCCCAGTGAATAAATACAGGAAACACTGGCAACGATGATAACATCTCTCCGTTCCGCAAGTGCCATGGTTGCAGAGTGGCGCAGCTTATCAATATCGTCATTGATGGAGGAGTCCTTTTCAATATAGCTGTCTGTACTGGGGACATATGCTTCGGGCTGGTAATAGTCATAGTAGGATACAAAATATTCTACCGCATTGTTCGGGAAGAATTCCTTGAACTCCGAGCAAAGCTGTGCTGCCAGAATCTTATTATGGGCAAGAACAAGGGTCGGCTTGTTCACCTGCGCAATGACATTTGCAATGGTATAGGTCTTACCCGAGCCGGTTACGCCCAGAAGTGTCTGCTCCTTCTGCCCGTCCTGCAAGCCCTTGACCAGTGCGGCAATTGCCTCCGGTTGATCACCGGCTGGTTTATATTCCGATACCAGTTCAAATCGTTCCATACATGTGTTCCTTTCCAGAATTGATCAGAGCCTGTTTCAGAAGATGCGAAACAGGTGCGCTTACATCATAGAATCAAAATAACCCATATCACGCAGAGAAACTACCTTTTCTCCTACAATATAGTGATCCTCCAGTCTGACATCCAGCTGCTGAAGAATTTTTTGCAGTCTCCGTGTGACAAATAGATCTGCGGAAGACGGCTGCGTGTTTCCATGAGGATGATTGTGCGCCAGAATGATATGCGAACATCTTGTACGCAGCGCAATTTCTACAATTGAGCGAATTTTCAGATTCACGGAGTTGCTTTCTCCGTCTCCCACCTTTTCTATGCCGATCACGCGCATTTGCGCATCCAGGCAAAGAATATGTGCCTCTTCATTGACAACTCCGACGAAACGGCTGGCAAGAAGTTCCTTGAGTTCTTTCCGATGTACATGCTTCGTCGGATCATCCTGCTTGCTCATCAGATACGCACGGCACACCTCCGGGATCAGCTTCAGGAAAACTGCTGTACTTTCACTGATACCATCGATCTGCATGAGGTCGTTCTGATCTGCTTCGAAAACACCGGAAAAGCTGTGATACCGTTCCATCAGATTATGGGCAATTTTATTGGTATCTCTGCGAGGAATCGAATAGTATAAGAGCAGTTCCAGAATCTCATGATGCTGAAAACCGTTCAGTCCTCCTGCAAGAAAGCGTGACCGCATACGCTGACGATGACCTGCGTTTACATTTTTCTTTTTCTCTGTATCCGGCGCGTTCAATTTTATCAAAACCTCTTTTCTTTTCATCAGAAATATGATATACTGTTATTATACCACAAAAACTGCGGGATGGCAACACTCTGCGCAGCTTGTGCTTTATAAAACAAAAAAGGAGTTGCTGCACTTTTTGCAGCTTTTCACAATGAAAGAATTTCTGATTCAAGAGAATGACTGCGGACAGAGACTGGACAAGTTCCTGCGCAAGGCAATACCAAAGCTTCCGCAGGGAATGCTGTATAAATTTCTCCGCACCAAAAAAATCAAGGTCAACCGCAAACGGGCAGACTGCGCACAAATGCTCCAGGCTGGCGATGTGGTGACCTGTTATATCCATGATGAATTCTTTGCGCCGCAGAAGGCACAGACACCGAAAGAATATGCGTTCCGGAAGGCACCGGCAGAACTGGATATCATCTATGAGGACGAGAACCTTATGCTTGTTTATAAACCGGCAGGACTTGTGGTTCACGAGGATGATCACCAGTCGGAGGATACGCTGATCGCCCGGGTGCTGCACTATCTCTATCATAACGGCAGCTTCAAGCCGGAGCAGGAGCATGCCTTTTCTCCGGCGCTGTGCAATCGTCTGGACAGAAATACAAGCGGACTGGTAATTGCCGCAAAAAATGCAGCGGCTCTCCGGGAACTGAACCGTCTCATCCGGGAAAACCGCATTCACAAGTCCTATCTGTGTGTAACGGTAAGTCCTCCGCCTAAAAAACAGGATACTCTGCATGCCTGGCATTATAAGCCTCGTGATGGAAAAATTGTGAAAATCTCCGGAAAGCAACTGAGCGGCTACCGTGAGATCATCACAAAATACAATGTTCTTGCACGAAAGGATAACCTCTGCCTGGTGAAAATTAACCTTATAACAGGACGCACTCATCAGATCCGTGCGCATATGGCGTTTGCTGGCGCACCGCTTCTGGGAGACGACAAGTATGGAAATTCTGAGAAAAACCGTGCACACCGCTGCAAATATCAGCAGCTCTGTGCATACCGGCTGCAATTCGAACCCGAAAAGGAATCCCCTCTTGCCTATCTGAACGGCAGACGGTTCACCTGCGGCATTCCGACCTTTGCAAAAAAATATTTTCCCGATGCATCTGTATGAAACAAGAATCCACCGCTTCCCGGCAGTGGATTC
Source organism: Ruminococcus sp. (assembly GCA_017480865.1). Taxonomy (GTDB): domain Bacteria; phylum Bacillota; class Clostridia; order Oscillospirales; family Ruminococcaceae; genus Ruminococcus_C. The sequence continues at coordinate 7,232 of JAFURN010000103.1, read as the reverse complement.
TTTCTTTTATTCGTGAAGCTTTTTTGCGACAAGTTCTCTGATCATAGCCGGATTCGCCTTGCCGCCCGAACGCTTCATACATTGACCGACCAGATAACCCAGTGCATTGGTTTTGCCGTTTTTATAGTCACAGACAGACTTTGCATGATCCGCCAGGATCTCTGTTACAAGCTGCTCCAGGAAATCCCGGTCGGAATTCTGCACAAGCCCCAATTTCTCTATGATCACAAGGGGTTCCTGCGCTGTTTCCATCATAACGGCAAACACCTGCCTGGCTGCCGTGTTGGAGATCACGCCTTTTTCCACCTGTTCGATCAGTGTGGTAAGTCCTTCCGCTGTCAGCGGTGTTTCACAGATCGGCTTTCCTGTATCATTGCTATACTTCGCAACATCGGATAAGATCCAGTTGCAGATGCTCTTCGGCTTGCATTTTCCAAGTTCTGTGCAGGCATCCAGCAGTGCCGCTCTCTCCTTATGTTCCGCAATCAGCATGGCTTCTGTCGGCGAAAAGCCAAAATCCTCCTGATACCGCTGCACCTTCGCACCCGGCAGCTCGGGAATACTCTCCCTGAGTGCCTGCACCTTTGCTGGTTCCAGAACGATCGTCCCCAGATCCGGCTCCGGAAAAAAGCGATAATCCTGGGCATCCTCTTTGGTACGCATCACAAAGCTTCTTCCCTTGGCATCATCCCAGCGGCGGGTTTCCTGCTGGATGGTACCGCCCGCCTCCAGAATCCCGATCTGCCGCTTCGCTTCATATTCAATACTGCGTACAGCCGCACGGAAGCTGTTGACATTCTTCATCTCACAGCGTACGCCCAACGCCCCAGCACCCTTTTCACGGACAGAAACATTGACATCGCAGCGAAGTGAACCCTCCTGCATTTTACAGTCCGATATTCCAAGGTACAGCAGTATGGATTTGATGGCATCCAGGTATGCTTTTGCCTCTGCGCTGCTGCGCATATCCGGCTCGGAAACAATTTCAATCAGCGGAACACCGCAGCGGTTCAGGTCCACAAGAGAGCCGCTGTATCTGTCATCGTGCAGCAGCTTTCCCGCATCCTCCTCAATGTGGATGCGATTCACACGAATACGTTTCCATTCGCCATCTGCCAGAATATCCAGATAACCGTTTTCGCAAAGCGGGATTTCTGCCTGGGAAATCTGATACGCTTTCGGAAGGTCCGGGTAAAAATAATTCTTTCTGTCCTGCCGGCAGACCGTATGGATCTGACAGTTCAGGGCATGTCCCATACGAACTGCATATTCCACAACAGCTTCATTCAGTGTGGGCAATGCACCGGGAAGCCCCATGCAGACAGGACAAACCTGTGTGTTCGGTACTCCGCCGAAGGAATTCCGGCAGCTGCAATAGATTTTGGACGCTGTATTCAGTTCGGCATGAACCTCCAGACCGATCACGACCTCATACGCTTTCATCAGACAGCACCTCCCATGGGAAATCCGCCGCAAAGGGTCTCATAGGCATACGCAGCGTTCAGAATGGTCTGCTCCGCAAAATGCGGACCGGTTATCTGCATTCCGATAGGCAAGCCCTGCTCTGTCATACCGCAGGGTACACTGATTGCCGGAAGTCCTGCTATATTTGCCGGAACGGTACAGATATCACCTGTATACCGCATCAAAGGATGCTCCGCCAGCGCACCCGGCTGAAATGCGGCTGTCGGGTAAACCGGTGTGATCAGAACATCACACATCTGAAAAGCATCCGCAAACTCCTGCTTGATCCTTCGCTGCATCAGCAGGGCTTTTTTATAATATGCATCGTAGCACTCCGTGCTGAGAACAAATGTGCCCAGCATGATGCGCCGCTTCACCTCGTCCCCGAAGCCCAGGCTCCGGGTCTTTACATACATATCAGTAAGACTGTCGGTTTTTTCTGCACGGAAGCCATACCGTACACCGTCATAGCGTGCCAGATTGGAGGACGCCTCCGCAGAGGCAATGATATAATACGCATTCACAGCGTACTCCATACTCGGGAAAGAAATCTCCTTGACAACAGCACCGCCCCGTTCCAGCAAACGGATGCCTTTCCACACCGCTGCCTGCACCGCAGGATGCACGTTGTCTCCGAAATATTCCTTCGGAACACCGATGCGCAGACCCCGGATATCAGCACTGCATGCAGCAGCAAAGTCGGGATAGCTTTTTTGCACGGAGGTAGCATCCATTTTATCGTAGCCGCAGATCAGGCTGTAAAGCATCGCTGTATCATGCACGGATCTTCCCATAGCACCGATCTGGTCCAAAGAGGATGCATAGGCGATCAGTCCATACCGTGATACACTGCCGTAGGTGGGCTTTAAGCCTACGATACCGCAGAATGCAGCCGGCTGCCGGACAGATCCGCCCGTATCACTGCCAAGAGCAAGTATGGTCTCTCCTGCTGCAACTGCTGCTGCACTGCCGCCGGAGGAACCGCCTGGTACATATTCCGTATTGTGCGGATTATGCGTCTTCTTGAAATAGGACGTTTCCGTAGAAGCACCCATGGCAAATTCATCCAGATTGGTTTTTCCTATGAGAATCATGCCCGCACGGCGCAGCTTTTCTATGACAGTAGCATCATAAGGCGGAACATAATGCTCCAGCATGCGGGAGGCGCAGGTAGTACGAATCCCCTTTGTGGAAATGTTGTCCTTGACTGCAACCGGAATTCCCGCCAGAGGATGCAGCACTTCTCCTGCGGCAAGTGCCTTGTCAACCTTCTGTGCCTGCTGCATGACATCCTCACACTGCGTAATATATGCACCAATTCTGTCTTCTGCTACATGAATACGTGCCAGTGTATCCTTGCAGATCTCCGCCGCACTGCACTCTCTTTTCCGCAGCATTGCCGATAATTCAGAGGCAGTTTTTCTATAAAGCTTCATACCTATGCCTCCTGCTCCACAATTTTCGGAACTGCAAAGCAGCCAGACTCCGTACAGGGTGCATTGGCAAGCAGTTCGTCCCTTGTAAATTTGTTTTCCTCCGGAACATCTGCACGAAGCGGCATGGCATTTTCTGCATCCGGCTCCAGAATATCATCAAGCTCCGGAAGCTGTCCCATCATATCCGCTATCGCCTGCATATCCTTTTCAAACTGCGGAAGCTGTTCCTTATCTATATGCAGATGTGCCAGTCCTGCAAGATGAGCAATGTCAATTTTCATAGACTCATCCCTCCTGCCCGGTCATCTGAATCAGTTCTTCTTCTGATACCACTGGAATTCCCAGTGCATTCGCCTTATCCAGCTTACTGCCTGCCTCCTCACCTGCAACAACATAGGAGGTCTTTTTGGAAACACTGCCGCTGACCTTTCCGCCGTACTGTTCGATCAATGCTTTGGCATCGCTGCGCTTCATGGTGGAAAGTGTGCCGGTCAGTACAAAGGTCAATCCCTCAAATCGACGATCCGTTACCACAGCTGCATCATATGTCATACGTACACCCATTTCTGACAGACGTGCAGACAGCGCTCTCAGGTGCGGCTCTGCAAAGGCAGTAACTACGCTTTCTGCCATAACTGCTCCAAAGCCCTCAATTTCTGCGATTTCCTCTGCAGATGCATTCTGGATCTGCTCCATGGAGGGAAAACGCTCACACAAAAGCTTTGCCGCTCCTCTGCCGATGTTCCGGATGCCCAGACCGAAAATCAAACGGTCAAGGGGATTTTCCTTCGACTTTTCAATTGCAGCAAGGAGATTCTCCGCCGACTTTTCCGCAAAACGTTCCAGCCGAAGCAGGTCCTCCTTTTTCAGCGTGTACAGGTCCGCTACCGAATGAATGAGTCCTGCCTCGCTCAGAGCAATGAGATTCTGAGGACCCAGACCGTCAATATTCATCGCATCCTTTGAAGCGAAATGGATCATACGCTTCATAAGCTGTGCCGGACAGTCAGGATTCGGACAGCGCAAGGCTGCCTCTGTTTCATCACGCTCCGCCCTGGTTCCGCATACCGGACATTTCTCAGGAAGATGGTACAAAACTGCATTCTCTGCATGACGCACTGCACGCACCACCTCCGGGATGATCTCTCCCGCCTTTCGAACCACAATAGTATCTCCGATGCAAATTCCCTTTTCATTGATAAAATCCTGATTGTGAAGCGTTGCACGGGATACATCCGTACCAGCCAGACGCACCGGGTCAAATACAGCAACTGGCGTGATCACACCCGTTCTGCCTACGCCGATTTCAATGTCCCGGAGAATCGTATCCTTCTCCTCCGGCGGAAACTTATACGCAACTGCCCACTTGGGTACCTTGGAGGTTGAACCCATCTCCTCACGCTGTGAGAAGGAATCCAGCTTTACCACAACACCGTCAATATCATAAGGATAGCTGCTGCGCTCCTCACCAATACGGCGGATCTCCTCAAGAATCTGCTCGGTATCGTTCAGCAGATCACTCTGCGAAACGGTTGTCAGCCCCAGATCTGCCAGATAATCAATAGACGCTTTATGGTCAGTCAGTGTTACACCTTCGATCTGCTGAATGTTGAAAATCAGAATATCAAGTCCGCGTTTTGCGGTAACCGATGCATCCTTCTGCCGGAGCGAACCAGATGCTGCATTCCGGGGATTCTTGAAGGGCGTTTCACCGTTTTCCTCCTGCTGCTGTGCAAGCTTCTCAAAACGCTTACGGGACATATAGACCTCGCCTCTTACCTCCAGATACGACGGTGCCTCCTTCAGCTGCAGCGGCACAGTATGAATGGTTTTCAGGTTCATGGTCACATCCTCCCCCATGAAACCATCCCCTCTTGTAGAGCCTCGTGTCAGGATCCCGTTTTTATATTCCAGCGACACTGACAGACCATCGATCTTCGGTTCGACCACAAACCGGGGGTCCCTCAGCTGCTCCTTGCAGCGCTGCACAAAGGCAGCAACCTCCTCAAAGGAAAATACATCCTGGAGACTTGCCATCTGTACTGCATGTGTTACCTTTTCAAAGGTGCTGGATGCACCGCCGCCTACACGCTGACTGGGAGACGCCGGCAGCAGCAGATCCGGATATTCCGCCTCCAGGCTGCGAAGTTCCCGCATTTTTTCATCATAGGTATAATCCGATACGGACGGATCGTTCAGTATATAATAGCGGTAATTGTGCATCTCCAGTTCTCTGGAGAGTGCTTCTATCCGCTTTTTTGCTTCTTCCTTCTGCATATTCAGATTCCTCCATATATTGGTTTTTTACCTTCTTATTATACCACACTTCTCCGTTTCTTACCAGTATTTTTTGTAATTTCCTGTCACGGTCCGAAAACTGCATACGCATCGGGAACATCCCCTACCAGAATCGTTTCCGTCAGAAGATACTCATAGGTCACATCGGTTTCTGTTTTACAAAATGGAATCGCACCAGCCACATGAAGGGATACCTGCACCAGAATGGTATGACAGGTCTGGTTGATTCCGGCAGATTCAAGCTGACTGACAAGCTGTACAGCGGCACTCCCTACCGGCAAAAAGCGCAGCGGGACCTCTGGTCCGTGTCCTGCAAAGATCCATACACCGCTTGCTGTTCCCAGCGAAACAGATATCTCATGATCCCGGCTTTCCTCCAGCACTTCATTCACATCGCTCAGCAGCTGTGTCTGCAAGCGGTTGACATTTCCGGTCAGAGTTTCCACTGCGGTGATGTTCCCCGCTTCATCATAAATCAGTTCTGCAAAATCCGCATAATCATACGGATGCTCCAGCAGTGTTTTTTGTATGCTGCTTCCGATCAGCTGAGAGGCATATCGGCGGCATTCCTCAGCGCAGATCGCTTCCGCTGTCGGACGAATGCTATGATCCAGACGAATCAATAGAAATACACCCGCTGCAAGGGCTGCAAACATCATCAGAAATATGCGGATGCTGCGCTGTTGTTCTTCATATGCCTGTCGTTTCATAATACACTCCCTTTATGAAAAAGGGCGGCAGCTGCCGCCCTTCGTATCTTTTACGAATCATTTTCATCCTCGGAATTGCCGGAATAACCGCAGCCGCAATCGGAACCCGTCTCGGGAGCAGCACCGCATCCCGATGTGAATTCCTCTGCCGGGAATCGGATCCTGTCAAATACAGCACAAGGAGACTCTGTATCATTATGACATTCCTTGGTGGGAATGGTATATTCATATGTGGGAACCAGAATGGTTGCCGGACGGTATAGTTCAACAACAGAAAACAGACCCAGCGTCATAATTACCGTTCGCACAGGAGCCGGAGTGCATCCATCCGTAACAGGCGGACATACCGTACCGATCCGTGTTTCCAGGGCTATGGGCTCCACTACCTGTACGGCTGCTGTCGGAAGGTTCACAGTATCGCAGCAGCAGCCGGTTCCGGTATCCGCTGGCGCAGCATCTGTATTGCTGAAAAAGGTCTTGCTGCTGCTTTCGCCGCCATAAAGGATCACATTCTTTCCTGCATACGCAGTACCGGTGATCAGTGTGGGGCTTCCGCAGGCGCGTTCATACGCCATCAGTTCTACCCGGAATGTATAGGTCAGATCAATCGAATAAAATCCCCGGTTAAATGGTACCGGCTCAATATTCATGCAGATATCTGTGACACGGACACAACGGCTTTTTACAAGAGTCACGCTGGATGGAAGTTCGCCGCCGTCCAGAACGATCTGTACACCTGACAGACAGTCGCGGTCACTGCAGCTGTCAAAAACACGGTTCACCTTTACCGGAACTGCATCGGGACAAGATTCCCCTGCGGAATGAAATTTGCTCATAAAAAAACCTCCTGCCATAAGTCTGTGCTTACCGGAAACGGCATGCATCTTCCTTACAGTGTATTCAGGAGGTTTATGGAGTGTGACAACTCCTTATGAATTTTTATCTACGTTCTTGAAGGTCTTGAGATTGCCGATCTTCGCACTGCGCTCAACCAGTACCTCTTCTACCTCTGCCCAGCTGAGACCATTCTCAACACACAGTACCATCAGGTGATACAGCAGATCATTGATCTCATTCTTCAGCTCGTCATTGTCATGGTTCTTGGCAGCGATAATTGTCTCTGTGCATTCCTCGCCGCACTTCTTCAGGATCTTATCAAGACCCTTGTCAAAGAGATAGCATGTATAGGACTTCTGATCCTCAATGTTTACCTCTCCGCTGTCGTAAACTCTCTTTCTGTCCAGTACTACATCGTACAGATCCTGCATAGGGTTACTCATAATTATTCTTCCTCTCCATAAATTTCATTGAAAAAGCAGCTGTA
>JAFURN010000102.1 GCA_017480865.1 Ruminococcus sp. | reverse complement strand
GCCGAACGCCGGAGCTCTCTTCCGGTACGTGAAGCGTGATCTGCTCAGCCATTGCTTACAGACTCCTTCTGGGACCGGGCAGCCTCTGCCTCCGCCTTCTTTTTCTTGTCAATTTTCGAGTCAATAAAAAGCAGATAGAAGATAAACAGGAAAATTCCCACCACTACGCAGCAATCCGCAAAATTGAAAATTGCAAAATCAAAGAATTTTACTTCGAAATAGTCTACAACCAGACCGCCCCGGAACAGACGATCGATCAGATTGCCGATACCGCCTGCCAGAATCAGGATCAGGCTGATACACATAACTCTGGAACGCTCATGGTAGCGTACAAGCCCCCAGATACAGGCGATGAGCATAATACTCGTACAGCCTACCAGCAGCCAGCGCATTCCTGCAAAGCTGCCGAATACAGCACCGCTGTTTTCCAGATAAGTCAGATCAAGTATTTCAAAATCACCAATATGCAGAAACGGCATGGTTTCCTTTTCCTGTAATACATATATTGCCCAGAGTTTAATCAGCTGGTCGATGCCGACCAGAACTACAACAGTTACAATTGCAAAAATCAGCAAATGGAACTCCTTTCCTACTTATAGAGACAGCCTGCCGCTGATACGACAGGCTGTGTGAAGCTTTATTCCTCTACGACACCTGCGCAGCGTGCGCACAGTGTCGGATGAGTCGTATGTGTACCAACGCTTGTGGAGTAAATCCAGCAGCGTTCGCATTTTTCACCCTCTGCCTTGGTCACAGTATATGCAGTTTCTCCGTTATCAGAACGAGTCACTGTAACAGATGAAACGATCAGTACATCCTCCAGGAGTTTTGTCTCTCCCGCAAGCATCTCATACTGAGCCTCATCAGCGGCTGCAATCACTACAGCTGCCTCCAGAGACTTACCAATGAGCTTTTCATTACGCTTCTCTTCCAGAACCTTATTCACATCCATACGTGTCTGATAAATCAGATTCCACTTTGCAGTGAATGCCTCGGATACAGTCAGACCGGACTTCTGCGGCATATCGTTCAGGAATACGCTGTCTGTATTATCCGCAGCAGAATGCGGCATAAAGCCCCAGATCTCCTCAGCTGTAAAGGAAAGGATCGGTGCGACCAGACGTGTAATTGCACTCAGAATGCGGTAGATGGTGGTCTGTGCCGCACGACGTGCAGCAGAGGTCATCGGTTCGCAGTACAGACGATCCTTGATGATATCCAGATAGAAGTTGGACATATCCGTTGTGCAGAAGTTGTGGATGCTGTGGAATACAACATGGAAATCAAAGGAATTGTATCCGCTGTAAACCTTGTCGATCAGCGCATCCAGCTTCAGAATCGCCCAACGGTCGATATCCAGCAGTTCCTCATCGGTTACGCTGTCTGTATCGGGGTTAAAGCCATCGCCGTTGCCCAGATTACCCAGAATGTAACGTGCAGTGTTACGGATCTTCTTATAAGCGTCGGACAGCTGCTTCAGAATCTCAGGAGAGATACGGATATCGGAATGATAATCAGAGGAAGCAACCCACAGACGCAGGATATCTGCGCCATACTGCTTGATGATCTCATCCGGCATAATGCCGTTGCCCAGTGACTTGGACATCTTTCTGCCCTCACCGTCTACAACCCAGCCGTGGGTGCAGACTGCCTTATAGGGTGCAGTACCCTTATATACAACAGATGTCAGCAGAGAGGACTGGAACCAGCCTCTGTACTGGTCAGCACCTTCCAGATACAGGTCAGCCGGCCAGCTCAGACAGTCATACTGCTCCATAACAGCACTGTGAGAAACGCCGCTGTCGAACCATACATCCATGATGTCATATTCTTTTGTAAAGTTTGCGCAGCCGCACTCACACTTCACATCGGAAGAGATAAATTCAGCAGCTTCCTTTGCCCACCATGCATCTGCGCCTTCCTTGCGGAACAGATCTGCAATGTTTGCAATCGTAGTATCATTTACGATCGCCTTGCCGCAATCTGCACAGTAGATGATCGGAATCGGAACACCCCATGTACGCTGACGGGAGATACACCAGTCGCTGCGGTCACGTACCATACCCTTGATACGTTCCTCACCCCAGCCGGGAATCCATTCCACATCCTCAATCGCCTTGATTGCCTCATCCTTAAAGCCGTTTACAGAGCAGAACCACTGTTCTGTTGCACGATAAATAATCGGCTGATGGCATCTCCAGCAGTGCGGATACTGGTGAACGATCTTTTCGGTTGCCAGCATTGCACCCAGTTCGGTGAGTTTTGCAGCAATTGCCTTGTTTGCTTCGTCTGTATTCAGACCTGCAAACTCGCCTGCCTCTTCGGTCTGACGTCCCTTTGCATCTACGCATACCAGAATGCCGATATCGTCATAATTCTTGGCAACCTCAAAGTCCTCTACGCCGTAGCCGGGAGCAGTATGAACGCAGCCGGTACCGCTTTCCAGAGTAACATGATCACCCACGATCACCTTGGAACCACGGTCATACAGCGGGTGCTTGGTCATCATATTTTCCAGTTCATTGCCAAAGAAAGAACCTACTGTCTCATACTCTGTAATGCCGGCTGCCTTCATAGTTGCAGCAACCAGTTCCAGAGCCATGCAGTAATACTCATCTCCGACCTTAACCAGAGTATATTCATATCCCGGACCTACGCAGATTGCCAGGTTGCCCGGAATGGTCCATGTAGTTGTTGTCCAGATTACGAAGAATACCTTATCCAGCGGAATATTCATTGCGCTGAACAGACCCTTGTCATCTGTAACATTAAACTTTACATAGATGGAATAGCACGGATCGTTCTCGTACTCAATTTCAGCTTCTGCAAGTGCGGTGTTACAGTCCGGACACCAGTAAACCGGCTTCAGACCCTTGTACATATAGCCGCGCTTTGCCATTTCACCGAACACCTCAACCTGACGTGCCTCATATTCCGGCTTCAGTGTCAGGTACGGATCGCAATAATGACCCAGGCTGCCCAGTCTCTTGAACTGATTCATCTGGTTATGAACATGTGTCAGCGCAAAGTCCTTACAGTGCTTACGCAGTTCAACCGGTGAAATACTGCCGCCGTCAGCACCGATGGTTTTCAGTGCCTTGAGTTCAATCGGCAGACCGTGAGTATCCCAGCCCGGTACATAAGGCGCACAGAAGCCGCTCATATTCTTATACTTTACAATGAAATCCTTCAGCGTCTTATTCAGTGCAGTTCCCAGATGGATCTCACCATTTGCATAGGGCGGACCATCATGGAGAATATAGGAAGGCTTGCCTTCATTGCGAGCCACCATCTTCTCATACAGATCAGCTTCTTCCCACTTCTGAAGGGTATCCGGTTCCCGTTTCGGCAGATTTCCTCGCATAGGGAAATCTGTTTTCGGTAAATTTAAGGTCGTATTGTAATCCTGTGCCATATCGAATCGGTTTCTCGCCCGAAGCGAAAAACCCTCCTTTCCATCAATTGATTGTTTATGCCTCTTCTTCGTCGTCAGATTTGCCGAATCCCGGCTCATATGCGCCCTGAATTGCCTTTGCAGAGAACTGAGAAGATGCAAAGGGGTCACTCTGAGACGGTGCAGACAGCTGTTCCTCTTCCTTTTCAGCCTCAGCTGCTGGGGAAGTGTAATTCACACCGAACTCTGTATCATCTTCCTCCGGCATAGCAGACAGAACCTCCAGATGCTCTCTGTACATATCAAACAGAGCCTTCTTGAAATCTGCTACCTTCTTTCTTGCATCAGCCAGCTGCTCATGTGCTGCTGCGATCTCCTCCTGATTTCTCTTCAGAAGCGCATCGTGCTGAACAGTCACTTCGTCCATCATCTCATCAGCCTTTCTCTTAGCCTCTGCGATGATTTCATCTGCACGTTCGTTCGCCTCAGCAATGATCTGATGACCCTGACGCTGCGCACCCAGCAGTGCATCCTTCAGAGCATCCTCATCACGCATATACTCACGTACCTTGTCAGCCAGTACCTGAATCTTGTTGTTGCTGTCCTCCAGCTCCTGCTGGTTCAGTTCCAGTTCATGCTCCAGCTGGGTCAGAAACTCATCAATATCCTCCTGCTTATAACCAAAAGCAGCCTTTTCAAATCGAAGTTCATGAATATCGTTTGCGGTAATCATCATGTATCCACCTTTCAATGAAATTGTTCAATCAATATATGCAATCTTCCTTTTTTAGAAAGACCCGTTACAGATTTTAAACGGAATTTTCCGTAACCCCGTACGGAAAACAAATCGCCCTCGCTGAGCATCAAGGACGGTGATGCCGCCTGACTATAATTTACTGTAATGCGGTCCTGCTGCAAAAGCCGCACTGTTTTCTCACGGCTCTCACGGATCGCAAGCGCAGCGACTGCATCGATTCGCAGAGAAGCCACAGTTCCGCTGATTTCCCGGAAATTCTGTGCTGTCTGCATAGCAAACGGCACATCATCCGTTACTTTCACACCAAACCGTCCGATTTTAGTCAGTTCACGCAAAAGCGGCGCAACTGCCTCTGTGACAATTGCCTGTGCCTTGCCTGCAGCGATTACAATATCGCCTATCGTTTCACGCTGAATTCCACAGGACATAAAAGCCCCCAGGAAATCCCGATGCGTCAGGCTGTCCGTCTCCCGGTATCGGAAGGTGAGACATACGAGAGGAGGCTCTGCATCCTCAGGAAGCATCCATTCCGGATACACACAGCAGATCTTTCTCTGCGCATCATCATATCCGCCCCAAAGGCGCACCTGACAGTCCGAACGTCCGGACAGCCATTGCTGCGCAAGAAACACCTGCCGCTCATCCAGGAAACGGGAACAGTACATGATACAGTCCCGGCTGCTGCGCTCTGCCAGATCCAGCAAATGCGCCAGCAGCAGACGGTCCGCCTGCGTTTCTGGTATCGATGTCTTCACTTAGCGCAGAACAGAGTCGGACATATCAGAACTGTAACCCTTGACCTGCAGTTCGCTGACAAGCTGATCTACCAGACCAACATCATGGGGAGTTACAATATAAGTCTGATTCGCAATGGGCTTCAGATTGCCGTTCATAGCATATACCACACCAATCAGGAAGTCGATGATTCTTCTTCTGGTTGCCTCGGTTGCATCCTCCAGTACCAGTACAACTGTTCTGTTGTTCATCAGGTGATCTGCAATCTTCTTTGCATCGGTATATTCAGTAGGCTTTACCAGGATAACCTGAAGCGTCGGAGATGCAGCGCGTACTGTACGGTACGAAGCACTGCCGGATGTATTTCCTCCTGTAGAAGAGGATACACCAGCAGATACACCGGATGCTCTACGTTCCTCATACTGAGATGTATAGGATTCACGACGTGCTGCGGAAGAAGACGCAGAAGAACTGCCGCTGTAGGAAGACTCCGTATTCTCCGGTTCTGCGCTTTCGCGCTTGTAGCTTGTCTCGTTATCATCTTCTACTTCTGCCGGAATAAAAAAATCTTTCAGATTATTTAAAATGCTCATTTTTCTAACTCCATTCTCCGCACATACAAATGTTCCGGCTGAACCGACTGTGCGGCTCAGTTCAGCTGTCCGGACACACCGGATTGCCGGAAACCCCGGCTTACTTATATTTTCTTGCACCGAACAGACCTGTGCCGATCCGGACAAGAGTGGAACCATATTGAATTGCCTTTGCATAATCGCCGGACATTCCCATAGACAAAACATCCATATCTATATTATCCATGTTTTTAGAGGAAATGTCAAGATAAAGTTGCTGCATTTTGCAAAGAAATTTTTCGTTTTCCCCCGGAGGAGGAATTGTCATCAGCCCTTTTACCCGGATATTCGGCATTTTTGCTACTTCTTCAAGAAACTCGATCAGCATCTCAGGACAGACTCCGCTTTTGGACGCTTCCCCGCCGATGTTGACCTCTGCAAGGATCTGCTGCTGTTTGCCGATACGCTCTGCATGGCGGTTGATCTCCGCCGCCAGACGTATGCTGTCTACAGATTGTATCAGATCCATGTCCTCGATAATATATTTCACCTTATTGGTTTGCAGATGTCCGATAAAGTGCACCGAAGCAGATGTATCGTAAAAATCCTTTTTCGACGTATACTCCTGCACCCGGTTTTCTCCCAGCAGCTGTATGCCGCAGGAAATCGCATGATTAACAGCCTCCGGCGGTACAGTTTTGGTTACTGCCATCAAAGAAATTTCTTCATGAAGCTTCCGGTATTTTGCTTTTGCCTCTTCCATATCAAAGCAAATTCGCTTGTAGTTTTCATCAATGTATCCGAAACAGTTCTCCATATTACTGAGCACCTCCGTCCGCATCAATTCCTTCTACAATAATAGAATCGTACAAAAGCAGATAACCGCTGCCGGCATTCATGGAAGAAAGCACATAATCGTCACCTTCATAGATAACATCCAGCTTGCGGAATACAACCTCTTCACCGTCCAGAACATACACGCCGCGGTAGTTGACCATTGTAGTTGTCACTTCTCCTGTCAGCACGTTGGTGGAAGTTTCTTCCACATCACGGAAACGAATGGCACTTCTCGGAACCTTGATGCCATCATATTCACCCTTGACCAGACGAACATGCTCAATACGATTCTGTACAAAGTCAGAGGTCATCTGCTCACAGTAAAGCACCACCATCGTTTCATTCGCCGATTCACCCGGGCGCAGTTCCTTGACTGTCACCTCAGTGCTTGCGGATGATGTAGAAAGGTAAAGAACAGCATCATCTCCCACCTGGAGATTCAGCTTTGTGTTATCAATCAGACCCAGCATATACCAGCCATAGCTGGCAATGGTCTTACCAATGATCGTATCACTCTTGATCGAATCATTATTTGTGACAGAAAGCAGATCATCCTTTGTAATACCGCTCAGATTCTGTATAGAGAATTTCTCTTCATAGCCGTCTGCATAGCTCACGAAATAAGATGCCTTTTCCGCAACAACAGTATCCTTAGGTCGCTCCTGCTGTGTCTCCAGACTCTTTATATCTGCTTCGATCTCTGCAATCTGCTCAGAATAATTCGTCGTACCCTGGTTGATGACCAACTGATAGGAACTCAGCGCAATGCGGTAAGCCTCCTTCGCCAGATTCATCCCCTCCAGATCACCTCTGTCTCTGCAATAAGCAATCTGTTTATAATACTGAGAAACCTGCTCTGCAAGGGAGGACGGCTGCGCCATCTGAAGTACACCCGGATTGGAAATGCGGCCAAGCACCTCCAGTTCCTCCTCCAGATCCGCAATCTGCTGATTGATTTCAATTGCACTGCTGTTGGCATATATATTTGCCACTGCTTCATTTCTGCCGACTCGTCCGCCGTCCGGTATGTTATAGCAGACACTGCCGCTTCCATTATAGGATAAAACCGTTTCATCCCGGACATATACACCCTCAAACGTCACCGACTGCTCTGCGGATGTCCGCACAGCCGTTTCTGTCTGATAATCCGTATCCAGAAAATGATAGAATATCGTTCCGATCATCGTCAGCACGGAAATGGAAAGCAGGACCAGCAAAATGTTTGTTAATGTAACCTTCATATATATCAGTCTTCTTTGTCGTTAGCATCCAGGATCGCAATCGGGCGAACCGGCTTTAATGTTGAAATTGCATGCTTGTACACAAGATTCTGCGTACCATCGCAATCAAGAATAATTACATAGCTGTCGAATCCGCGGACGATTCCCTTGAACTGAAATCCGTTGGTCAGAATAATGGTTACCATAATTCTTTCCTTACGTGCCTGGTTGAGAAACACGTCCTGCAAATTCATCATTTTGTTCATATTGAGATGCTCCTTTCCTGCGGTCCTCCTCCGGCTTCCTGCTCCAGAATACTCTGCCGCATCTGCCCCTGTATTTTTTCTTAGAAAAAGACCTATTTTATATTATATCACAAAACTTTGCTCTTGGCTATAATTTTCTGACAATTTCCCTGAATTTTTTTCAAGTTGTCGTTTTTATCCAAAATTATCCACTCAATTTGTTTATTTCTCCTAAACCACGTGAGCTGCCGCTTGGCATAATGCCGGGTTTGCAGCTTAATTTCCTCCAGACATTCCG
>JAFURN010000101.1 GCA_017480865.1 Ruminococcus sp. | reverse complement strand
TCCTCAAAAGTAAATGCTGTTGCCGTGACTGAACGAAATACTCAAACTCGGTGAATAAAGCGTTTTTTGAATGAGAATTAGTAAATGAGATAGTGTAAATATAAAATTGGCCCTACAGTTAACAGACTGTAAGGCCAATTTTCATAATCCGCTGTATTAATCTATAAACGATGTTTTGGAAAACTTCTATATCGCTATCCACTTGAAGCGGAGGCTTTTTTTATTTTACGAGAATCAATTCGCCGGATGTGCGATTACTTTCTCTTTCTCTTAATGGTCATTGCGCCAACTGCCAGAGATGCTGCTGCTGCTGCACCTACAACGATTGCCACTACGCCAGCGTCAGCTGTCTGAGATACTGTGCTGGTTGTGCTGTTGGAAGCAGCCTTTGTTGTGGACTTGTTGCTGTTGTTTGTGCTGCCGCCGCTCTTCTTGGTAGTTGTTGTGGTGGTGTCGTTGTTGCCGCCCTCAGAAGCTGTTGTAGTGGTTGTGGTAGCACCTGTATCGCCTTCACCGCCGGTAGATGCTGCTGTCAGACCTGTGATCGTCCAGTCAACAACGATCTTATCGCCTGCATTTACGCCGCCGTTCGGGAATTCCTTTGAAATATCAAAGATATTCGGCTCCTGCCATTCGTTCAGAATGTTTATACGCATGGATGCACCGTTGTCACCTGTACGGAATGCGCCGTCAGACGGACCATTATATGCAACTGTTTCTTCAGAGCCGTCAACTCTTACGATCTTGATGTTGTCAATTGTCATTCTTACAGATGTGTCCTTTGCAACATCTGCTGTTTCTTCAGGCGCATAGGAGTACAGATTCAGGCTGCTGTCGAACAGAAGCAGTTCTACTGTACCGGAACCGATTGTAAAGGTGTACTCGGATGTGTAGGAACCATTATCAGAAACTGTGATCGGGCAAGTATCCCATGCCTTCTCTGCACCAGCCTGAATGCTCATTACAACCTCATAGGGCGGAGCATCAACTGCAGCCGGAGCTGCGGAAACAGCCAGAGATGCCATGGACATTACGCCAATTGTAGCAGCAGCAGTTGCAGCTGCAAAAATCTTCTTAAAAGTAGTCATTATGTATTCTCCTTCCAATATTACGTACCCTTATTATTTATGGGCACAATATACCTATTGTGCTTATTATAGCACAAATCAAAAAATCTGTCTATCGTCATTTTCAACAAATATCGTTTCACACAATTGAGCATATAATGCAATTCCCAGAAAAATCACCCCTTGAAAACCGCCTGCTCCATAATTTCGATCACCCGCTGCATGAGTTCAAGGGGGGAATCAGACTTCTGCATGCTCACCCCGATGTGCGGCTTTTTCAGGCTGTTGAAGAGGATCCTCCCCCGGAACTGCTCCGCAAGGGATGTTACCTGCTCCTGGATCGGATGCTGAATATAGAAATACATCCGCTCGCTGCGCTGTGTGACCTCCGAAATGCCTAATACCGCTGCACGGTTCCGGAGGAGGGACACGGTGATCAGCCCGATGATCTCCTTCGGCGGGTCGCCGTACCGGTCAATGAGTTCATCCAGCAGGTCCAGCTGATCGTCCTTTGTCTGTACCGCTGCGATCTTCCGGTAGATGCTGAGTCTCTGGCTGAGACTTTCAATATAATCCTCCGGAATATGCGCATTGATCTGCACATCCACCACACATTCCGCAGCTGCCTGTACCGGCTCGCCCCGTTCCTCTGCAACCGCTTCTCCAAGAAGCTTCAGGTACATGTCATAGCCCACTGCCTCCATATGACCATGCTGCCTGCCGCCGAGGATGCTGCCGGCTCCCCGGATCTCCAGGTCCCGGAGGGCGATCTGAAAACCGCTGCCGAACTGGGTGAACTCCCGCATTGCAGCAAGACGCTTCATGGAAACCTCTGTCAGGGATTTGTCTCTTTTGAAGGTGAAATAGGCGTAGGCTCTGCGGTTTGAGCGTCCCACTCTGCCCCGCAGCTGATACAGCTGGGACAGACCGAAGCAGTCCGCATTCTCGATGATCAGGGTATTTACGTTGGACACATCCACACCCGTTTCAATGATCGTGGTGCAGACAAGAATATCGATCTCACATTCCACAAGCTGTCTCCAGATCTCGGATATTTCCCCTTCGCTCATTTTGCCGTGTGCAATGCCGATCCTTGCCTCCGGCAGTGCCTGCTGAAGCTTTGCTGCGGTATAGGTAATGGTATCCACCCGGTTGTGAATGTAGTACACCTGACCGCCCCGGCGCAGTTCCTTCTGGATCGCCTGCACGATCACCCCGAACTGGTATTCCAGCACATAGGTCTGCACGGGATACCGGTCCTGGGGCGGCTCTGCAATGACAGACATATCACGAATGCCGCTCATTGCCATATTGAGCGTCCGGGGGATCGGTGTCGCAGACAGGGTGAGCATATCGACCCCGGCGAACATCTCCTTGAATTTCTCCTTATGCGCCACGCCGAACCGCTGCTCCTCGTCCACAATGGCAAGCCCCAGATTTTTAAACTGAATATCCTTCTGGACGATTCTGTGGGTACCGATGACAATATCTGCCGTACCCTTTTTCATACGCTCAATGGTTTCCTTCTGCTGCCTGGGGGTGCGGAACCGGGAGAGCAGCTCCACATTGACAGGGAATTGTTCAAACCGGCGGACTGCCGTCTGATAATGCTGCATGGCAAGGACCGTTGTGGGAACAAGAATGGCGCACTGCTTACCGCTGAGAACGCATTTCATCGCTGCACGGAGCGCGACCTCCGTTTTCCCGAAGCCTACATCACCGCAGAGAAGGCGTTCCATGGGACGTTCCCGCTCCATATCCTGCTTGATCTCTTCAATGGCTGCAAGCTGATCATCCGTCTCCATATAAGGGAAACGCTGCTCAAAGTCACGCTGCACCTCGTCATCCGGCTCAAAGGCAAAGCCCTTGGTCTGCTCCCGCTTCGCATAGAGCGCCGTCAGTTCCTTTGCCATATCCTTGACCGCACGTTTTACATTATTCCGCGTTTTCTGCCATTCAGAGGAAGACAGCTTGTGCAGCTTGACACCGCTGTCATCTCTCGGTCCGATGTATTTCGACACCAGGTCCATCTGTGTGACAGGCACATAGAGATTCTCGCTGCCTGCATACTGGATCATGATGTAGTCCTTCGTCACATTTTCCAGTTCCAGCTTGCGGATCCCCACAAACCGTCCGATTCCGTGGAGGGCATGAACCACCAGATCACCATGAACAAGATCGGCAATGGAACGGATCTCCTGACCGCTCTGCACCTTGTGCTTTTTCTTTTTCCGGGAGATGAGTGCCTTTGCCTGTGTAATGAGGGCGGTTTTCGTTTCCGGATAGGAGAAGCCGCCGGACAGGCTGCCGGTCATCAGGTACACATGTCCCTTTTTCCAGGCGGAATCCCCATCCGCAATGCTGCACGGAATACCGTCCTTCTGAAGGTCTGCCTGAATGATGGGGAGAGTCTTATCGCTGCCCGCAGCCAGCATGGTACAGTAGCCGAGTTCGCAGTATTCCCGCAGATCCTCTGTAAGCTGACGCATTTCTCCGCCCCATGGTGCAGACTGAAGAGCATCCATGCTCAGAAGCTTCCGGAACTGCACATGCTCACCGCCCTGCAGGAAGTTGCTCACATAAACGCAGAAATGTCCCTGCTCCGCCTGATGCTGCACCTCAGGCAGTTCCGCATAATGTCCGGTCAGACCTTTGCAGAGGGCGCCTTCCTCCAATAAAATTTTACAGTCCGCCTGATACCTCAGAGAAACATTTCTTGCATGGTCAGTACAGGCAGCAAACTCGCTGAAAAGCACCGCAGAAAAGCCGTACCCGAAAATCAGGGGAAGCTTTTCATGGAGGATCGGCAGATACTTGTCGATCTGGGTGAGGGCAAGACCGTCCCGAAGCTGCCGGGCATCGGCACAAAGGCTCTGCTTTGCCTGCTCCGCATGCCTGCCCCGAAGGGATTTTGCAAGCCGTTCGATCTGCTCCGCAAGGGCTTCCGGATCGTACAGAACCTCCTGCGCCGGCGGGATCAGTGCCTCTGCAAGGGAGGAAATTCTTCTCTGGGTCTGTACATCAAATTCTGAGATGGTATCGATCTCATCTCCCCAGAGTTCCATACGGACAGGGTTCTGTGCCTGTGCCGGGAACACATCTGCAATCGAACCGCGGATGGCAAACTGACCGGCACCCTCAACGGTATCCGCACGGACATAGCCCATACCGATCAGCTTTACGGCAAATTCGGACAGAACCAATTCCTCCGCAGGATGAAGGGTAAGGGTTGCCTGCTTCAGCTGGTCAGGCGGCATAACCGGCTGCATGACTGCTTCCACAGAGGCTGATACGACCTTGCAGTGACCTTCTGCAACCGCAGAAAGAGCAGCAAGGCGTGCGTGGGTATATTCCCCGGAGATGCCCTCCACGGGAGCGAGCACGAATTCACGTGCCGGGAACAGCATGCAGACCGGCTCAGCCGCCATGGT
Source organism: Ruminococcus sp. (assembly GCA_017480865.1). Classification (GTDB taxonomy): domain Bacteria; phylum Bacillota; class Clostridia; order Oscillospirales; family Ruminococcaceae; genus Ruminococcus_C. The sequence goes on along the minus strand of JAFURN010000101.1, from coordinate 3,224 downwards.
ATTGATATCATCACAGAGCCGGCGTGCATCGCTTTCATCTGCGGAGATGATGAGTATGGGAGCATCGGAATTCTGTGCAAGGGCGAAGGCAAGCTGCGCCTTATGCACGAGGGAAAGACCGGTCAGGGAGACCGGGGATTCCCCCTTTCTGCATGCATCCGTCAGTCCGCGGAAGACCGACAGGGATTCAAATGTATTCTGGAAAAAGCCCATTGGTTTTCCTCCTCTCTGAAAAAATGGAAAATCGGATTTTTGCAGCCTGTCGAAAAAGGCATACTTCAACAGCGGGCGAGCGATGCTCGCCCCTACATAATGGCTGTTTTGCGTTGTTTTGTGTAGGGGCTGCACGAACTCGCCTGCAATTTTGTTTCAAAATCCGGATTCGGGACAGCCTCTGACTTATTTATTACTGTAACTGCTCATGGCAGCGTCAATCTTCCCCTGGACGATCAGCTGCGCCGCCTTTGCCGCATTCTCAAGGGCAGGCTTCAGTGCCGCTGTTTCCTCTTCCGTAAACCTGCTCAGCACCCAGTCTGCAAGGTCATAGTCCGGACGGGGCTTTGCACCGACTCCAATGCGGACCCTCGGGAATTCTTCACTCCCCAGCAGCGCAATGATGCTCTTCATGCCGTTATGTCCTCCCGCACTGCCCTTTCTGCGGATCCGGAGTTTCCCCGGCGGAAGGGTAATATCATCATACATCACCAGCACTCTTTCCGGCGGGATCTTGTAAAATGCCGCCGCCGCCGATACCGCCTCGCCGCTCAGATTCATAAAGGTCGTGGGCTTCATCAGAAGACAGCGTTCACCGCCTACCATACCATCGCCGCAGTCACTCCTGAACCGCATGGTCTTTACTGAAATGCCGCACGCCTCCGAAAGCCTGTCAATTCCCATAAAGCCTGCATTGTGCCGTGTGTTTGCATAGGTCATCCCCGGATTTCCGAGTCCCGCAATGATCCATGTGATCTTCCCGCCTGAAGCGGTGCCGCCCCGCTGCTCCTCCAGCTGTTTAAAAATGTCGAAAATGCTCATAATTTCACCTGAACCCACATCATGCGGCACCAGTCCCCCGATGCCGCATGAAGCCTTTCCTTTTTACTTGTTATCCTTTTCCTTATCGCCGGAGAAAAGCTTGCTCTTGAGTTTTCTCAGGCTGTAGCCTTCCCGTACCTTCAGCGTTCCGCGCTCTACAGCAAGGGCATAATCCGGTACATCCTTGGTAATGGTAGAGCCTGCCGCTGTGTATACGCCCTTACCCAGCTTTACCGGAGCGATCAGGTTGGTGTTGCAACCGATAAAGCAGTTATCACCGATCTCACAGCGCTGCTTGCTGACGCCGTCATAATTTACCGTTACTGTACCGCAGCCGAAGTTGACCTTCTTTCCTACATCACTGTCACCTACATAGGTCAGGTGCGCAATGGAGGTCTGCTCGCCTACAACGGAATTCTTGATTTCTACAAAGTCTCCGATCTTCACACCGCTCCTGATATAGGAATTCGGGCGGATATGTACGAAGGGTCCGATCTTCACATTATTTTCAATGACAGAATCATACGCCTGCACCGCATTCAGAACACAATGCTCACCGATCACCGTATTCTCAATGACACAGTTCGGACCGATCCTGCAGCCCTTGCCGATCTTCGTCTTTCCCTTGAGGAGCGTACCCGGCTGGATGACCGTACCCGCTTCAATTTCCACATCCGTACCAATGACAACGCCCTCTGTGCAGATGAAATCCACACCGTTTTCCATATGCTGATCGAGGATCTTCCGTCTTGCTGTTTCCCGCAGTCCCAGCAGATCCTTTCTTGTATTTGCACCCAGGATCACATCCGTATTTTCCGTCAGATATACCCCTGCACGCTTTCCGCTGCTGAGAGCAAGACCAATGGTGTCCGTCAGATAATATTCCCCCTGGGCATTCTGCGGCGTCAGTCCCTTCAGCAGTTCCAGCAGGTCCGCAGTCCGGAACCAGTATGCACCGGAATTTACCTCCCGGATTTTCCGCTGTGCCGGTGCTGCATCCTTTTCCTCCACGATCGCCGCGATCCCGTCGCTTTCGCTGCGGAGGATCCTGCCGTACCCCTTGGGATCAGCAAGCTCCGCTGTAATGACCGTCACCGCATTGTTCTGTGCTGTATGCAGTTCCAGTGCATCCCGGATGGTGTCGCTGTCCATAAAGGGCGCATCCCCGCAGAGTACAAGGGTATTGCCCTCTGTATCTGCCTGAAGGAATTTCTCCGCCTGCATCACTGCATGACCCGTACCCAGACGCTCTGACTGAAGCGCAGTTTCATACTGACCGCTCAGATAATGCTCAATATACTCCGCCTTATATCCGGTAACTACACAGATCCGGGACACCTCTGCCCCCTCACATGCACGGATGACCCATCCCAGCATAGGGACATCCAGCACCTCCAGCATGGGCTTGGGGATATCCGCCTTCATACGCTTGCCGTGACCGCCGGCGAGAACAACTGCCTGATTCATAAAAATCCATCCTTTCAAAATGATATTCGGACAGGATACAGCCCTCTGCTGCACCTCCGGAATCGTCTTATTCTATTATGACAAAATCTTGAAAGTTTTTCAAGTGAAATTCTGAAAAAAACCGTCGCATTGTGATTTTTGTATAAGTTGCCATAAAATTGGGGGGATATTTTTTTGAAAAAATGTATAGTATTTTTTTGTGGGATATGGTATAATGGTAGTACGACCGATTTCGGGGAGGGGCCCGTTCTGCCCCGGACCCGTCTTTGTGTGCAGCGCACAGAGTTTTTTCGGTTACAAACGAATATAATTTTTGGAGGTATCACTGAATGAGCAAGAAGTATGTTTATCTGTTCAAAGAAGGCAACGCAAGCATGAGAGAGCTCCTCGGCGGTAAGGGTGCAAACCTGGCAGAAATGACAGGTCTGGGTCTGCCGGTTCCGCAGGGCTTCACAATTTCCACAGAGGCTTGTACCAAGTATTACGATGACGGCCGTAAGATCAACGATGAGATCAAGGCACAGATCATGGAATACATCGGCAAGATGGAAGAAATCACCGGCAAGAAGTTCGGCGACAAGGAAAATCCGCTGCTGGTTTCCGTACGTTCCGGTGCAAGAGCATCCATGCCGGGTCTGATGGACACGATCCTGAACCTGGGTCTGAATGAAGAAGTAGTAGAAGTTATGGCTGCAAAGTCCGGCAACGAGCGTTGGGCACGT
>JAFURN010000100.1 GCA_017480865.1 Ruminococcus sp. | reverse complement strand
TTCTTGCACTTCGTGCTTCTCTCCTGCTATGTTTCAAATTCCGCATATTTTCTTTGCTTTGTACTGTAACAAGGCTTCCTTGTTACGGTTTCACTGTATGGGAAAGTATTTTTGAATGCGGAATTTGGTTTGTTTGTTCGGCGAAAAAGCACATAATTTAAAAGCCAGGAGTTTCGCTCTCTGCGGAGAGCGACCAGGGCTGCCCGCCCTGGACCCGGCAAGCTGGCGCCAGCTTGACCGCCTTTCTGCCTTCGGCAGTTCGCCCGCTAAACTACAATTTACCACAACAATTCAAATGAAACCGCTCTGATGCCGGTACGCCGCTTATACAAAACGGGCTGCTGCAATTCAGCCGCAGCAGCCCATTCAGGTCTATTCCGTTTCTGCAAAAACTGTATCCAGAAGCAGAAAATAATTTTCATTGAAATCTACCGATAAAACCGATTCTCCGCCAATGGTATCACCATAGAATGTACCATCTGCAGGAATCTGCTGCTGTGCGGTATCATATCCCAGAAGCAAAACCGGTGCCTTCAGGGAATACCAATAAAGCTCTGGTACGGAAAGATTCGTAGAAATCTCCGGCAGTGCGTTCATCATGATACTGCCCAGTGCCGCCGGATTTTTCGATGCCTTCGCCATCACCAGAGACAGCACATCCCTCTGACGGCTTGTACGCTCAAAATCCGCATTTCCCACATAACGGATACGGCTATAAGAAAGTGCCTGCTTTCCGCTGAGTGTGTAGGTGCCGCCGCTGGGAAGCAGATCATCATTTCTGCCGTCTCCCATCAGTTCGTTTACCTCACTGATAAGGATCTCATTCAGCGCCTGCGCCTCTGCATCGGAAAGTGTTACCTCCACACCGCCGACTGCATCGATCATAGCCGCACATGCCCCGAAGGTGATCAGCACATAGTCATCGATCCTGATTCTGTAATTTGCCTCGATGGTATCCATCAGCAGTTCCGGTCCGCCGTAGGAATAGGCTGCGTTCAGCTTGCCGTAACCATACTCGTCACTGATATAGACATACACATCCCGAAGAAAGGATGTCGTATAAATGGTATTGGTCTTGGAATTGAGGGAAACCAGGATCATGGAATCCGAACGTCCGGTATCGGTCTCGATATCACGGGAATCCGTTCCGATCACCAGAATGTTGTCCACCGAACCGGAAGAATAGGCATCAGCCGTACGGCTCCGATGACCGGTCGTCATGACATTTGTCTGGAAAATACCGATCAGTGCCACTGCGGAATACAGCAGAAATGCAGCAATGATCAATGTTAAAATCATACGAAGCACCGTTGCCCAGAAGGGTCTTTTTCCGGAGCGTTTCTTCTGCTGCACCGGACGCTGTTCCTGAGGCGGTTGTGTCTGCGGCTGAGGACGATAGCCTCCCACCGGAGCAGCCTGCGGACGATACGGATTCTGACCGTAATTCTGCGGATAAGGCTGACCCTGCACCGGTCTTTGCTGTCCGGTCGGATAGCCGCTTTGCGGATAGCCCTGCGCCGGTCTCTGCGATGCGCCTGTGTAGCCGCTCTGCGGATAAGGCTGACCCTGCACCGGTCTTTGCTGTCCGGTCGGATAGCCGCTTTGCGGATAGCCTTGCGCCGGTCTCTGCGGTGCGCCTGTGTAGCCGCTTTGCGGATAGGGCTGACCCTGCATCGGTCTTTGCTGTCCGGTCGGATAGCCGCTTTGCGGATAGCCCTGTGCCGGTTTCTGCGGTGCGCCTGTGTAGCCGCTTTGCGGATAGGGCTGACCCTGCACGGGTCCCGGCTGACCATTGTTATAGCCATTCTGCGGATAATAAGACGGATTCTGCCTCGGCTGAGGCGCATGTTCCTGCTGAGCGCGCTGGCGGATCTCCGCTGCACTCAGCTCCTGTGTATCGTACTGGTCCGTTGTTTTTTTCTGCACGACCTGCTGCGCAGGAATAAACTCGGTCTCCTTATCGTCTGAGCGTTCCTGATACATTTTTCGTAAATCCATGAATGCTCCTTTCTATGCAGCTATTTCAGCTTTACAGCAATGGCGGTAATAACAGAAGCTGCGATCTGGAATATCAAAAACATTTGTGAGGTTACACTGGTATAAGCACTGAGTCCGATATAGATCAAAGCAAGTGCCAGACCGATGATCACGGCAACCGCCTGAAGGATCACACCGGTCATTGCGCTGCGGCGGATTCTTCTCGACTGAATCAGCAGAGACACAGTATCCTCAAATCTGCCCGAAGCAATTACAGAGGCACTCACACGCTCTGCCGGCACAGCATACCGGTCAAAGGTTTCATGCTGCGCAAGAGGGATCACACGCAGACAATTCTCCGGAATCTGATACAGCGCAGCAATATACTGCTGGCTCAGGAAGCTGTCCACAGACTTCACCACCAGAACCACATTTTCCTCCATGAGGCTGTGCAGCTGACGCTTCATCCGGGCGTTTGCTGAGATCTTCACCAGAATCATAGCAGAAAGCACACCGCTCACCGAGCAGTACAGCACCTCATTGCCCTCGCCTGCATACTCTGCCTCACGCAAGGGATTGGGAAGACCCTCAATATTATGTGCCAGCATCATCTCACGGTTTCCCAGCAGCACACGGCGGTTGAGGATCCATCCGCTGATACCGTAGCCTTCTTCATAAAGCACACTGTCCACCGGATACAGCACACCGTTTTCTTCATCTACCATTTTCGCAAAGGCATGCTGCAAAACGCTGTCCGCCTTCTTTACAAGACTGGCTGCCTCCAGAAGGACCTCTTCAATTTTGGCATCTCCAAAGGGCTTCATGCCGTCAATGGTGACTGCACTTTCCGGAAACAGCGATGCCGCACTTACCATCAGTGCATTGCTGTCATAGAATTCATCTACACTCTGATAACCCAGCAGCGCACACCGGGAAGCAGAAAGCTTCTTTGATGCTGCATTCAGGGGAATATTGGCTGCCAGCATCACGCCGGAGCAGCAGCCTCCGCAAAGGAGCATAGAGAATACCGAGCAGAAAAAGCCCGCCACTGCATCACCGGGCATAACGGTAGATCGGATCCCTGTAATTGCGGCTGCAATAATCAGGGAAACCACACCAATGATCGGCACCGCCTTCCGGCTGAACCGGTCGCCCAGGTCAGCGGAATAGGTATACCGCAGAAAGTCACTCATCTGCCGCGCCTTCCGCATGGATACCAGAATGGGATAATCCCGGATAATGCCTCTTGTCAGAGCATCGGCATCATTCTCATTGTACACATAGGTCAGCACATACTGCTCGTACTCCTGCTCCAGGACAGAAAAGCTCCGTTCCGCCCGGCGGATGATCAGATGCTTGCCAACAGCATTCATCAGCAGAATGAAAACAGCAACCGGTACAAAAAGATGCGACTCTCCCCGTGCCATGCTTTCCGGGAAAAAGGTCATCACAGCTGCCCCAAGCGTCGATGCGGCAATGGGTGCAGCAGCCATACTGTCACTGTCTGCCCGGTTGGTAAACAGATACCGCAGACCGTTGGCAACGGTGGGAAATGCGATCAGAATTGCTGCCATACCCAGAATCAGGTGCAGCAGACTGTAGCCATGCAGACCGATCGCATCGGTCAGACCACGATAAAAGCTGCTGTCCGTACCCTCTGCTACAGAAAGAACCAGTCCTGCCAGAAACAGCAGGGACAGGGTCAGGGTACGAAACCATACAGTTTTCTTCAGAATATTGATATTTGTCCGGATCTCCGATTCATTATTGGGAATATGAACGGCTGCGCCTTCGCTCTCGCCAAGCTCGTCCGCTTCACGCATCTTCATGCGCTTTTTCCGCAGACGGCGAATAGCCGCTACACGGCGGCGGCGTTCACGCTCCTCCCATGCTTCACGGCTGATGAATTTTGCAGCACCTGCATGATGCAGATCAAAGAAAAAGGGCTTTGCCTCGTCTGTCTCCGGCTCCTCTGCAAAGAGATCCTTTTTTTCCGGACGAACAGAATCCTTCTGATAGCTGTAGCGGTTCTCCAGAGGCTTACGGCGCTTTCCCGAAAGTGTCTTCTCCTCCTGCTCCTCACGGGCACGGGTCGAATTCTCCATGGTACGGATCTTCGGCTGATAGCAGCCTTTTATACTGGTACCCTTCTGCTCTGCCGGCTCTCCCTTCCGTTCCACACGGACGGCACCTTCGTAGCCTTCAATTTTATCATTTTTCTGTGCTGGTGCCGTCTGGGGATTCGCAGCTGCGGAATTCACAAACGATACCTTTTCCCGCATCAGTTCCAACGTCTGAAAGGCGGCTGCACGGCTGTCTTCAATGTCCGAACGGCTGCTCTTTTCCCGTTTGATGCGGTTGATCTTCGACTCCTCCTCCGCACGCCGGAAGGAAGCCGGACGCTCCGAACCGTACTGCGGCTTTGTGCCGGCTGCGGTACGATTGAGCATTTTATGCACCTCAAGCTTTCCGGAGGGCGTGGGCGCCTTGGGGGGCGTTTTCAGATCCCTGCCTCCGTATTCGCTGAGGATATCCTCCACTGTAAATTTTTGCTTTGCCATGTTTTGCTGGTAACACTCCTTAGACTCATTGTCTCTGTTTCCTGCCGTCAGTTCTTCTGACGCTGGCGTACTGCCTCGTATATAAAGATGCCGGCTGCCACAGACGCATTCAGTGAGTTCACACGTCCCATCATGGGCAGACGCAGCATTGCATCGCAGGTTTCTCCTACAAGACGTCCGATTCCAAAGCCCTCAGATCCGATGACAAAAGCAGTACCGGTTCTGAAATCTGCATCCGTATAATTGCTGCCGGATGCATCGGTTCCGTAAATCCAGACGCCGTGTTCCTTGAGCTTCTCCATTGCTGCAACCAGATTGGACACTCTTGCCACACGCATATAGCTTGCCGCACCGGCAGAGGTCTTGCCGACTGTCAGATTCAGGGATGCACTGCGGCGCTTCGGGATAACAATACCATGTACGCCTGCTGCCTCCGCTGTACGGATGATCGCACCCAGATTATGGGGGTCCTGAATCTCATCGCAGATCACGATCAGCGGCGGCTCGCCCTTGTCGGCAGCTGCCTGCAATATTTCCTCCAGGGAGACATAGGTTCCGCATGAGCCGGATGCCGCAGCACCCTGGTGATTGGCATTGCCCGTCATCTGGGACAGCTTGGCATCGGATACCATCTTCACAGGAATTCCCTTTTCCTTTGCAAGCTCCGAAATCTGACGCAGTACACCGCCGTTTCCGCTGAGATAAACTGTATCCGGCAGTGTTTCACTGCGCAGCGCCTCCATAACCGGATTGCGTCCGGCAATCAGCTGCTCGGATTCCTGTAATGCAGCATCACGGCTGCGGGAATTACGTCTGTTCTGACTCATGTTTCCATCCTCCCGATTGATTAAAAAAGAAGCCGCAGTCTGCCGAAAAGGCGCACGACTGCGACTATAATTATACCCTGTCTGCAAAAAAAGTACAAGACCTTTTTTACGTTTTCACAAACTTTTCGGAAAGTGTAAAAACTAACTGTTTTTTTGGCATCTCCTTTGTGCATTCTCCGTCATTGCAGCAGAACTGCACACACAGAAATAACCGCTGTTACCGCAAAGATACCGGCAATCCCCGCAATTTTCCTCCAAAGAGGCAGCCGTTTCTTCGGCTCCTCCAGTTCATGGAGGAACATCTGTGCGGCTGTCTCTGCCAGCTGGGGCGGAAGCTGCGTAACACCAGGCCGCAGATAGAATACCGCTTTCTCAAAATAGTCGCTCTCCGGATGACGCACCTCAATGATTTTCTTATGCACACCTTTTACCATTGTATTCTCTCCTGTCCGAAATGTGATTCTTATGCAGGAAGTGTGTGCCATTTTGCAGCAAAATAAACATACGGTTTTCAACAGCTTTTCGTGGAAAAGTCGGAAAATTCGGTGGAAAACTCTGTGGAAAGAGTGGAAAACCTCGTTTTTCAGCAGATTTTGTCATTGTGGAAACTTAAATTTCCCAGGATTCCTCCCGGCAGGTACGAAACGGCACTGCCGGAATGCCGTTTTTGCCATACAGGCTGACCGGTGTAAAGTTCTTCCAGGCATATCTTGCACGCGCAGGCTGCCGGATTCCCTCTGCGGTCAGACGCACTGTGCTTCCGCAGACCGCAGCCTTTGCCGGAACATAAGTGCCATCCTCTGCGGCAAGCTCAAAGCCCGCACCATCCCCGGTAAGTGTAATGCCCTCTTCTGCATGATCAAAATACAGGGTCAGCGTATCGTCTGCAACAGAAAAATCACGGTAGATCGGACCAAATGCATCCTTCTCTGCACCGCCGTACACAAGATGCATCGCCTGGAGTGCGAGCCGGTGCGCAACAGGCTGCTTGTCCGCAGGATGAATATTGCCGAATTCTCCGCACTCCAGCGGCACGGTAAGACCTGTGTTCCTGAGATTCCGGAACACGCTCAGCTGCGCTTCCCGGATCCTGCACCAGTTCTGAGCATCCACAGCATCATCATAACAGAAAACAGGCAGCATGGTCAGGATAAATGGCAGCTGCGCATCGCCCCAGTCCTTTCTCCACCTATGGATCATAGCGGTCAGGAGCGTGCTGTATGTATCCGGACGATGGTCATCATTTTCTCCCTGATAGTACCAGAAGCCCCGGATGGTATAAGGACTCACCCGTGAGAGCATACATGTATAGGTACCGGCAGGACGCAGGGGATTCTTGATGTTCATAGGACCCGGCCAGCGGTTTTCACCGCAGCGTTCAATGACCTCGGTCCATTTCATATTCCCGTTTTCCTGATAACACGCCTGCATGCGCTTTTCCCAGGCGGTATGATATTCCACATAGGCATCATAGTCAGCAATCATTTCAGCATCCGTCTTTCCGGCAATTGCGTTTTCATATTCCGTCCAGTAGATCTCTGTTTCCCGGTTCTGCAGAAGGTCCTCCTTCGGCATCCAGCAGCTGGCGGAGGTTCCTCCCAGATTGCATCCGATAATACCTACCGGCATCCCCAGCTTCCCGGAAAGCTCCTTTGCCGCCCAGTATGCCACTGCCGACCACTCACCTGCGTTTTCTTCGGAAGCACATTTCCAGCTGTTGGTGCGCTCGGTTTTTTCAAAATTGTCGTCCATAAAGATGTTGCGGTACACATTGTAGCAGCGGACGTTTGCTGCGCTGCACTGACGCAGTTCCTCGGCTCCGCCCTTTGCATTTTTGAGAAAAAACTCCATATTGGACTGACCGCCTGCCAGCCACACCTCGCCTGTAACAACATCGGTAAATTCCTGGATGTGATCAGCACCCGAAACGGTCATTGTAAGAGCAAGTCCGCCCTCCATTGCCGGAAGATATATCAACCATGTACCGTCTGCTTTTACTGTACCGGAAACTGTGGTATCCTTTTCCGGGATCCGGACGGTAACGGATTCGCCGGGTGTACCGCTGCCGAAAACGGCGATCCGCTTATCCCGCTGCAATACCATATGACTGCTGAAAACTGCTGCTGCCTGAACCATATCTGTTCCTGCCTTTCTGCGCTCAAAATTTTCTCTATTATAGCATATTCTCTGCATTTCCGTCAACGGTGTGAAGCCTAAAACAGAGATGTATTTCTTTGCACAGGGCAACAGCATTTACTTTTTTCGTTGAAAACGTTCCACTGGAACGTTTTCAAGAGATACTTATTTCATGATTGTAACAAGGGGAAGCGGTCTTGTACGCCGCCCACGGCGCCGTCCCCTTTGTCAGCTTCGCTGACATTTCCCCGCACTGCGGGGAATCACCC
>JAFURN010000099.1 GCA_017480865.1 Ruminococcus sp. | reverse complement strand
ATCCTGGATCGCAATCTGGATAACCATATCTTGATTGGACTTGCCGGGGTTGGCGAAGTAAAGGGCTGCCGCCTTGTCGCTTATATCAATCGTGACCTCGTTGGAGTAGGTCAAGCTGACAGCACCGCCGCCCTGTGGGTTTTCCATCTTGTCGCCCGTATCATCGGGGATGGTCTCGGCGTTTTCTTCCTTTTGCTGTGGTGCGTAGTCGGGGGTGAGTACCGTGTTGCCGCTGTCACGGAAGAACAAGGCCCAGACAGTTACGCCAACTGCGACCAAAGTAATACAAAGTAAAATGAGTATCAAAGATTTTGTTTTCTTTTCCATAGTTATCCGCTCCTATTCGATGGTCAGCGTAACCTTGCCGATTAGTTCTCCGTTCAACACCCGTGTCGGTTTACCGGACAAGAGCAAAACAAATCTCGTTATGTTGTCGGTTACTGTTTCTTCAAAAGTGCCTGTAAAATTGAAACCATCGTTGTTTTGGTATTTCGCTGTAACAATGGCAGGAGTATTACCGGTGTTTTTTACCTCTACCCATCCGGTGCCGTTATCCGTCCAGCCATTTTCATCCGTATAGGTGAAGTTCATTTCACCCCAGGTGATATTCACAGAAATAACGGATGTTTCATCCTCTGGGATCGGTGTAGCCGTCTGGATACTGCCCAGAGCTTCACTCGCAGCAGTATATCTGGTGAAATCTATCTGCTCCAATTCCTCGATGGAAAGGTCTGCTTTGGCAGTATCAATAGCAGAAAGCTGTGCTGCAACTGCATCTGCGTTCTCAGCAGTCACTTCGCCGGGAAGTGCATCCACAAGTTCCTGCACTGCACAAATTCGACAATCATATTCACAGTCAGCGCCGGAGACAGCAGCTACATAGCCGCAGGTTTCGTCGTGCTGTCCTCCCTCGGTATGCGAGCATTGGAGCTTGTAGCAGCTATCAGCACTATCTATCTTAATTTCGCACACATGGTTACAAGGTGTTCCCGCAACAGCAGGGGCATAGCCGCAGTCCGTATGCTCGGTATGATTACAGGGCTGACCTGGAATCGCTTCTGCATATCCACAAATATCATCATGGGATTCATGCAGGCAAGTGTATGTCGTGCCATCTTCATTTAATGTACATCCGTGTTCTGCACAGTTATGGGTACAGTCCTTTCCTTCAACACCTGCAGCGTAACCGCAATTCTCGTCGTGCTGGTGTCCGCAAGGAACTTCGGGCGTTCCTTCTGAGTAGCCGCAGTCACCATGGGTATGCTGACAATCCAACAGCGAATAACATTCTTCGCTATGGCTATGAATACAAGGCTGACCTGCAACCGCTTCTGCATAGTGACACTCTGCTGTATGTTCTGGGTGATGTTTACACAGATTGTCCGTCGTGACGGCATAGGCCGGGACGGGGACACAGTAAAGCATCATGCTGACCGCCAGCAGGACACTCAGTATTTTCTTCGGCATCTTAAAGTCTTTCATATCGGTAGACCTCCTTGTCGGAGCAAATCGTTATCATTGAAAATCATGCGTTCCGGGTGCATGAACCGTGTCAGGGCTTTTCTCAGCACATCCTCTGCCGGTGGCTTTAATCCGAACCATGTGCAGCCCAATTCATAGGATTCAAACGCATCGTTGCTGTCTCCTTTCATT
>JAFURN010000098.1 GCA_017480865.1 Ruminococcus sp. | reverse complement strand
CGGAGTTGGTGGAAGTCTCCTCGCCCTTGAGATACTTATAATAGTGGCGCTGTACAGTGCCGTGTGCAGCTTCGTACTCATAGATGCCGTCCGGAGAAACCAGAACAGAGGTCATCATGGCAAGGCTGCCGTAAGCGGTGGAAACCATATCGGACATAACGTCGCCATCATAGTTCTTGCATGCCCAGATGTAGCCGCCGTTTGAACGGATCACACGAGCAACTGCGTCGTCGATCAGGGTGTAGAAATATTCAATGCCTGCAGCTTCGAACTTTTCCTTGTACTCATTGTCATAGATTTCCTGGAAGATATCCTTGAAGGTGTGGTCGTACTGCTTGGAGATTGTATCCTTAGTTGCGAACCAAACATCCTGTTTCAGATCCAGACCATAGTTGAAGCATGCTCTTGCGAAGCCTGCGATGGAATTATCCTTATTGTGCAGACCCTGTACGATACCGTCTGTATCCTTGAAATCGAAGATCAGCTGACGTGTCTCGTTGCCTTCAGCATCGGTCATAACCAGCTCTGCCTTGCAGCCCTGCTTTGCCTTCATTTCGGTGTTCTTGTAAACGTCGCCGTAAGCGTGACGTGCGATGGTGATCGGCCTTGTCCATGTGGGGATGTACGGTTCAATACCCTTTACCAGAATCGGTGTACGGAAAACGGTGCCGTCCAGAATTGCACGGATGGTGCCGTTGGGGCTCTTCCACATCTGGGAGAGGTTGTACTCGGGCATTCTTGCCGCATTGGGAGTGATGGTAGCGCACTTAACTGCTACGCCGTACTTCTTGGTAGCCTCTGCGCTGTCAACGGTGATCTGGTCCTTTGTCTCCTCACGGCAGGGCAGACCCAGGTCATAGTATTCGGTTTTCAGGTCAACGTACGGTGTCAGCAGGATGTCCTTGATCCACTGCCACAGTACTCGTGTCATCTCGTCGCCGTCCATCTCGACCAGCGGCGTTGTCATCTGAATTTTATTTGCCATTGGGATAATCCTCCTTTTTGATTGTTTAAAACTCGTAAATTACGGGCGAGCAATGCTCACCCCTACAAATGTGAGTTTTGATTTTAACGGGAATGTAGGGGCGGCCATTGGTCGCCCGCTTACTGCGAAATCGCCTTAAAATGCGTTTTTCATTTGTATCAGCAGCATTCCGGGAAAAGCATCCATCTCAGAATGCCCAGCACCGCCAGATGCGCCGGATAGAAAATATAAAAGAACCATTTGTTTATGGGATGTCTGCAGCCTGGTTTTCCGCTGTAGCAGAAGTGCAGCAGCAGCGGCACCAGGAATACGCCGAATCCCCAGAGTGAACCGAGCCACGAGCCTGAGCCGATGACAAGGAATGCAATATAGCTTCCTGCCACACAGCAGTAGGATGTCCACTTTCCGGTGCTGTCCTTCCGCCAGATGTGGAAGAATAAACACCACAGCACATCAAATATCGCCCAGTCTCCGAAAAGAGACAGGATGCAGAGGGCAGCAATGGTCAGTATCTTATAGGCGATATCCAGCTTGCTGTCCCAGAGCTTTATCGCCAGCAGCCCCAGCAGCAGGGTGTAGAGTACGCCGAAATGGAGGTTGAACTCCAGCTGTTGTTCTCCGTTGATGTGACTGGACAGGTAAACCGGCATCGTGCCGAATTCGAAGTACACAAAGGGAAGCCACGAAAGAAACGCAAATATCCCAAGTCTCAGGGCATATTTTCTGAAATTCCGTGTGTAGTAATATCCCTCTGCAATGAAGTATGCCATGGTCGGGCCGGTGAGTCTTCCGATGAAGTGCATCACCTGTCCCAGCACCGAATCCGTCGGCACAAACGCCCATGCGATATGGTCAATGAGCATCGCTGCAATGACTAAGTATTTCAGCTGATTGCGGTTCAGTGTAAGGCTGTTGTTCATGATACCTCCCCCGGTCCGGTCAGATTCCGTCAAACAGGATATTGAGAAGCAGTTCAAAAAGACCACTCACCAGATCAGTTCCGCTTATCCAGTTGGATAAGCGGAATTTTCTGTGTTTCCGCTTTTTCTTTTTCATTGTTTCGGCTCCTTCGTGCTGTCAGACTCCGATCAGGAATATGGCAGCTATGCCTACAGCGGCAGTAATGAGAGCGATGATGACCTGCGCCACACGTCCGTACAGATCCGGAAGAAGCTTTTTGCAGATCGCATTCAGCAAAACGTATACGATCACCATCAGCACAAGGGCGATAATCTCTCCCTTGGAGTCAATAGAATGCAGCCGGATCCGGCGCATGGTATTTGTCAGATGTTCCACGTCAATCACCTTCCTTCTGTTCTGTCGGTACTACCTGCACAGGAATGCCCCCAGAACTGCCACCCCCAATGCGATAAAGGTGATGACGATACGGGACAGACCGCGGTTCAGGTTGGGGAAGAATTTCCTTTGGATGAAATCCAGCCCGAAATAGACGAAAAACATCAGAAACAAGAGTACAAAGTGAATCTTGTATTCAGATATGTCACTGCTCATGGAATATACTGGGATTTTCGTAGAAAGCATCATTACTTGGAAAGGTTCTCTCTTGTGTAGTCAAGCAGACCGCCTGCCAGGATGATGTCCTTTGCTCTGCCGGTCAGTTCGCAGAGAACCGGGATGTTTTCGCCTGTTGTCTTGTTTGGAAGAGTAAGCGTTGTTTCACCTGCGTCAACCTTAGCACGGATATCAGCCAGTTCCAGAACATCACCCTCGGAGATCTTGTCGTAGTCCGCTTCGTTTACGAATGTCAGCGGCAGGATGCCAGCGTTCACCAGATTTGCACGGTGGATTCTTGCAAAGCTCTTCACCAGTACAGCCTTTACGCCCAGATACAGCGGAGCCAGTGCAGCATGCTCACGGGAGGAGCCCTGACCATAGTTTGAACCGCCTACGATAATGCTCTTGCCCATTTCCTTTGCACGGGTCGGGAAAGCCTCATTACATACAGTAAAGCAGTGCTGGGAAATTGCCGGGATGTTGGATCTGAGCGGCAGGATCTTTGCACCAGCCGGCATGATGTGGTCGGTGGTGATGTTGTCGCCGACCTTCAGAGAGCAGCCAGCCTCGATGGTCTCTTCCAGCGGAGCCGTTTCCGGGAAGGGCTTGATATTCGGACCGCGGAGGATCTCAACGCTGTCCATTTCCTCTTCAGAAGCCGGCAGAACGATCATATTGTCGTTTACTGTGAACTTCTCAGGCAGAACGAATTCAGGCATTTCGCCCATCTCTCTCGGATCGCTGAGAACGCCGGTAATTGCAGAGTATGCAGCCAGTTCCGGAGATACCAGATAGATCTGACCATCCTTTGTTCCGGAGCGTCCCAGGAAATTTCTGTTAAAGGTACGCAGAGAGATACCGCCGGAATTGGGAGCCTGTCCCATACCGATACACGGACCGCATGCGCTTTCGAGAATTCTTGCGCCTGCATCGATCATGATGCTCAGCAGACCCATATCTGCCATCATATTCAGAACCTGCTTGGAGCCGGGTGCGATTGCCAGAGATACATCCGGATGAACGGTCTTGCCCTTCAGAATGTGTGCAACCTTCATCATATCCAGCAGAGAAGAGTTGGTGCAGGAGCCGATACAAACCTGGTCGATCTTGAGGTTTCCGATTTCCGCTACAGACTTTACATTGTCCGGAGAATGCGGACATGCAGCCAGCGGTACCAGCTCGCTCAGGTTGATCTCAACGATCTCATCGTATACAGCGTCCTCGTCCGCGGACAGGGGAGTCCAGACCTCGCCTCTGCCCTGTGCTTCCAGGAACTGCTTGGTTACTTCGTCAGACGGGAAGATGGATGTGGTTGCACCCAGTTCAGCGCCCATGTTGGTAATGGTTGCACGTTCCGGAACGGACAGGCTCTTTACGCCCTCGCCGCAGTATTCAATTACCTTGCCGACGCCGCCCTTAACGGAGAGACGCTTGAGAACCTCCAGGATAACATCCTTTGCAGCAACCCACGGAGACAGCTTGCCGGTCAGCTCTACCTTTACAACCTTCGGACAGGTGATGTAGTATGTACCGCCGCCCATTGCAACTGCAACGTCCAGACCGCCCGCACCCATAGCGATCATACCAATGCCGCCGCCGGTGGGAGTATGGCTGTCAGAGCCGATGAGGGTCTTGCCCGGAACGCCGAAACGCTCCAGATGTACCTGATGGCAGATACCGTTTCCGGGACGGGAGAAGTAAATGCCGTGCTTCTTGGCAACGCTGCCGATGAAGCGGTGGTCGTCTGCGTTCTCAAAGCCGCTCTGGAGTGTGTTGTGGTCGATGTATGCCACGCTGCGTTCGGTCTTTACACGCGGAACGCCCATTGCCTCGAATTCCAGATATGCCATTGTACCGGTTGCATCCTGTGTCAGAGTCTGGTCAATGCGAATGCCGATCTCCTCGCCCTTCACCATTTCGCCTTCTACAAGATGTGCGCTCAGGATTTTTTCTGTCAGGGTCAAACCCATGTCCATCATTCCTTTCGTATCAAACATTTGAAAAATAAATGCGGAAAATACCGCATACTATATCTATTGTACCAAGTTGAAGCGTGTTTGTCAAGAAATTCACAAAGATTCCTGCATCTGAAAATAAAAACAGGTGCTTTGTGCATACAAATGAAAGCGGAAGGAGCAGATCTATGGAAGAAACTGTACCGCAGAAGGTAATGCTTCTGCTTCTGACAAGCGAAAAGGAATCGGAGCAGTTCTGTGAAAATATGACGGTAGAATGCCGCAGAATGCAGAAAAGTCCTGTAGCCCGGGCACTTCTGGAGCAGCAGCTCCGGTCCGGCGTAATGGAAATTCTGACGAAAATAGAAAGAATTCGGGATAGTGATTGATTTTTCATCGGGAGTATGCTATAATAAAGCGAATTCTTTCTATCATTCTATTGGTTCGGGAGGTATTTATGGATTTACAGACAATGGATATGCAGACGACCTTATGGTATAAACAGCCGGCAGAGGACTTTGACCATGCACTTCCGGTGGGAAATGGACGCATTGGCGGTATGGTGTTCGGCGGTGCTGCGGATGAGATCATCAAGCTGAACGAGGACTCTGTCTGGTCGGGCGGTAAGCGGGAACGCAACAACCCCGATGCATTGGAGGGCTTTCGTGAAATTCGTGAACTTCTGAAGCAGGAGCGCATTCCGGAGGCGGAGAAAATTGCCTTTGAGAAGATGCAGGGCGTAACCCCGAATTCCCGTCATTATATGCCCCTGGGAAATCTCAGCATCCACATGGATTTTGCGGGCAAGGCAAGAGAGTATATCCGCAAGCTGGATCTGGAGCAGGCAGTAGCATCTGTGCGTTTTACTGCTAACGATGTCATCTATGAGCGGAATGTATTTGTTTCTGCACCGGATAATGTGATGGTGGTACATGTTGCCGCAAGCGAGCCGGGCATGGTGAATCTCCGTGCATCCATTGACGGACGGGATGATTACTATGATGACTGCCGTCCGTGCCGGGAAAATGCAATTCTCTACAACGGCGGTACAGGCAGCCGTGACGGCATCTTCTTTGCAGCCGTTCTGGGAGCAGCTGCTGTAGGCGGTACGGTAAAGACTCTGGGCGGTCAGCTTGTGGTTGAAAACGCAGATGAGGCAACGCTTGTTCTGTCCGCAGGCACCAGCTTTTATCATGGAGACAGCTTTGAGGACTCTGCAATGCTGGATGCGGAATTTGCCATGGAATGTGCATATGAGGAGCTTCTGTACCGTCATATCAGTGATTATCAGGAACTGTTCCAGAGGGTACGGTTCACGCTGGAGGATAACAGCAGCGGCGGCAGTGCGCTGCCCACGGATGAGCGTCTGAAGCGTCTCCACGGAGATGAGGGCGACTATAAGGAGTGCAAGCTCACCATCCGGGATGCACAGCTGATGGTACTTTATTTTAACTATGGACGCTATCTTATGATTTCCGCAAGCCGTCCGGGCACACAGACCATGAATCTTCAGGGTATCTGGAATCAGGATATGTGGCCGGCATGGGGCTGCCGCTATACAGTGAATATCAACATTCAGATGAATTACTGGCCGGCAGAGGTCTGCAATCTGTCTGAGTGTCACAAGCCGCTCTTTGATCTGATCGAGCGCATGCGTGAACCGGGACGGAAGACTGCACGGGAAATGTATGACTGCCGGGGCTTTACCTGTCATCATAATACCGATATCTGGGGCGATACGGCTCCGCAGGATCTGTGGATGCCGGCGACGATCTGGCCGATGGGTGCAGCATGGCTGTGTCTCCATATCTTCGAGCATTATCTTTATACCCAGGACGAGGAATTCCTGGAAGAGAAATATGAAACCATGAAGGAAGCAGCGCTCTTCTTTGTGGATTATCTCATGGAGAATGCGGAGGGGCATCTGGTAACCGGTCCGTCTGTATCTCCGGAGAATACCTACCGGACTGCCGGCGGCACAAAGGGCTGTCTGTGCATCGGTCCGACGATGGATACGGAAATCATTACCGTGCTGTTCCAGAATGTGATCGAGAGTGCGAAGATTCTGGACAAGGACGAAGCCTTTGCCGCAGAACTTGCTGGTATCCTCGAAAAGCTTCCGCCCATTAAAACCGGAAAATACGGTCAGATTCAGGAATGGGCAGTGGATTATGATGAGGTGGAGATCGGTCACCGCCATATCTCCCACCTGTTTGCCCTGCATCCGGCAAATCTGATCTCACCCAATCAGACCCCCGCCCTTGCCAAGGCAGCCCGTGCCACACTGGTGCGCCGTCTGATTCACGGCGGCGGTCATACCGGCTGGAGCCGTGCATGGATCATGAATATGTGGGCAAGACTCCACGACAGCGGCATGGCATATGAAAATATGCGTCAGCTTCTGGCACATTCTACTAATCCTAATATGCTGGATTCCCATCCGCCCTTCCAGATCGACGGCAACTTCGGCGGTACGGCGGCGGTTGCAGAATGTCTGATGCAGAGCCACTGCGGTGAGATCCATCTCCTTCCGGCATTGCCGGAATCCTGGCTCTGCGGCAGTATCAGCGGTCTGTGTGCAAGAGGCGGCTTTGAGGTCAGCATGACATGGAAGAATGGTAAGCTGGAAAGCGCATCCATTCTCTCCAGAAACGGAAAGCCCTGTACCGTGCGCTATAAGGAAGCGGTTTGTGTAAGCTGCACAGAGGGCAGCGAAGCGGGCATTCATACAAATGACGGCACAGTTATCAGCTTCCCTACAGAGGCGGGCTGTACCTATGAGATCCGGCTGTCAGCAGGAGCAGGGGTATGATGCGGAATAAGAGGGGTGCATTTCTGACCGCAGCGGTCATGCTGCTTTCTATGAGCGGATGCGCAAGAATCCAGCAGACCTCCGGATATCTGGATGAACAGGCTGCGCCCTTTGCATGGAGCGAGCCTGCCGCGGAAGAGGCGGCATCTGCTGCGGCAGCAACCACAGCAGCAATGACTGTGACAACGACTGCTGCCCAGCTGACAGGTCCGGAGTTTACAGAGTTGCCGCTCCATGTACCCTATCTTGATATGCAGACCGTCTCCTTCACCATGCAGGCGGAGGACCTGGAGCTGCCGGCTGCCTTTGAGGAGTCCAATGAACTGGCTGGCTATACAGGCAGCGGTTATGTCAGCGGCTTGCAGGGAGAACTGAACAATACCATTGTATTTGAAGCAGAGATCCCCTATTCGCAGCATTATGATATTTCCCTGATCGCCTGTACAGATACAGGTGCAGAATGCACCTTGCTGGTAAATGGTACGGAGATCACCGGCATTGCCATTGAGGGTTCAGGAAAATTCATCAGCGCAACAGCACCGGGCATTTACATGGATGCTGGTATGAATACTATCTCCATCCGGCAGGAAAGCGGAGATATGTACCTGGACTGCATGGAGTTTGCCAATAACACCTCTCTGGTTCCGAACTGCTATGTTACAACAGAATCCTGCAATCCGGATGCAACCTCTGAGGCGAGAAGGCTTCTTGCCTTTCTGGGCGAAAACTATGGTCAGAAGATCGTATCCGGTCAGCATGCGGAGAACGGCGATGACAGTGAGATCATCCGTATTGTGGAGACTACCGGTAAATTCCCTGCCATCCGTTTTGCCGATCTGTATTCCTACAGCAATAACGGCGGTGACCCGGAAAATGCGCAGACCATTGCGGATTGCATAGAGTGGGCAGAGCAGGGCGGCATCGTGGGGCTTATGTGGCACTGGTATGCACCCATGGGAGAAGCTGCCGTATTCACCGAGGAAACGGACTTCGATCTTTATCAAGCAGTTACCTATGAAAATGTAATTATGGCGTCTCCCGGAGAACTGGAGGAGATGTATGAAAACGGTCTGATCACAGAGGAGTGCCTTCGCCTGATCGAGGATATTGATACGGTATCGCTTGCGCTGAAGGAACTCTGCGATGCGGACATTCCGGTTCTGTGGAGACCGCTGCATCAGGCGGGCGGCGAACTTTATTGGTGGGACAGTGCCGGCAGTGATGTTTATCTGTGGCTCTGGAACCTCCTTCATGAACGTATGGTGGAATATCACCAGCTGAATAATCTGGTCTGGGTGTGGAACGGTCTGGGAACAGCGTATCTGCCGGGCAGCGGCTATTATGATATTGCATCGGCAGATGTGTATATGGATGCGGAGCAGGCATTCGGCAGCGGCTATGAAGCGTATTATGCCCTTCAGGAAATTGCAGAAGGGAAGCTGCTTGCCCTTAGTGAGTGCAGTTCTCTGCCGGATGTGACCACGGCATTCCGTGACGGTGCCGTCTGGTCCTATTTCGGACTCTGGTATAAGCCGTACCTTTCCGCAGAGGACAACGAATATACAGACAGCGAAACGCTGATCGCCGTGTACAATTCCGAGGGCGTACTGACGCGGGAGGATTACATCGATTACTGCACGCAGTATGACGCTTATGCGGCGGAGACAGAATCTGTAACAACAGAAGCCGCCTTGTGGTAAGCGGAAAGGAAAGCAATATGAGCAAGGATGAAAATCTGAAGGAAAAGCTGGACGAGATCATAGAGCAGGAAAATACAGCCGGAGAGAATGCGGATGCAGCAGCAATTCTGCCCCTGCCGATCTGTATCTCACTGGGAGCATCTCTGGGAATGGCGTTCGGCGCTCTGGCAAAAAATCTTCCTATGGGTCTTTGCTTCGGACTCATCGGCGGCTGTGCAATATACGGCGTTCTGGCATTCTTTCTCCATATGAAAAAGAAGAAGCAGGAATCGGATACGGCTGAGAAATCGGAAACAGAAGAATAGATCAGAATCCCGGGGATGATACTTTCCCTGGGATTCTTTCTTTATAAAGTAAAACGAATGCGGAGAATCACTTTATAAAACAAAAAATATGAAAACCGCAGCAAACCCTCTTGACAAATTCTGCATATGGGTATATAATGAACGCATGAACAAATGCTCATATGTTTGATTTTGAGCTGTCAAAGAAAATGGAGGTATCATTATGAAAAAGACATGGAAGCTGAGAGATCTGGACTGTGCAAACTGCGCTGCAAAAATGGAACGTGCCATCGGTGCGCTGAACGGTGTGGAAAAAGCAACTGTCAGCTTTATGACCCAGAAGCTGACCATCGAAGCAGCAGATGGTGCAGATATGGATGTCATTCTGAAGGAAGCCATCCGGTGCATCAAGAAGGTAGAGCCGGACTGTGAGGTTATCGTAAAGTAAAAGCAATATAATTTTGGGGGAGGCATGCATCATGAACCGAAAACAGAAAAAGCTGCTCTGGCGGATCATTGCAGGTGCGGTCCTGTTCATTGCCGCACTGATCCTGACACATACCGTGCTGGAACTGCCCTGGTGGGGAGAACTGATCCTTTATGCAGGTATTTATCTCATCAGCGGGATTGACCCGCTCCGGAAGGCAGTGGTCAACATCTCACACGGACAGATTTTCGATGAAAATTTCCTTATGTGTATTGCGACCATCGGTGCATTCATCATTGGTGAATATCATGAAGCGGTGGAGGTTATCCTGTTCTATCAGGTGGGCAGTCTCTTTGAGAGCGTAGCTGTGGGGAAATCGAGAAAGGCAGTTACAGATCTCATGGATATCTGTCCGGATGAGGCGACAGTGATCCGTGACGGCAAGCGTGAAACAGTAGAACCGGATGAGGTGGAGATCGGTGAGCATATCATCGTGGCAGCGGGTGAGCGTATTGCGCTGGACGGTATTGTCCGCAGCGGTATCAGCAGTGTGGATACTGCCGCTCTGACCGGAGAAGCTGTCCCTGTACAGGTGCAGGCAGGCGATGCAGTTCTCAGCGGATGCATCAACATGAGCGGTACGATCGAGGTAGAGGTGACAAAGCCGGCGGGAGAATCCACCGCTGCAAAAATTCTGGAGCTGGTGGAGGAATCTGCCTCCCGAAAGGCGAAAACAGAAGCCTTTATCACAAAGTTTGCACGGTACTATACCCCCTGTGTGGTGATCGGGGCTGTACTGCTGGCACTGGTACCGCCGCTGTTTACAGGCTTTGCTTTTAAAGAGTGGATCTTCCGTGCGCTGACGTTCCTGATCGTATCCTGTCCCTGTGCATTGGTGATCTCCGTACCGCTCAGCTTTTTCGGCGGTATCGGCTGTGCATCGAAGAATGGTATTCTTGTAAAAGGCAGCAACTACATTGAAGTCCTTTCCAGGACGAAAACGGTTGTAATGGATAAGACGGGTACACTGACGAAGGGTACCTTCACCGTAACGGCTGTACATCCTGTGGAAATGGAAGAGAAGGAACTTCTGCGGTATGCAGCCTATGCAGAGGCAGAGTCTGCGCACCCCATTGCAAAGTCCCTGCGGAGTGCGTTCGGGGAGGAACTGAATTACGCACTGCTCAGTGAGCAGACAGAAACCGCAGGTCATGGCGTAGCTGCAAGGGTTGCAGGCGTACCGGTTGTTGCAGGCAAGGCGGCGTATCTGGAGGGAATGGGTATTTCCTGTGCGGCTGCAAAGGAGATCGGCACGGTAGTACATGTTGCAGTGAATGGCGTCTATGCAGGCTATCTGGTGGTGTCGGATATGCTCAAGGAGGATGCAGAAGAAACTGTGGAAGGTCTGAGAGCCGCAGGTGCAGACAAGATCGTGATGCTGACCGGTGACCGGAGGGAAGTCGGGGGAGCGATTGCGGAGCAGCTGGGACTGGATGCGGTATTTGCGGAACTGCTTCCAGGAGATAAGGTTGCGCACATGCAGAGGCTGAAGGAAGAATTAGGCGAGAACGGCAGTCTGATTTTCGTAGGCGATGGCATGAACGATGCGCCGGTACTGGCACAGTCGGACGCAGGCGCGGCAATGGGTGCGCTGGGCAGTGATGCAGCCATTGAAGCGGCGGATGTGGTTCTGATGGACGACAAGCCATCGAAGCTGGTGCTTGCGATCCGGATCGCAAGAAAGACCATGCGCATAGCCAAGCAGAACATTGCATTTGCGCTTGCAGTAAAGGGTGCGGTTCTGATTCTCAGTGCACTGGGCTATGCGAACATGGAGCTTGCGGTATTTGCAGATGTAGGCGTATCGGTACTGGCGATCCTGAACGCTATGAGAACGGGTAAAAATTGAGGAGCGCATAGAAGGAAAAGTTTTTTTGCGCCGCTTTTTTCTCAAAAAAAGCGGTCGGGGGTCTGGGGCGAGAAGCCCCGGATGGCTGCAAAGCAGCCATGAACAAGACCGCATGGAAAAATCCGTGCGGTTTTTTCGTATTTGCCAAATGAAGGCAGATGTGTTATAATAATAAAAAAGTCAGAAGGGGGATTCTTTTTTGCGATACGATCATGTAATTCACCGAAGCCGTGAGTTATTCATGGCGGTATGTGATGATTTAGGCGCATATTTTTCGGAGCAGGGCTTTCGCTACGCACGTTCATCTCCGAAGCTGACGAAAAAGATCGGTGCCATTCAGCTGCAAATGGGTTTCCGGAGTTCACACAGCAATACAGCTGGACGCTGGGTGCATTTTGAAATTATCCCGTATATTTATATAAAAGACAGATCTCTTGTGTTCCCAGACCGCAGAGGCAAGGATCTCATTTCCTATGCAGCTTTAAATGCTGATGGAAAGTACGATTTAAAAACGTTTCAGCACAGGCGCAATCTCTGCCTGATGGATGATGAGAGGTTTGAACTGCTGAAAGCATCGATTCAGGAAAAAATCATAGAGCCTGCGGAGCGTCTGGCAAAGTCTGATCTGCTTCCTCGCCGTGCGGAGGCGTTCCGTTCCGGTGCGTACCGCTTTTCCAAGGAGGATATGCAGAACGGTTTGTGGCTGGAAAGCAGGTGGAGAGAAGATGATATACTGGATACGGTGCTGGATCCGGTGTATCTGGATAAGGAGCAAGGATAAATTGACAGAATTAACCGATGCAATGATATATGAAGCCATTCATGAGAAGAATACAGAGCTTTTTGCGGGGCTGATATTTGCGGTTGTTCTTGCGGCTGTATTTCTGGCGGTGACAGCAGTCTGGAAGCCAAAGCAAAACAAAAAAGAGTATACGTTCCGATTCCCATGGAGCCGTGCGGAAAATGAGGAAGAAAGCGAAACGGACTACCGGAGCCGTGCAGTGTTCCGTGTGATCACCATCGCGGTTTGTGTCATTGCGGGCTTCAATATCGGTTATATTGCATATGAAAATTACTGCGACAGACGAAACGAAAAGGAATGGCGGCTGACTACAGGTACAGTCAGCGACTTGTACGAGAAACAAGACGAGACAGCATCAAATCGCAGAAGCTTCTATGCTTATGTAGAGGGCTGCAACCGGATTGTAGAACTTACCGAAGGGGAGTATACATCTCTGGAAAAAGGCGATGCAGTGTATGTGGTGCTGGATTACGAAGGAGAAGGAATCGGTCTCTGGCGCATGGAACGGTATACTTATGTGGGGGAAAGATTTGCAGAATGAATGGCAGTAAACGAATCGAACTGACAGACGAAATGGTTTATGAGGTGATCCATAGGGAGAATATGGAGGGTTATGTGTTCCTGATTCTTTTTGCGATTGCAGCCGTCTGTATATTTTTTGCAGGAATCATTTCTGTTATTATCCGGAAGAAAAAAGAGAATCCAAAGAAAAAGCTGAAGATTACGGACGGCGAATTCATCCTGATCGGTGCTGTGGTTCTGGTAATAGGCTGTATCGCAGGCGGCATGCTCTTTCGCAGCCATCAGAATGTAACATATGATGAAGCATGGAGGATGACAACCGGCACGGTCAGTGAACTGTATTCTGTACATGGACGGCACGGACATAATTCATATTATGCTTATGTGGAAGGCTGCAATCGGAAGGTTCCTGTTTCACAGAGCGACTATAATATTCTGGAAGAAGGCGATGCAGTGTATGTGGTGCTGGATTACGAAGGAGAAGGAATCGGTCTCTGGCGTATGGAACGGTATACTTATGTGGGGGAAAGACTGATGGATCAATTGAAATAAAGCTTTTCTGTATTCCAGAAGGGAATGACAAAATGCGTGGATAAACGCATTTTGTCAGGGATGCAGGAAACGAAGTCCCCTGCACTTATCTCCCTCCCTGGAGAGGAGGTAGGGGGGATAAACAACGCAGTTGTCCACTCCCTTTCAGAAAAAAACCTTGACAACGGCGGAAAACTCATGTAAAATAAGATAGGTATGAGCAGGCTGTGTGGCAGCGTGGAGCGATCCATGAGGAAAGTCCGGGCATCACAGGGCAGGGTAGCTGCTAACGGCAGCCGAGGGCGACCTTAGAGCCAGTGCAACAGAGAGATACCGCTTCCTTCGGGGAGTAAGGGTGGAAAGGTGCGGTAAGAGCGCACCAGAGTGCAGGAGACTGTACTGCTATGTAAACCTTACCTGATGCAACGTCTATTGGTACGTATGGTCATAACATTTGCCCGATGGATCATGCGTAATGGCGGCTCGAACCTTGCGGCGACGCAAGGTCTAGATAAATTGTCACACACGACAGAACCCGGCTTACAGGCCTGGTCATACCGGAAAAAAGCTGCTGCACTTTGGTGCGGCAGCTTTTTTCTGATTCATGTCCCGTTTTCCCTGTCACAGGAATGTACCAATCTCAATATAATGGTAGTATCCTGACAGTAAAGGAGGGATTTATGATGTCGGGATGCAAAGCATCTGTAAAATCTGATACTCATGCACGTAAGGCGCAGAGATTGCTCGAGGGCTACGGCTACTCCTGCCAGATCCGCAGAAATCCGAATATGGATGCGGAGGGCTGCGGCTATATTCTCATTGTGGACGGCGATTGCATGAGCATTTCTGATATATTGGCATCCGGTGGTGTTCCCTATAAGCATTTGCAGAATGTCCGGGGGTATATGCGATGATCAACTTCGACAATGCAGCCACGACCTACCCCAAGCCCCGGAATGTCCGTGATACCGTTTCTCAGGCGATGCTCCTCTATGGTGGCAATGCCGGCAGAGGGGGGCACATCCTCACCGAACGCACCTCCCGTATGGTCTATGCCGTACGTGAGGCAGCTGCGGAGTTTTTTGACGCAAAGCCGGAGAATACCATTTTTTGTCTCAATTGTACCCATGCCCTCAATACCGCCATACACGGTATTCTGGAAAAGGGCGATCATGTGATCATCAGCAGTCTGGAGCATAACTCCGTGTATCGTCCTGTTGCTGCACTCATGAAAAAAGGCGTGATCACCTGCACCATTGCAGAGGCAGACGCATCGGATGATATGACATTGGAAAACATCCGCCGTGCCATCCGTCCCAATACCAAGGCAGTCATCTTCACCATGGCAAGCAATGTCACCGGACAGATCACTCCCATTCGTGCCATTGGTGCGCTCTGTAAGGAAAAGAATATCTGTCTCATTGCAGACGGTGCCCAGATGTGCGGTGTCATGCCGGTTTCGCTGGAGAAGGATCACATCTCCATTCTCTGTACCGCAGGGCATAAGGGACTGTTCGGAACGACCGGTACGGGTCTTCTGCTGACAGACTGCAAATTCCCTATGGAGCCGCTGATGTACGGCGGAACGGGAAGCGCATCCGCAAGTCCCAGTCAGCCCGATTTTCTGCCGGACCGGCTGGAAAGCGGTACCCAGAATATCATCGGCGCAGCGTCTGTGGGAGCAGGTCTTGCTTTCCTGAAACAGAAGGGACTGCCTGCGGTCCATGCCCATGAGGAACGGCTGTGCAGAATTTTTCTCAGCGGTATCTCCGGAATTCCGGAGATGATCGTGTACCGGAGGCCGGGGATCTCCTATGTACCCATCGTTTCCTTTAATATAAAGGATGTACCGCCTGAAACGGTTGCGGAGCATCTCAGCCGGGAGGGCTTCTGTCTGCGGGCAGGTCTGCACTGTGCCCCCCTTGCTCATGAATACAATGGTACACCAGAGGGAACCGTGCGCTTTGCACCCTCCGTATTCAATACGGAGAATGAGGTCCGCCTTCTGGTGAACGTACTGAAAAAATATGTCCGCAATCTAAAAAGTAAGTGAAGGGTATTGAATTTATTTGTTGAAATGTGATACAATAAATACAGTATGATGAGGGCGGATGCCCTCATACATAAAAATATCCCAGGAGAAGAACGGAGGTGGGCAGCTTGTCATTCAGAGATTTTATTGATAGTATATTCAGCGTGATCAAAACAGCGGAATGGGTGGATATTCTGGATATCCTGCTGCTGTCCTATATCGTTTACGCAGTAGTGAAGATGGTCCGGGAAACACGTGCCGGTCAGCTGATGAAGGGTCTGCTCGTGTGTGTGATCGCCTTTGTGATTGCTGCATGGCTGGAAATGAAGGCGATTACATATCTGTTGTCAGAGGCCTTTGATATCGGACTGCTTGCACTGGTGATCATGTTCCAGCCGGAACTGAGACGTGCACTTGAAAAAGCCGGTCACAGCCGGTGGGGTCTGAACATCGGACTGAGCCGCTCTTCTGCAGAAGGTGCTGCTATGTGGGGAAAGGCGATTGAAGCGATCTGTGACTCCTGCGTGGAATTGTCTGCAACCTATACCGGTGCATTGATCGTAGTGGAACGTCAGACACGTCTGGGCGAGCAGATCGCCAATGGTACAGTGATGAATGCGGCTCCCAGCAAGGAATTGTTCGGGAATATCTTCTATCCGAAAACACCGCTCCATGACGGCGCTGTCATTATGCGCGAGGGCATGATCATGGCAGCAGCCTGCTTTCTGCCCAAGCCGCAGAAGGAGGAACTGGTCAATAAGAAGCTTGGCTCCCGTCACCGTGCAGCCATCGGTATGAGTGAGAATTCGGATGCCATTGTCATTGTCGTTTCTGAGGAGACAGGCTCGATCTCAGTTGCAGAGGACGGTCAGCTTACAAGCGGCTTTACAAGAGAACGGCTGAAGGAACTGCTGGAAAGCCGTCTGATCGAGCCGGATAATTCTTCTATGCTGATGAAGGCGACCAAGCATATTTCCTCCATCAAGAACAGGAAAGGCAGGGATAAGCATGAGTGATTTCCGTGAAAAGTGGAATCTGGAACGGCTGAGAAGCTTTCATCCTGTTGCACATATGTTTGAAAGCCGCATGGCAACGATCATTTTCTCTGTGGTAATTGCCATTATCCTTTGGTTTGTCATCTCCATTACGATTTACCCTACCACTCCGATCACCATTCATAATGTTCCTTTGCAGGTGGATCTGACCGGTTCCGCAGCAGAAGCGGACGGCTACAGTGTGATCAGCTGCGATGTGGAAGAGGTCACCGTTCAGATCGAGGGAAACCGTTCTCAGGTCGGTAATCTGGATGCGACAACATTGACGGCGTATGCGGAGATCCCCAATATCACAACCGCAGGTACCAAGAATCTGGAAATCATTGTGGAAAGCACAAACGGCACACAGTTTACAGTCAAATCCATCACACCGTCTTCGGTGAATGCGAAGTTTGACAAAATCAAAACTGTGACCCTGGATATCATTCCGAACCTGACGAATGTGGAAAGTGCAGAGGGCAGCATGATCAAGGATGCAGGCGTTGTGGTGACGCCGCCTACCGTGGATGTGACAGGTCCCGCGCAGGTCGTGAGTCAGATCAAGAATGCGTCGCTTCTGATCGAACCGCTCACACAGATCAGTACCGCAACAAAGCTTGTATCTGAGCAGCTGGAATTCTGCGATGCAAACGGCAATGTGATCCTGGCAGATGAAAATTCCGGTCTGCAATACGAGGCGATTCAGTATACTGTGGATATTCCGGTTCAGTATACCGAGGAGATGGATATTACCTACCAGCTGCGCGGCGTTCCGTCTACCTTCAATGAGGAATTCCTGAGACAGCGTCTGGAACTCTCTGCCAATAAGATAACGCTTGCGGCTCCGGATAAATCCTTGATCGATACGAATGAGTTTACACTGGATACGATTCCGCTCAGTGAGATCACACTGGATTTCTCCAAGAATTATACGCTGGCAGTTCCGGAAGGCTATGAGAACCTTTCCAATATCAGTTCTGTGAATCTGTCGCTGGAATCCCAGGGGCTTGCTCAGAAGGATTTTGTGGTAAACGAGATCAATATCATCAACACTTCTGCATCCTATACCTATACAGCGGTAACGGAGCAGCTGATCGTTACCGTGGTGGGCAATGAGGAATCCATTGAGCAGCTTGACCCCAAGCAGATCTCTGTTACAGTGGACCTGCTGAGTATCCAGCAGACCAATGATGAGTCCATGTCCTTCTCAGTGGTACCGACCATCGGCTTTGAGCGATACGATGATGTCTGGGCATCGGGGGATTATAAGGTGATCGTAACTGCCACAAGGGCGGAAAAAACGGCTGAATCCAATGAAGCCGCCGCTTCGATCGGTCCGGTGAGTGAATAAAAGCGGATTCTGCAGTTTTCATGAAGAAAATGGTAAAATCAGGTGCTTTTTCTGGGAACGAACTGCAAACCATGCATCCCTTCTGCGAATTATATTTTAACAAATATGGTGTTTTTAGACAGGGTGCACAAATTTGACGGGGTAAAAATCTACGCCGATTTTTAACAATGGGACGTTTATTAAAGGTTTGTTCGTGAAATGTTAATCTTCGTATGGTATAATAACCCTATCGGTAAAAATGAACGAATCATTTTTCAAACGTAAACTAATTTAGTAAAAAAGAATGGGAAAGGAAGATGATTATTATGAGAAGATTCGGCAAAAGACTCGGCGCCCTGTTGATTGGTGCGTCTATGCTGATGACTTCGACCGCTGTTTCAACAAGCATGCTGACAACAGCAACTCTGGAAGCGGATGCGGCTGGTACAACTGTCACGATCGGCAAGGAACTGGCGATTCCGGTTCAGAAGAAGGATGCAGATGGAAACGTTGTAAAGGACGAAAACGGAAATCCTATTATTGAGAACAAGGATGATGTGACTTACGCTTCAGAGGACATCAAGTCATTTGCTGAAAGCGGCATTACAAGTCTCCAGTTCAACCTGAGTGCAGAGAGTCCGGTTGCACAGTTTGCATACTACATGGGTATTTCATTGGCGGAAGAGCCGTGGTGGGCAAACATAAGTGAGACAGGTGCAACATGCACTCCGTATGCGACGGAATTCTCATTGGTTCTGGATCTGAGCGGTGTTGATATCGGTTATGATGATACATATGGTGAAAAGCATCTGGAATTCCAGAACTGCTATACAGAGGATATCAACGGTATTCAGATTCCGATCACACTGGAATCTATTACTGTAAACGGTACAACTGATACCAGTAAGGGTGAACCGATTGCTGTTGGCGCAGAGAATACCGGCAGCGTTGGCTATTACACAGAAAACACAGAGAGCGGTACATCTGTATTCAAGGATAACGGTGATGGTACAGCTACCATTACTTCTACTTATACCAGAAAGATCGATGATCTCCAGAAGTACTATGCTGAGGCATACGGCAATGTTCCGATCACACTGACGCCCAGCCCGGAAGGCAAGGACTACAGTGAGGATGCTTATAAGACAACAGATCCGGTAACCGGTGTTCCGGTTCAGAAGCCTGAGGCTGATATCCGTAAGGAAGGTCTCCCGCTGAACAGCCACAAGTTCTACTACAGTGACTTTGGTCTGTATCCGGCTACATCTGCTGGTTCTGAAATCACCATCGAATCCCTGACAGTTACCATGCGCGCAGAAGCAGGCACCAATGTAACACGTGTTATGTACGGCGGCGGTCTGAACGTAGAGGGTATGTCCCCGGCAGATACAGAGTGGACAAAGAACCAGGCTGGTCTGAAGGCAGATAAGAATGCCAGCTACTGGTACAACGATATGGGCGCTGAGGCAATGAAGGAAACACAGGATGGTATCGATGCTTACAATGCAGCACATCCTGATGAGGAGCCGGTTGCATTCGGTGTAGAAGTCGGCAGCGGTAAGAATCTGACTGAGCAGAATTTCGGCGACTATGTACAGGTAACATGGGACGTTCCGGCAGAGGTTAAGCCTTATACAAAGACCTCCAAGGAATCTGACCAGATCTCCTTCCAGCTGTGGTATGGTGAGGTTGAGGCTGATGAATACACACCTCTGACTTCTCTCGATATGACAAGCGCAGCACTGACCTATACAGAATCCATTACATTCCCGTATCAGGGCAAGGCTTCCAACAGCTATAGCAGCACCAAGCTGACATCAGACGGTGTGAAGTTTAAGTATGCAGATTTCGATCTGGTAAATCCGGAAGGCGAGAAGTATGAGACAACCGCTGACGTTTACGGTATCGAATTCACACTGAAGTCCGCAAGCCCGGTCAATGAAATGCTGCTGGGTCTGGGTACCAATGTAATCGAGAAGTGTTCCAAGGCAACAAGTGATTACTGGTTCCAGCTGGACAATTCTCCGTCTGAGGCAAAGGGAACAGGTCTTTATCTGGTAAGCAAGGATGACACAAAGGGCGAGTACAAGTTTATCTGGATCATGCCGGGCGGCGTTGCAACTGGTATGGTTCAGGATAAGGAAAGCGGTAAGTTCACAGGTCATGGCACAAACTATGTCAGCACCGAACAGGAAGGCGATGCATTCCAGATCGGTCTGTATTATGCAGGTCTGAAGGGTGAAGAGGTTACCGATGTATCCGTTGAGAATATTACACTGTACTACACAACAGATGATGAGAACAATGCAGCTAAGAAGGATATGTTCAAGTATGAGGATCCGCTGACTGTAGAACCGGGTTCCCTGAACATGGTAGTAGGCGATGAGGAAACTCTGAAGCCGAACATCGAAGGCTGTGCATTCACAAGCGGCAACAACAAGGTTGTTACAGTTGACAAGGACGGTAAGGTAGTAGCAGTTGCTCCGGGTATGACTGTAATTACTGTACTCTCTCCGGAGGGACAGGTGAAGCAGGTCAAGGTTGTTGTTGAAGAGGCTGTTACCACAACAACGACAACCACAACAACCACAACAACGACTACAACGACTACAACTACATTCGACCCGACACTGAATGCGCTGTATGGTGATACAAACCTGGATGGCGAGGTTTCTCTGGTTGACGTAGTATACTTGAACAAGTATATTGCAAAGGCACTGGACTTCAATGCGCAGCAGAAGGAAAATGCAAACTGCGTATATGACAATGCCATCAATGGTGCCGATGTAACGATGCTGCTGAAGTATCTGGTACGTCTGGAGAAGGTTCTGGGCCCGGATGCTCAGATCGGATAATCACGGAGTCCGAATATAGTAAAATAAAATAGAGAAGGTCCGGACTGGAATGGTCCGGACCTTTTTGCATTTAAAACGCTTCGAGCTTTGTGCGAAGCTTTCGGATGATCTTTTTCTCAAGCCGGGAGATGTAGGACTGGGAGATGCCGATTGCCTGTGCGACCTCTTTCTGGGTGCGCTCCTGCCCGTCCAGGAATCCGAACCGCAGTTCCATAATTTCACGTTCCCGTCCCTCCAGCCCGGATACGGCATCCCGGAGCATCGTGCGCTCGGCTTCGGTTTCCACGCCCCGGCTGACGATGTCTTCATCGGTACCAAGAATATCGGAAAGAAGCAGTTCGTTTCCGTCCCAGTCGATGTTCAGCGGCTCGTCAATAGAGACCTCGCTCCGGTACTGGGAAGCCTTTCGCAGAAACATGAGGATCTCATTTTCGATACAGCGTGAGGCATATGTAGCAAGCTTGATCTTCTTTTCCGGACAGAAGGTATTTACCGCTTTGATCAGTCCGATGCTGCCGATGGAGATCAGATCCTCTATGCCGATTCCTGTAGATTCAAACTTCTTTGCAATGTAGACCACAAGACGCAGATTGTGTACGATGAGGGTATCCCGTGCCTGTGCATCCCCCTGCATGAGTTCCTGAAAGACGGTCTGTTCTTCGGCACCGGTCAGGGGCGGCGGCAGGGTATCTGTTCCGTGAATGTAATCCACATGGCAGGGCGGCAATAAGTGAATGAGTATCTTTTGGATCTGGTTTGTGAGCGATTTCCAGAGGCACATAGTTTCTCCTTTCAAAGTACATGTAGCAGGTTCGGATTGAATACGGCGGCGGTCTGATGGGGAACATAACCCACAAGGGCATCCACTGTGCGGGAGCGTCCGCTGCTGAGGTTGCGGATGATGACTTCATCCGGGCAGAAAACAGGCAGCATACCATCGGCGGCAATGGTAGAATAGGGCAGTCTGCGGAAGTGAGGAAGCTGCTCCGGCTGAGACAGCTCCGGTATTGTCCGGAGGGCATTTCTCCCGAAAATGATAACCGGCTTTCCCGTGAAGCAGTCTGCAAGGCTGTTGCCTGTATCCGCAAGTCCGGTCTGCATGGCAATATGCGCACCGACACGAATGATGATCTCATAGGAATCATGGGTGTGATGGGCCCGCAGGCGCAGATATCCCACAAGCCGAAGCAGAAAATAGGAAATTGCCGTGCATAAAATCAGTGCAGTCAGCGAAAAATGTAGATAGATGCAGCTGCCGCTCCATATGAGCAGATTGGTATCGGACAGGGTGCAAAGTGCAACCATTACACCGGCAAAGGCAAAGCTGAGGCACAGAAAGACTGTGAGATTGCGCCAGAAGATTCTCTGACGGCGCATTCCCCAGGCAGACCCCACAGGAATCATAGCTGTCAGCAGCTTTACAAGAAGCGTGAAAATGCCCGGCAGGGCAGGCAGAAGAATGGTCAGAGCAGTAAGACTCCCGGCAAAGGCTGCCAGAAGACAGCGTCCCCCGGAAAGCCGGGAATGGGTAAGCTTTGCCGTGCCTCGCAGCAGAAGCCAGTTTACGTACAGGTTCAGAATGAGCAGTACGTCAAGGTAGATGGTATGCATAAGTATCACCGCCTGCTATCCATTATAGCAAAGGCAGCGCAAGAATTTTGTCAAAGGAAATCCTCCTTTTACAAAAATCGGAGAGGAGAAAACCAAATGGATGCAAACACAAGGCTCAGGGAGCAGCTTCGGAAAATGAAGGCTGCTCAGCAGAAATATGCGGCATATTCTCAGGAACAGGTGGACGAGATCTTCCGCCGTGCAGCGATTGCGGCAAATCGTGCGAGGATTCCTCTTGCGGAAATGGCGGTTGCAGAAACAGGCATGGGTGTTGTGGAGGATAAGGTGATCAAAAATCACTATGCAGCGGAATATATCTACAATGCGTATAAGAATACGAAAACTTGCGGTGTGATCGCAAAGGATGATTCCTTCGGTACGGTGCAGATCGCTGAGCCGATCGGCGTCATTGCAGCGGTAATTCCCACGACCAATCCCACTTCTACGGCGATTTTCAAGATTCTGCTTTGCCTGAAAACCCGGAACGCTGTGATGCTCTCGCCCCATCCCCGGGCAAAAAAATGCACCATAGAGGCTGCGAAAATTATGCGGCAGGCGGCGATTGAAGCCGGTGCACCGGAGCATATCATCGGCTGGGTGGAGGAGCCTTCTCTGGAAACCACAAATGCACTGATGCAGGCAGCGGATATGATCCTTGCTACAGGCGGCCCCGGCATGGTGAAGGCTGCCTATTCCAGCGGAAAGCCTGCACTGGGTGTGGGTGCCGGCAATGTTCCTGCGGTGATTGAAAAATCCGCAGATAT
This sequence comes from Ruminococcus sp., assembly GCA_017480865.1. Taxonomy (GTDB): domain Bacteria; phylum Bacillota; class Clostridia; order Oscillospirales; family Ruminococcaceae; genus Ruminococcus_C. The sequence goes on along the minus strand of JAFURN010000098.1, from coordinate 20,854 downwards.
CCGCATGGCAGTCAGTTCCATCATTCATTCCAAGACCTTTGATAATGGCATGATCTGTGCCTCGGAACAGGCCGCAATCGTACAAACGGAGATTTATGATGCAGTGAAAGCGGAAATGCGTCTGCGCGGATGCCGGATCCTTTCCGAGACGGAAACGCAGGCGGTACGCAGCATCCTGCTGAAGGATGGTGTGTTGAATGGTGCAGTCGTGGGACAGACGGCTGCGAAAATTGCTTCTCTGGCTGGACTGAGTGTCCCCTCGGATACCAAGGTTCTGGTGGGCGAGGTGACAGACCCGACGCCTCAGGAGCCGTTTGCTCATGAGAAGCTTTCTCCTGTGCTGGCACTGTACCGTGCAGAAAGCTTTGATGATGCTATGAATCAGGCGGATCGTCTCATCCGGGACGGCGGCTATGGTCATACAGCCTCCCTCTTTGTGGATACAGTTCACGGGCAGGAGCAGCTTCGTCAGTTTTCTCACCGGATGAAGGCTTGCCGGATCGTGGTGAATACACCTTCCTCTCATGGCGGTATCGGAGATCTCTACAACTTTAATCTTACACCCTCTCTGACGCTGGGATGCGGCTCATGGGGCGGCAATTCCGTTTCGGAAAATGTGGGTGTGAAGCATCTTCTGAATATCAAAATTGTCGCAGAAAGAAGGGAGAATATGCTCTGGTTCCGCACACCGCCCAAGGTGTATTTCAAGCGAGGCTGTCTGCCGGTTGCCCTCCGGGAGCTGCGTGACGTGTACCATGCGAAGCGTGTATTTGTGGTAACAGATTCCTTTCTTTTTCAAAGCGGCATGATATCCTGCGTGACAGACCGGCTGCACGAAATGGACATTCCCTATCAGGTATATTCCGATGTAGAGCCTGACCCGACGCTTTCCAGCGCAAAAGCGGGAGCGGTGCAGATGCGTGATTTTTCTCCCGATGTGATCCTTGCGATCGGCGGCGGTTCCGCTATGGATGCTGCAAAAATCATGTGGGTACTGTATGAGCATCCCGAAACGGATTTTGCAGATATGTCCATGCGGTTTGCCGATATCCGGAAGCGGATCTCTCCCTTCCCGGAGATGGGAAATCAGTCGATTTTCGTTGCTGTTCCTACATCCTCCGGTACCGGCTCTGAGGTAACGCCCTTTGCTGTGATTACGGATGAATCAGACGGCACGAAGCATCCCCTTGCGGATTATGCCCTGATGCCGCATATGGCGATCGTGGATACGGACCTGATGATGTCACAGCCCAAGGGTCTGACGGCAGCATCGGGTATTGATGCGCTGACGCATGCGCTGGAGGCTTACGCATCCGTAATGGCAACGGACTATACAGACGGACTTGCTTTGCAGGCACTCCGGAATATTTTTCTCTATCTGCCGGCATGCTATGAGGATGGTACGGATCCTGTATCCCGTGAGAAGATGGCGCATGCGGCAACGATGGCAGGCATGGCATTTGCCAATGCCTTTCTGGGACTTTGTCACTCTATGGCGCATAAGCTGGGTGCGTTTCACCATCTGCCGCATGGTGTGGCAAATGCCTTGCTGATCACGGAGATCATGCGGTTCAATGTATCGCCTGCGCCGGTGAAGATGGGAACCTTTTCCCAGTACGCCTTTCCTAATGCCATGGCACGTTACTGCGAATGCGCACGGTATGTGGGAGTAACGGGTGATACGGAGGACGCACTGTTTGAGGGGCTGCTTGCAAAGATTGATGATCTGCGCAGGCTTGTAGGTATCCGTGACAGTGTACAGGCGTATGGTATAAAGGAAGAGGATTTCCTCAGAACCCTTGATGAAATGACGAAGCAGGCATTTGACGACCAGTGCACGGGTGCAAATCCACGTTATCCTCTGATGCGTGAGATCAGGGAGATTTATCTCAGAGTCTATTATTCACCGCAAAAGGTGTAAAGGCAAAGCCGATTCCGCCGGGGAATCGGCGATACATAGTAAAAAATGAGAAAAAATTCCGAAAAGTGAGATATTTCACCCTCTTCAATTGTTTTATGGGTGAAGCGCTTCAGAAGGTGACAAGGAGGGAGCAGGATGAAACAGGAGGAATTAAAAGACAAACTGACCCGATACAAAGATATGGTATACCGTATTGCCTATACATATTTGCACAGTACAGCGGATGCAGAGGACATTTCCCAGGAAACGTTTCTCAAGCTCTATCTGCGGGAGCAGCCTTTTCCCGATGCAGAGTCGGAAAAGGCGTGGCTGATTCGTGTGACGCTGAATGCCTGCTGCAATCTGAAAAAATCGTTCTGGCAGCGTCAGCGGAGCGAAATGCCCGAGCAGATGCCGGATTCCATGACCTCCGCGAGTGTGGAGGAAAGCAAGCTGTATCATGCAGTCTTCTCCTTGCCGGAGAAATATCGTGTGGTGATCCTGCTGTACTATTATGAGGATTATTCCGTACGGGAGATCTCAGCGATTACCGGGCGGAAGGAATCCACCATACAGACGCAGCTGGAACGGGGACGGAAGAAACTCAAAAAACAACTGGAACAGCAAGGAGGGTTTTATTATGGAGAAAAACACATATCGGAACATGATGGCGCATATCAGAATGTCCGAAGCCTGTGAGCAGGAAATTCTCCGCAAGGCAGCAGAAGCTTCGGAGCAGAAGCCCATTACAATGAAAACGAAGAAAAAGCGCAGCTTTATGCTTGCAGCTGCGGCAGCCTGTCTGTGTGTCGCACTGCTGGGTACGGTGACGGCTTCCGCAATTCAGGACAGAAGCTGGCTGTCAGGCTTTTTCTACGTGCCCGAGTGGGAAGGTGAGTCTGCTGAGGTGACGGCGCAGCGTGAGGAAGTTTTCGCATTGACAGAGGAGTACATATCCGAACTGAACGGCTTTACTGCAACTGGTTGGAATGCGGATAAGTTCGAACCCATTGGTGCAGTTTGTGACGGCAGAAATCTGTATATTGCAATTCGCTATACGACAGCAGAGGAGGACGGCATCTGTGCAGAGCAGCTGTATCAGTACTATGAATATCTTTCCATTGAAAGCGAGGGCAGGGAGACGAATTCCTATTATGCGGAATCCTCCAGTCATTTGCAGGAGGACGGTTCTGTCATTATCTATGAATCGATTTTCCTGGACGAAGCACTGAAGGGAGACTCGGTTGAAATTACAATGGGATTTGCCGACCATTCCCGTGCAGATAAGGAGAATTTCCAGATCGCTGACAGCGATGTGTGTCATGCAGCATTCTCTGTTGATATTGCGAAAAAAGCAAAGGTCATTACATATTATGTGGATGATATTCTGAAAAAAGAAATTCAGCCGCTGGGCGTAAATGCCTGCCTGTTTCTTGAACAGGCAGAGGTGTCCTGTTTCTATACGATGCTGCGCGGTACGGAGACAGCTGCCCATCAGTATGCGATTGAACGAAATCCTGTCTCTGTCATTACAAAGGACGGCGAGGAAGTGGAGTGTCTTACCAATTATGGCGTCAGCCGTACAGGCGGAAGAAGAGAAGTGCAGATCCAGATCGAATACATAACACCTCTGGATCCTACTACCATTGCTGCGATCAGGGTCGGTGATCAGATCATTGAACTGGACTAACCAACTGTCAGAATGATACACATACTCCAAAACGAAAGGGACGCTGTAAAAAGCGTCCCTTTCCTTTTTTGCATGAAACCAGACAGCGGGCGACCAATGGTCGCCCCTACATTCTCACGCAATTCAGCGCAATTGTAGGGGCGAGCATTGCTCGCCCGCATACATGTCTTTATTTGACAAATTATTTCCCGATTTTCAGATTTTACCGGGTCAGCGTGCCGCTGTTCAGTCCCTTCAGATAAGCGTTGATGAAGCCATCCAGATCGCCGTCCATAACCGCCTGGATGTTGCCGTTTTCAAAGCCGCTGCGGTGGTCCTTCGCCAGTGTATAGGGCATGAATACATAGGAGCGGATCTGCGCACCCCATGCAATTTCCTTCTGTACACCCTTGATGTCCGCGATCTTGTCCAGATGTTCTCTTTCCTTGATCTCAACCAGCTTCGCCTTGAGCATCTTGTAAGCAAAATCCTTGTTCTGGAACTGGCTTCTCTGGGTCTGGCAAGCTACAACAATACCAGTCGGAATATGTGTCAGACGTACCGCAGAACTGGTCTTGTTGATGTGCTGACCGCCTGCACCGCTTGCACGGAATACGTCCATCTTCACGTCCTCAGGACGGATGTCAACCTCCATATTGTCATCGATTTCCGGCATAACCTCCAGTGCGGAGAAGGAGGTGTGACGTCTGCCGGAGGAGTCGAAGGGAGATACACGCACCAGACGATGTACACCCGATTCAGACTTGAGAAAGCCGTAAGCGTTTTCACCTTCAATGAGGATGGATGCGCTCTTGAGGCCTGCTTCATCGCCGTCCAGATAGTCGAGGGTCGTCACCTTGAAGTTGTGACGTTCTGCCCAGCGATTGTACATACGATAGAGCATTTCTGCCCAGTCCTGTGCCTCTGTACCTCCAGCACCAGCATGGAAGGTCAGAATGGCATTGGAACGGTCGTATTCACCTGTCAGCAGAGAAGCAAGACGCATTTCCTCCAGCTGCTTTTCAAAAGCGTCAGCATCAGCATTGATCTCCGGATTGCTCTCCGTTTCGCCTTCTTCGATGGACAGCTCAATAAAGGTGATCAGGTCCTCCAGACTGTCGTTCATCTTGTTATACTGTGCGATCTTGTTTTCCAGTGCCTTGGACTCCTGAAGCACCTTCTGAGAATTTTCCAGATCATCCCAGAAGCCATCCGCAGCAACCTGCGCCTGGAGATCGCTGTAACGTGTCTTAGCAGCTTCCATGCCCAGCACATCGTATAATTCTTTCATATCTGCACGATGGTCACACATTGCAACACGCAGTTCGTCTAATAATACCATATAGAATTTCCTTTCTACAGAACGTCATTACATTTTATGCGCAAAATACCATAATATAATTATACTACAAATTTTCGTACAGTGCAAATGATTTTTGGAATTTTGTAGAAGTTGCCGACTGAGAAGGAAGCAAGGCAGATGGAATCTGTAGAAAATGCAGAGACTGCGGGAATGTGAAAAGCTTTCCCGGAAATGGTTGAAATCGCAGAGAAAATGTGGTATAATAAAAAAATAAGGCATAGAAAGGAAAATTGCGTTATGGCTGATTATAAAAACTGCACCTGTATTGCGTGCAGAAATGAATTTGAACCTGACGATGATATCGTAGTCTGCCCGGAATGCGGCACGCCCTATCACAGAGACTGCTGGAATGCCCACGGTCATTGTATCAATACAGCGCTTCATGAAAGCGGCGAAAGCTGGACACGTCCCGAGTCTGCCGCAGAGCAGCAGGTGCATACAGAGGAGGTCGTTTGCCCCAATTGCGGCAGCAAGAATGAGCCGGGTGGTCTCTTCTGTACCCAGTGCGGCTGCTCCATGCGTGACCGCAGCGAAAGTGATGGGGCTTTCGGCGGATTTTCGGGCATGTACCGTGACGATGATGCTGCGGACTGGAGGCAGCGTCTGGGTGTGCTGCCGGAGGAACGCCCCCGTGACAATCCTGATATGGATCTGGGCGGTGTGACGCTCCGGGATGCTGCTGATTTTATTGGCAAGAATGTTATGTATCATCTTCCGAGATTCAAATATTTCCACGAACAGAAGCGTAAGCTTGCGCCGAATTTTGTATGTGTTCTCTTTCCGGAGCTGTATTTTGCCTACCGGAAAATGTGGCTGCCGATGATTTTGTGTATCCTCGTAACATTTTTGCTGAGTATTCCGGGTGTATTGATCTCCATGGCGTATCAGGCGGAAGCAGTTGCATCCATGCTGTATATGCAGACGAGCGGTGCGCTTGGCGAAGCCTATAATATTGTGGCGGATCGGTTCAGTACCCTTGCGGAGTCGATCAATGCTCATTACGATGCGCTTTACTGGGCGGATTCCATATGCAGCTATGTGACGCTGGTGATGCATATTCTGCTGTTCCTTTTTGCGAATTTCCTGTACTACCGCCATGCGGTGAAGAAGATTCAGAAGGTGCGGGCAGATGAGCGAAGCCTCATGGATGTCCAGTCCCGCATCCGCATTGCAGGCGGTGCGCATTTCGGTTATGTGCTGCTGGCGATTCTGGCGGAATTTGTGCTGACAGCCGCATTTACCTATATTCTGATGTTTTTGTAAAAGAGAAGATCCCCGGCTGTTTCAGTTGGGGATCAGCTTTTGGCGGAATGAGAAAGCAGAATGGCTGCTGTACCGGTTCTGTACGGTGCAGCAGCCTGTATTTTTGTGCAAATTTCAGCGAAAAATATTGAGAAAAAGGCTTGACAAACAAGGACAGGCATGGTAAAATAGATATGTTATCCTTGTTTGCGCTATGCGCAGACGAAATCCAAAAGGAGGTGTATTGAAATGGCAAAGAAGACTGAAAAGTACGAGCTGATGGCTGTATACAGCCTGGCAAATGGTGAGGAAGCTGTTAAGGATCTGGTGGCAAAGTTCCAGCGTAAGATCGAGAAGAACGCAACACTGGAGAACGTTGATGAATGGGGCAAGCGTAAGCTGGCATACCCGATCAACGACGAGCCGGATGGCTACTATGCACTGTACACATTCACATCTGCACCGGATTTCCCGGCAGAACTGGAGCGTGTACTGAACATCACCGATGGCGTACTGCGGTTCCTGGTAACCGTTGCCGCATAAGTAAAACAGAAATTTACAGAAAGGAACCGGTGCTGAATGAATAAGGTTATTTTGATGGGCAGACTGTGTGCGGATCCTGAATTCCGCCAGACACAGAGCGGTGTTTCATCCTGTAGAATCCGTATTGCAGTGAACCGTCCGTTTGCGAATAAGCAGACAGGCGAGCGTGAAGCGGATTTTATCAATGTTACCTGCTGGAGACAGACCGCTGAATTCGTAAACCGTTACTTCCGCAAGGGCAATATGATTGCCGTTGAGGGAAGTCTGCGGAACAATGACTGGACCGATCAGAACGGTGTAAAGCATTATACCATGGACGTTCAGGCGGATAATGTTCATTTCTGCGAGAGCAGAAATTCCGGTCAGAATAACAATACCGGATATGCGCCGAATAACGGCGGTTATCAGGCAGCTTATCAGCAGCCGAGTTATGCGCAGCCGGCAGCAGCCGCTGCACCCGCACCGCAGCAGGCGGCACCGCAGCCGTCCGTACAGCTGGGTGACCTGGGAGATTTCGAAGAGATCCTCAGTGATGGCGAGGTTCCGTTCTAAACTCAAAAATGCCGACAGGGCAGATAGGAGGATATTATCATGGAAAGAGAGAGAGCACCGAGAAACAACAAGCGTTCTCGTAAGAAGGTTTGCATGTTCTGTGCAGACCGTGCAGACAGAATCGATTACAAGGATATTGCAAAGCTGAAGAAGTGCATGACCGAACGTGCAAAGATTCTGCCGAGAAGAGTGACCAGCACCTGCGCTTATCATCAGCGTGAGCTGACCTCTGCAATCAAGAGAGCTCGTCACGTAGCACTGCTGCCGTACGTAGCTGACTAATTTGCAAAAGCAAACATTTAAGGGATGTCCTGCGGGGCATCCCTTTTGTATTTGTTTCATACAGTCCGCCTTGACAGAAGGCTCGTAAAATGGTACAATAAAGGGAGATTATTTTGACTGGAGGACTTGATGTGAACGTAACCCTGATCACCCATACACCGCTGCCCGAAAAGACTGTTGCAGCCGCAGCAAAGCTGTGCTATTCCGACAGCGGCGTGGACACCCTGATGGAGAATATGTCTGAGGAACGTGCTGAGCAGTTTGTGGATATGCTGGCAGGGTTCGGACATGAAAGTCCCGTGGAGCATGTGACCTTTACCTTCGGCATCGAGGGTGTTTCCCGCTCTCTTCTGGCGCAGATCACCCGTCACCGTATTGCATCCTTTTCCGTGCAGAGTCAGCGTTATGTGAAGATGAATCACTTTGAATTCATCACACCTCCTGCGATTGCCGAGGATGCAGAGGCGGCTGCGATTTATCAGAAATCTATGGATGATGCAATCAAGGCTTATCATGACCTTGCAGACCGTTTGCAGGCGAGGTATATTCCCCAGCTTCTGGAACAGGGACTGAGTGAAAAGGCTGCAAAGTCCAAGGCAGAAAAAATGGCGATCGAGGATGCACGTTTTGTGCTGCCCAATGCCTGCGAGACGAAGATGGTCATGACTATGAATGTGCGGAGTCTGCGGAACTTTTTCCGTCTGCGCTGCTGCAGCCGTGCCCAGTGGGAGATCCGTGCTGTGGCAACGGAAATGCTTCGTCTTTGCTGTAAGGCGGCTCCTGCGCTGTTCCGTACGGCAGGACCCTCCTGCTGCTGCGGTTCCTGTACGGAGGGGAAGATGTCCTGCGGCAAGGCGAAGGAGGTCCGTGAGAGGTTTGAGGTGATGCGCAGTGAGTAATGGTAAGCTGATCGTACTGGACGGCATTGACGGCTGCGGAAAATCCACACAGTTTGAAATCATGACGAGAAAGCTTCGTGCAATGGGAATTCCCATGCAGCCGGTAAGCTTTCCTGAATATGACAAGCCCTCTGCGGCTCTGGTAAAGATGTATCTGGGCGGAGATTTCTCCGATGTTCCTGGCGGAGTGAATGCCTATGCGGCATCCAGCTTTTATGCAGTGGACAGAATTGCCAGCTATAAGCTTTACTGGGAGGAGGCATACCAGAGAGGAGAAGTGATCCTCGCAAGCCGCTATACCACATCCAATGCCATCCATCAGATGGGGAAGCTTCCAAAGGAGGAATGGGATGCATATCTTGCATGGCTTGAGGATTACGAATACAACAAGCTCGGGCTGCCGAAGCCGGACTGCGTGATTCTTCTCAGCCTGCCGCTGGAGGTTTCTCAGAAGCTGCTGATGAATCGCTATGATGGGGATGCAGAGAAAAAGGATATCCACGAATCGGACCTTGCCTATTTGCAGCAGTGCCGGATCAGTGCAGCATATGCGGCAGAGAAAATGGGCTGGAAGGTCGTAGATTGTTCCGATGGGGAACACATCCGTTCTGTCGAATCCATTCATGAGGAACTGCTCGGGCTGTTCAGAGAGGTGATTGCATAATGCTGCAATTCCGGGTTTTGCAGCTTTCCGATCGGGACTGGGTGCAGAAGGCACTCCGGGCATCGGATTTCAGAGGCTGCGAATATTCCTTTGCCAATAATCTTGCATGGCGGCGTGCAGCGGATACACGGATCGCACAGTACAAGGATTTTTATATCTGTGCCTCCTTTGCTGCTGAGGACGGTGTTCCGATTTTTATTTATCCGTCCGGAAGCGGTGATTTGCGGGATGTGCTTCGCGAAATGGCGGAAACAGCCATTTCCCTGGGACATCCGCTGCGGATTTCCGGTGTGACCGAACAGACGCTTCCGGTTCTGCGGGAGATTGCAGGAATGCACTTCACAGCAGAGCCTTATCCGGATGGCTTTGACTATATTTATGAGACGAAGGATCTGATCGGGCTTGCCGGAAAAAAGTATCACAAAAAGCGCAATCATCTCATGCGCTTCCGGCGTGAATATGAAAATTACAGCTTTTCGGAACTGACGGCAGAGGATATGGATGCATGTATCACAATGAGTGCGCAGTTTTATAATGAAAAGCATGGATATACTGATGATTCCAGCGTGATCGAGCAGTTTGCCATACACACGTATTTCACGCATTTTGAGGAACTGGGACTCTGCGGCGGTGTACTGCGTGTGAATGGGAATCTGGCAGGCTTTTCGATTGGAGAGCCCTTGTGCAGCGATACCTTTGTAACGCATATCGAAAAAGCGGATACCTCTTACCATGGAGCCTATACCGCATTGACGCAGGCGTTTACAGAGCATTTCGCAAAGGGATTCCGGTATATCAACCGGGAAGAGGACCTTGGGATAGAAGGTCTGCGGAAGGCAAAGCAGTCCTATTATCCGGCGTTTTTGCTGACAAAATACAGATGCGAATTTGCGCATCCTGAGATATTATTATAAAGGAGATCTGAGTTATGATTTATGTTTTTCTGGCTGACGGCTTTGAAGAGGTAGAAGCAATTGCTCCCATCGATTTGCTGCGCCGTGCCGGCAAGAAGGTGATCACGGTCGGCGTTACCGGCAAGGTGGTAATGGGCGCACATAACATTCCTGTAACCGCAGATATCACCCAGGAGGAACTGATTGCCTTTGATGGTACGGAGATGATCGTTCTGCCGGGCGGTATGCCGGGTACGCTGAATGAGGAGGCATCTCCTGTGGTGCAGGCTGCCATTGACTACTGTGCAGAGAAGGGCATTCCTATGGGTGCGATCTGCGCTGCACCGTCTGTTCTGGGACATAAGGGACTGCTTGACGGCAAGCGTGCTGTCTGCTATACAGGCTTTGAGCAGGAACTCAGCGGTGCGGAAATCGCATCGGAGGGCGTTGTAACTGATGGAAATATCACAACGGCAAGAGGTGCAGGTGTTGCAGTTGACTTCGGTCTGGAACTGATCGCAGTCCTCTGCGGCAAGGATGTCAGTGCGCAGATTCGCAGTGCCATTCTTTGTGATGATGCAAAGTGATCAGGCAGCCTTGCTGACAGCGGCAAAGAAGGCGCTCCGAAGAGAAATGCAGCAGCGGAGAAAAGCAATTCCTCCGCAGGAGAAGGCAGCACTGGACAGCGCTATGCAGGAACAGTTTTTTGCATCGGAGCTGTACCGGAAGGCAGAGCTCCTGCTGACGTTTCTTTCTGTGGGAGAGGAACCCGATACGAGAGCCATTCTGCGCCGTGCATGGGCAGATGGAAAGGTGACTGCGGTTCCGAAATGTCTGTCCGGGCATCGGATGCAGTTTTATGTGATAAAGGATTTCAGTGATTGCGTGCCTGGGATGTATGACATCCCGGAGCCAAAGGATACTTGTCCGGAGGTCAGACTGACAGGAGGAAATGTTGTTTGTCTGGTGCCGGGACTTGCCTTTGACCGGAAGGGTGCAAGACTGGGATACGGGGGCGGATACTATGACCGGTTTCTTCAGAAGCATCCCTTTATTTGTGCAGTGGGATATGGTGCAGAACGGTTTGTGGTGGATGCCGTACCGGAAGAGGATACCGACCAGCGTTTATGGGGCTTGATTACGGAAAATATGGTGGAGGTACGAAATGGAGAACAAAAAACAGAATCAGGAGGAGGCACTGCTTGAGCAGATCCTGAGGGAAACCTCGCTGGATGCACTGCCGAAAAGGGAAGTCCGGAAGGAGCCGGTGATCTCTCACGCTGCTGAACCGGCGCAGGAGGAAGCATCCAACGCAGTGCCGCTGCAGGAAGTGTCGGAGGAGACACCGTTCCAGAAAGAAGCGGTACAGGAACCCCCGATGCAGACGGATCCGATTCCTGTTGAGGAAAAAACAACAATACACAAGGCGGTTCAGGCATCGGTGAAGGCAAAGCCGTATTTTGAAGCTGCAGCGCCTACAAGCCGCATCCGCACACCGGAGGAGGAGGCACTGTACGAAGATCTGGACGGTATCAGTCAGACACAGATCCATCAGCGGAAGGTAAATGCCAGCCGCAGCAAGAAAAAGAAAAGAAGAAAGGGACTGCGCGCCCTTCGCTCGATTATCATGACGATCCTGATTCTGGGCGTTTCCATTCTGCTTGCTGTGCTGATCATTACATATGGACGGGATATTCTGGGTATCAATAATAATAATACCACAAAGATCGTCACCATTCCGCAGGGTGCAGATACAGAAGAGATCGCAGAGATCCTGGAGGCAGAAGGTATCATCACCTATCCCAAGGTGTTTACGATTTTTGCCGGCATGAGCGGCAAGGATGTGAACTTTACCGCAGGTGATCATGAACTGCGACCCGACATGGCATATGATACGATTTTCGAGAATCTGGCATCTCCGTCACTGGGCAGTGCAGATGTGGTAGACATTGCATTCCAGGAGGGCATCACGCTGGTAGAGGCTGCTGAGCGGCTGGAGGAGCAGGGTGTCTGTGATGCAGATGAATTCATCGAATATTTCAATGAGGCACGGTTTGATTTTGCTTTTGAAAGCCATCTGCCCAGCTTCACAACCGGTAAATTCTATAAGATGGAGGGTTATCTCTTCCCGGATACCTACCAGTTCTATCAGGATATGGATGTGGACCTGGTTTGTCAGAAGATTCTGCGTAACTTCAACAGTAAGATCACAGATCGTGATTATGCACGTATGGAGGAACTGGGAATCTCCCTGGATGAGACGCTGACGCTTGCATCGATCATTCAGATGGAGGCAGGCTCTTTGGATCAGATGTCCCGAATTTCCTCGGTTTTCTGGAATCGTATGAACAATTCTGAAACCTATCCGAAGCTTCAGTCTGACCCGACCATCAACTATGTTGAGGATGTGATCAAGCCGCATATTTCCTCCTATGATGAGGAAATGTTCAGTGGTTATAATACATACGAATGCGATGGACTGCCCGCAGGTGCCATCTCTAACCCGGGATATGACGCCATTCAGGCAGCACTGTATCCGGCATCTACCGATTATTTCTACTTCTACTCAAACCTGAATACAGGTGAGACCTATTTCTCTAAAACGCTGTCTGAGCATGAGGCATGGATCGAGCGCGTAGAGGGTAATCAGTATGTTGCAACAGAGCCGATGGTAACGCTGCCGCAGCAGTCCGGTGAGGATATTGTGGTAGGTGTTGGCACAAGTGTGGGTACGGCTCCGGCTCAGACCGCTACAACAACACAGGTGGTGATTGACAATATATGGTAACCGCAGAAAGAAAATATCCTGAAGTGCTGGTGCCTGCAGGAGATGCAGAACGTCTCAAGGCAGCACTGGACTTTGGTGCAGATGCAGTATATCTGGGCGGAAAGCAGTTCACTATGCGTGCAGCACCTGCGAATTTCAGCGGCGAACAGCTTGCAGAGGCAGTTGCACTTGCTCATTCGAGAGGTGTGCGTGTATATCTGACCTGTAATACGCTTCCGAGAAATCCGGAATTGCATGCGTTTCCTGCCTTTCTGGCAGAGGCGCAGGCAGCCGGCGTAGATGCGGTTATCATAGCCGATCTGGGGCTGCTGTCCATGGTGCGGAAATATGCGCCTGATATGGAAATTCACATGTCTACCCAGACAGGGATTGTCAACTATGCAACCGCCAATATGCTCTACGAACTGGGTGTGCGGAGAGTGGTGCTGGCACGTGAGCTTTCGCTCCGGGATATTGCAGAGATCCGGCGGAACATTCCGGAGGATATGGAGATTGAAGCCTTTGTGCATGGAGCGATGTGTGTTTCCTTTTCGGGAAGATGTCTGCTTTCGGCGTATCTGACAGGACGGGATGCAAACCGCGGTGCATGTGCGCAGCCTTGCCGCTGGAAGTATCATCTTATGGAAGAGACGCGACCGGGACAGTTTTTCCCGGTGGAGGAGGACGATTCCGGCACGTATATCATGAATGCCAAGGATCTGTGTATGATCGATTACATTCCGGAGCTGGTTGAGGCAGGCGTATCCAGTCTGAAAATCGAGGGCAGAGCGAAGTCGGCGTATTATGTGTCTGTTGTTGCCAATGCGTATCGTGCGGCAGTGGATGCCTATCGGGAAGGAAAGCCCTTACCCCAGTGGGTACATGATGAGGTTTATCACGTAAGTCACCGTGACTATTGTACTGGATTTTTCTTTGGACATCCGAAGGATTGCCAGCGGTATGAGGATAACAGCTATGTCCGCCGTTCGGATGTCATTGGTATGGTGGATGCATGCAGAGACGGTATGGTTTATGCGACACAGAGAAACCGTTTTTTTGCAGAGGATGTAATTGAGATTCTGGCGCCCGGTCAGCCTCCGGTGGAGGTTGCGCTGAATGGTCAGTTGTATAACGGTGATGGTGAGCAGATTGAAACAGCGAACCATGCAATGATGAAGATGCAGTTTCCCTGTAAAACGGAGTTTCCGGCGGGGTCTGTGATTCGCAAGAGGGTAGAATAAGAAGAAAGGGCTGATGCAAGGCAGAGATTGCATCAGCCCTTTTTGTAATGGTTCTGACTGCCGAAGGCAGAAAAGCGGTCGCAAAGCGACCAATTTTTGCGGATGGCACGAATAAAGTTGATCCAAGAGAAGAAAACCCTTGCAGTGCGGGTAAGATGAATCTAAAAAAACAGGACTTTACACAGACATTCAGATTCTGGCTGTAATTCCTCCACTGATTATCCTTGTGGAGCAAGGCTCGTACCATCCGCAGGATTCTTGCACTTCGTGCTTCTCTCCTGCTATGTCTCAAATTCCGCATATAATCTTTGTTTCATGCTGTAACATGACTTCCTGGATGTGCTTACTTGAAATTGTACCTCTTTTATAATGCGGAATTTAGTTTCGCTGAATGAAACGTGTGCGTAATTTTAAGTAAGGAGAGTTTCGCTCTCTGCGGAGAGCGACCAGGGCTGCCCGCCCTGGACCCGGCAAGCTGGAGCCAGCTTGACCGCCTTTCTGCCTTCGGCAGTTTGTGCGATAAACCGCAATGCCTCCCTTGAACTCCTATTTTTTCTTCGCTTCCTTCAGCAGCTTCAGCTTCGGACGTACCACAATGTATGCCGTCACTCCCATCGCCACGGTGAAGATCGCCAGAAACTGCACGATTTTCATCGCTTTAGAGGGTTCCTCCTCCTCCGTTTCCTGTACGATCTCCTGTACCGGCGTTGTTGTCTCCGCCGATGCCGCTCCTGTCGGACAGCTGAGCATCAGCATCATGCAGCATAAAAGAGCATAAATTTTACCTTTCACAAAATCACCTCTCAGATACAAAGACAGCACCGCCCGGAAGCAGTGCTGTCATTTTGTTTAGTTCAATGTGGGAATGTTTGCAGAAGGTGCAGCTGTATGCTGTTCGAGATAACTCTCACTCTTTGCAATCTTCACGTTGTTGTAAACCTCCATACCGGTACCTGCCGGGAGCAGCTTACCGATGATAACATTTTCCTTCAGACCATACAGATAGTCGCTCTTGCCGCGGATCGCAGCATCGGAAAGTGCCTTTGTGGTTTCCTGGAAGGATGCAGCAGACAGGAAGCTGTCGGAGCTGGATGCAGCCTTTGTGATACCCTGGAGTACCGGGGATACCGATACAAAGGACAGATCTGTTTCGCCATTATCAATACGCTGCTGAATTTCAGCGTTGATATCGTTGACCTTCTTCTTATCAATGAGTGTGCCGGGGAGCAGATAGCTGCTGCCGGAATCCTCGATCTTGATCTTGCGGAGCATCTGACGAACGATAACCTCGATGTGCTTGTCGTTGATATCTACACCCTGGAGACGGTAAACCTTCTGAACTTCCTTGATGATATAGTCCTGAACGGCATCTACGCCCAGAATGCTCAGGATATCGCCCGGATAAATGTTACCTTCTGTGAGACGTGTACCCTTTTCGATCTCCTCGCCTTCACGAACACGAATCTTCAGGCTGTAGTGGATCGGATAGGATTCAGATTCGCCGGTTTCCGTGTTGGTCACGTAGATGGTACGTGCAGTCTTGATCTCCTCGATGTGAACCACACCGCTGATGCGTGTCAGGATGGCAGCACTCTTCGGATGACGGCTTTCGAACAGTTCTTCTACACGAGGCAGACCCTGTGTAATATCTTCCGCAGAAGCGATACCGCCGGTATGGAAGGTACGCATGGTCAGCTGTGTACCCGGTTCACCGATGGACTGTGCAGCGATAACACCAACTGTTTCACCAACAGATACCAGGTTGCCGTTTGCCAGGTTCATACCATAGCACTTCGCACAAACACCCTGCTTTGCACAGCATGTCAGTACAGAGCGGATCTTTACAGATTCAATGCCAGCCTCTGTGATCTTTGCAGCATCCGAATCGGTCAGCATCTTGTTCTTGGAGATCATGATCTCGCCGGTTGCCGGATCCTTCAGATCGTCTACGAGGAAACGTCCTGCCAGACGGTCAGCCAGCTTTTCGATGAGTTCATTGCCGTTGCGGATTTCCGATACGATCAGACCATCGGTTGCGAGACAGTCATTCTCACGGATGATAACCTCCTGAGATACGTCAACGAGACGTCTTGTCAGGTAACCGGAGTCAGCAGTACGCAGCGCAGTATCCGCCAGACCCTTACGGGCACCACGGGAGGAGATGAAGTATTCCAGAATGTTCAGACCTTCACGGTAGTTGGAACGAATCGGCATTTCGATCGTCGCACCGGAGGTATTGGCGATCAGACCACGCATACCAGCCAGCTGACGGATCTGGCTCATACTACCACGGGCACCGGAGTCCGCCATCATGAAGATGGGGTTGTACTGGTCGAGACCGTTCTTCAGAGCGGTTGTAACATCGTCAGTTGCCTTGTTCCAGATCTGTACGAAGCGTGCAGACTTTTCCGCAGCGGAGATATAGCCGTATTCATACTGCATATTGATGTCAGCGATCTTATTGTCCGCAGAATCGATGATTTCCTTCTTCTGCTTCGGAATCTCCGCATCGCATACAGCAACGGTGATCGCAGCTCTTGTGGAATACTTAAAGCCGGTCGCCTTAATTTTATCGAGAACCTCGGAGGTAGTAGCTGTGCCGTGGATCTTGATGCAGCGGTCGATGATCTGACCCAGCTGCTTCTTGCCAACCAGGAAGGAAACTTCCAGATCGAACTGATGATCGGAATTGGTACGGTCTACATAGCCCAGGTTCTGGGGAATATTTGCGTTGAAAATCAGACGTCCTACTGTACAATCGATGATCTTGGAGACCTTCTTGTCGCCGATATCCTTTGTAATGCGGACCTTGATTCTTGCATGAATGGAAACATCGCCTTCATTATAAGCCATGAGGGCTTCATCGATGTCACGGAATACCTTGCCTTCGCCCTTTTCGCCGATCTTTTCCATAGTCAGGTAATAGGAACCCAGAACCATGTCCTGTGTCGGTACAGCAACGGGACGTCCGTCGGAGGGCTTGAGCAGGTTGTTAGCAGCCAGCATGAGGAAACGAGCCTCAGCCTGTGCTTCTGCGGACAGCGGCAGATGAACCGCCATCTGGTCACCGTCGAAGTCAGCGTTGAACGCAGAGCATACCAGCGGGTGCAGCTTCAGGGCACGACCCTCAACGAGAATCGGTTCGAAAGCCTGGATACCCAGACGGTGCAGTGTGGGAGCACGGTTCAGCAGAACCGGATGATCCTTGATAACATCCTCCAGTGCATCCCATACCTCGGGAGACGCATGGTCTACCTTCTTACGGGCACTCTTGATGTTCTGAATCACCTTGGTATCTACCAGTCTCTTGAGTACGAAGGGCTTGAACAGTTCCAGTGCCATTTCCTTAGGCAGACCGCACTGATACATCTTCAGTTCAGGACCTACTACGATAACAGAACGTCCGGAGTAGTCAACACGCTTACCCAGCAGGTTCTGACGGAAACGGCCCTGCTTACCCTTCAGCATATCAGACAGGGACTTGAGCGCACGGTTGTTGGGACCGGTGACCGGTCTGCCGTGACGGCCGTTGTCGATCAAAGCGTCAACTGCTTCCTGGAGCATTCTCTTTTCGTTGCGGACAATGATATCCGGAGCTTCCAGTTCCAGCATTCTCTTAAGACGGTTATTACGGTTGATCACACGGCGATAGAGATCATTCAGGTCGGATGTTGCATAACGTCCGCCGTCCAGCATAACCATCGGACGGAGATCCGGCGGGATTACCGGAACAGCTGTGAGAATCATCCATTCCGGACGGTTGCCGGAGAGACGGAATGCTTCTACAATATCCAGACGCTTCAGCAGCTTCAGACGCTTCTGACCGGAGGACAGGTCAACCAGTTCCTCCTTCAGTTCAGCAGAAAGCTGATCCAGGTCGATTTCCTTCAGCAGTTCATAGATTGCCTCAGCACCCATGGATGCTCTGAATTCATCGCCGTATTTTTCACGGAAGGAAATATATTCCTTCTCGGTAAGCAGCTGCTTCTTGAACAGTTCGGTATTACCCGGATCAAGAACGATATATTTTGTAAAGTAAAGGACCTCTTCCAGACGCTTCTGGGAGATTTCCAGCATCTGACCGATACGGGAGGGAGTACCCTTGAAGTACCAGATGTGGGAAACGGGAGCAGCCAGTTCGATGTGACCCATACGCTCACGACGAACCTTCGCACGGGTTACCTCAACGCCGCAGCGATCGCAGACCTTGCCCTTGAAGCGGATCTTCTTGAACTTACCGCAGTGACATTCCCAGTCCTTTGTCGGACCGAAGATGCGTTCGCAGTACAGACCGTCACGCTCCGGCTTCTGTGTACGATAGTTGATGGTTTCCGGACGCTCTACAGCACCATAAGACCATTCCCGGATGCGTTCCGGAGATGCCAGACCAATTTTAATGGATTCAAATGTATTAAATTCCAAACCGCTACCTCCTGAAAATTAAACAGATTGAATGTATGGTTAAGCGGATGATGCGGAAGCTTGTAACTCCCGCATTCCGGCAGGTTTTATCATCAGATCAAGTCGTCATCATCCATGTCCAGGCTGAACATCATGTCGTCGTCATCGCCGCCCAACAGACTGTCATCCTCCTCGCCCGCATCGGGGTCTTCAAAGGAGAGACCAGCATTTTCCATGTCTTCTGTCAGCTCATCATAAAAAGCGGTGTCGGCAGTATCCTCATCCGCATAAGCAACAGGCTGCGGAATCAGGCTGTCATCATCGTCGAAGGTTGCCTTCAGGTCGATCTCTTCCTGATTGCGGTCCAGTACACGGATATCAAGACCCAGGGACTGGAGTTCCTTGATCAGAACCTTGAAGGATTCCGGAATACCCGGCTTCGGAACGTTCTGACCCTTAACGATTGCTTCATAGGTGTTGACACGGCCTACCGTATCGTCAGATTTTACAGTCAGGATTTCCTGAAGTGTATAAGCAGCACCGTAAGCCTCCAGTGCCCAGACTTCCATCTCACCGAAACGCTGACCGCCGAACTGCGCCTTACCGCCCAGAGGCTGCTGGGTTACCAGTGCGTACGGACCAACGGAACGAGCGTGGATCTTATCATCAACCAGGTGGTGAAGCTTGAGGTAGTACATGTAACCAACTGTTACACGGTTGTCAAACTTCTCGCCGGTACGTCCGTCATACAATGTGAACTTACCGTCCTCGTTCATTTCCAGAGCCTTGGGGTTGATCACCTTATCCATCGGATTCAGGTGGAATTCATCCTCACGGTGTGCTGCATTGCGTTCATTTGCTTCGCGGAAGCATGCACGGATGTCATCTTCGTGTGCGCCGTCGAATACAGGTGTCATGATGTGCCAGCCCAGAGCCTTGGCTGCCATACCCAGATGTACCTCCAGAACCTGTCCGATGTTCATACGGGACGGTACGCCCAGGGGGTTCAGTACGATATCCAGCGGAGTGCCATCCGGCAGGAACGGCATATCCTCTTCCGGCAGGATACGGGAAACGACACCCTTGTTACCGTGACGGCCCGCCATCTTGTCACCGATGGAGATCTTACGCTTCTGAGCGATATAGCAGCGAACCAGCTTGTTTACGCCTGCGCTCAGTTCATCGCAGTTTTCACGGGTGAAGATCTTGACATCAACGATGATACCCGCTTCACCGTGCGGTACCTTCAGGGAGTTGTCACGGACTTCTCTTGCCTTTTCACCGAAGATCGCACGCAGCAGTCTTTCCTCTGCGGTCAGTTCTGTCTCGCCCTTGGGCGTTACCTTACCAACGAGGATATCGCCGGCATGAACCTCAGCACCGATACGGATGATACCATCCTCATCCAGATCCTTCAGAGCGTCTTCACCTACGTTCGGAATATCACGGGTGATCTCTTCCGGACCCAGCTTGGTATCACGGCATTCGATTTCATATTCTTCAATGTGAACGGAGGTGAATACATCCTCACGAACCAGTCTTTCATTCAGGAGAACAGCGTCCTCGTAGTTATAGCCCTCCCAGGTCATGAAGCCGATGAGGGCGTTCTTACCCAGAGAAATCTCACCGTCCGCAGTTGCCGGACCATCTGCCAGCACCTGACCCTTGGTTACAGCATCGCCCAGATTTACAATGGGCTTCTGGTTGATACAGGTACCCTGGTTGGAACGTGTGAACTTGGAGAGTCTGTAGCTGTATTCCTTTTCATTTGCATCTGTAACAACGATCTCATCTGCGCAGACAGAGGTAACAACACCGTCTGTCTCAGACAGGATGCAGACACCGGAGTCAACCGCAGCCTTGTATTCCATACCGGTACCAACGAAAGGACGTTCGGTACGCAGCAGCGGCACAGCCTGACGCTGCATGTTGGAACCCATCAGCGCACGGTTTGCGTCGTCGTTTTCCAGGAACGGAATCATAGAGGTAGCAACAGAAACTACCATCTTCGGGGAAACGTCCATGAAGTCGATCTTATCCTTTTCGACTTCAAGGATCTGGTCACGGAAGCGTGCCGCAACCTTATCATTTGCGAACGTATGCTCTTCCGTGAGCGGTTCATTCGCCTGTGCTACGATATAGTTATCCTCCATATCCGCAGTCATATAAACAACCTGGTCTGTTACAACGCCTGTTGTCTTGTCCACACGGCGGTAGGGAGCCTCGATAAAGCCGTATTCATTGATACGGGCAAAGGTTGCCAGGTAGGAGATCAGACCGATGTTGGGACCTTCGGGAGTTTCGATGGGACACATACGGCCGTAGTGGCTGTAGTGAACGTCACGAACTTCGAAACCTGCACGGTCACGGGAAAGACCGCCAGGGCCCAGGGCAGACAGACGACGCTTGTGGGTCAGTTCTGCCAGGGGGTTGGTCTG
>JAFURN010000097.1 GCA_017480865.1 Ruminococcus sp. | reverse complement strand
TCAGCCCTGTAATATAGTCTATGCCCATAAACACGATCAGGGTAATGATTGATGCGTCCCATCCTCCGAAGAATCCGGCAATCACACTGCCCAGCGCTCCCAGAGCGGTACAAATGGTTTCTTTCATCACACTGTACCTCCTGCATACCGTCATTCGATCGTACCAACTACAACGCCGTCCAGGCGCTCTGCAAAGATGGTCGGACCCGTCAGAATAGTGGTTTCATAGGTCAGATTGTCAGTCTTGGGCGTATGGGTAATGCCCACCAGACCAGTATCGTCTGTAGTGAAGCTGAACGCCTTACCCAGTTCACCGCCGCTGATCGTAGGATAGGCAATATTCAAATTGTCCGCAACAGTCGCATAAAATGTACCCTGCGGGACGTTGGAATTGGTGAGCATCTTAACGTTGGTAAACGCCTCAAAAAAGCGCATGCCGAATGCATTCTGTGTGGTGATGTTGGCGCTGCCGATGTAGTCGGAAACATCCATCGGATTGACGATCATGATCGGGTCGCCGGCGGAATCATCCTCAAACAGCACCTGAAGCTTACCCCATGCTTGCGCCACAGCTGCCTGGAGACCGATACCGGTTGCGGTAGCTGTACCGCCGCCGAGGAAGGTGATCAGCTTCTTGCGGATACCACTCTGGATCTCTCTGAGCAGCTTTCGATCCGCATCGGTCACCGCCTGATCAAAGCCGTGTCTCTGGATTGCTTCTGCCGATACCGCACGGCGGTACTTCTGGAAAACCAATTCATAGGTCTTAGCAGGCACACTCTCAACCTTAGACAGCGGAATAGTCTCGCCCTCTGCCACATTGCCGTCTGCCAGGGTTGTGGTACTCTTGTAGGTCTTGATCAGGCTGCCGTTTGCCATGGGTGTGCGTCTGGTAATACCCAGCAGTTCCATGAGTTTGGCCAGGCCGCCATTAAACTGATTCACAAAGTCAATACTCTGCGCCTTGGCAAAATCGCCGGTTACTGTCAGATTGGTTTCTGCCATAATAAATCATCCTTTCTTAGTCAAACAGATCCATGTTCGTCTGAATCGCCTTCAGACGTTCGTCGTCATTCTTGATTGCAAAAATCTGCTCCTTGGTCATACGTGCGCCGGTAGTCTTGCCGGTTTTGGGAGGCGCACCCTTCAGACGTGCTTTTACGCCGTCTTCCACAGCTTGTGTGTACAGTGCTACAAAAGCGTCTACATTGGTCTTTGTCGTTTCTGCATCCGCTGCTACCAGCGTTACAAGCAGTGCGTCCGGCAGGTGGATATTCTGCTGCGCCAGGATGCTGCGTGCTGTCTTCTGCATCTCTCCGAGAGCAAGCTGAGCTCTCAGCTTCTCCAGCTCATCCCTATAGCTGTCACGCTGATACTCCGCACGCTGCTGCTCGTTCATGCCTGCGAGCTTCTCCGCTTCCGACTTTGCCGCTTCCTGCTGCTGGCCGAAATCTTTCAGTGCAGCCTGAATCATCTCTGAGACGTTCTCTGCGGTCAGCTGAGGGGCGTTGTTTCCTGTCCGGGATTCATTCTCAGATGCAGTACTTGCGCCGTTTTCAGGCTGCTGTACGCCCTCCTGAGCAGCATCCTTTGTTGTTTCCTCATTCATTGCGATTTCCTCCTCTCATAGAATCGTTAAATGCTGCACGGAGCGTTTCCAGCGTGTGGACTGCCTCCGTACGTGTCAGTTCCGTTCCGGCATCATCTGCCAGAATCAAGCAGGGCAGACGTTTGACCCCGTGCTGCTGTGCCATTTCATTACCGCCGTACACATCATCCGCACGGAAGGTATACAGCGGAATTCCGGTTTCCTCTGCGTACTGCCTTGCAACCGTTTCCATTCCCTTACACGGGGGACAGTAGGTTGCATGGAAAAACAGCAACTGCATTTCAAAAAACCTCCTTTTTGAGATTTTGGGTATAAAAACAGCGACTTCCGTTTCAGAAATCGCTTGTTTTAGATATGAAGAACTACCATTCCCACAGGCCATATTTGTTCTTGTTTTTCCGCCCTCCGCCAGTTTTAACCCATAGTCGGGGCATGAAAAAAGCACCCTTGCGGATGCCCTTTTATTCTACGATTGTCCAGTCCTCAACGAGCATGTCTGCCTGACTTGCAAGCCAGCCGACAACAATAGTTCCATCAGCTGCTTTCATGTCGATATGTGGGCAAATGCAAGCATCGCTAAGACCAGTATTTTCCTCGTTCACATATGCTTTTGCATTTCCTGTGAGCTTCTCAAACGGGACAATGCTGCCTCCTGTGAGATACAGAAACATTCCTTTACCGTTCCAGCCTGTACGTGCCACCTTTTTGCCCTGCTTCAGAGCTTCAAGTGCCTGTCCGAAATTCATATTATCACTTCCTTTCTGTTTTTGGGTATAAGAAAAGCGCACCACAATGGTACGCTTAATCGTTTTCTATTTTAATATCATAGATGTCAAGTCTGTTCTGCAGAATTTCAAAAACTTCATTGTATGCAAGCGCACGTCCGCTTTTGAAAAGATCACTGCGTTCCTCTCGCATTTCTGTTTCAGCTTCTGCCTTTCGCTCAGTGATTTCACTCATAAAATCGACTATAAAAGCCTTTAACATTTCTTCATTATTCATCTGCAATCCCTCTCTTCCTCAATTCCGCTCTTGCTCTTTGGATATCCGTTTCAAAATTACTGATTTCCTTTTCCCAATGATGGACATTTCCATCCTGATATCTGGGATCAAATGTATCCCAATCTGGATAGTATTTTTTAGGATTCGCAATTTTATCCTTGTGAAGTTCAATTCCTGCTTTCCATGAACGAATTGACTTTTTCAGCTGCGCGTCATTCAACTTTTCAATGTTTTGATTTTTCCCAAAAAACTGCATGCTGATCCGCAGCGGATCCTTTGATTTCATTATACCATGTTCCCTCAAATCTGTCAACGGGATTGCAGTAGATTTCTGCTGTTCTGCCGCATGTTTCCGCCTATTTTCCAGTACCTTACGGATATCAAGTTGCGGAATAGTAAACGTACATCCGCACCAAGGATGCATAGGAGGAAAATTCTCTCCCGGCTTACGTTCTTCGATGCGGAATGTCTTGCCGGACAGAGCTTTGCACAGATCACAGGGATTTGCTTTTTTTCTTGCCATGAAGGTGTATTCTTCAAAATCAGGATCATTTGCAAATACATTCATGGCAGATTCGTTCTGCAGGTAAGTATCTTCCGTAAATACCAGACGTTCAATGTTGCTTTTGGAAACAGCCTTGAACCTTCCTTGTAAGATATGGCTGGTTGTGTGATAATCATCGCCACGAATAATACCGTTAACGATTTCTGCTTGCAAGGTTTGTGTGAGCTTCGTGCGGTTGTCCCAGATGCGCTCCGAGAAGTTTTTTCCGCTGCACCAGGGATTTCCCACAGCCATTTTTACCATGTCGCTGTCAATAGAATAGAAACTGCTGCCGTATCCCATCATCTCAGCTGCACCATTTGCAAAACGCTGAGACTGTTTTACGAAGAACTCCTGAGCCTGCTGCTGCTCGTATGCACCCATTTCCAGCTGCTGCATAGCAATGGATTGTCTCAGCCCTTCCAGGCGATTCAGCTTATAGATGCTTTCACGGACCGGGAGCAGGTGCGCATACTCCGGATACTTCTCTGCGAACTTGTCCATACGCTCTATGAGCAGCTGTCTGTCTGCATCAGAAAGCGACTGCAAAAGCTGCCGGTACTCAATGATGTTGTTTTCTCCGTATTGAGCGTAAAAGGCGGCAATCTCCTTGTCAAGGCGTGCGGCTTCCCGCTCATAGTAAGCGGAGAATTTCGCATACAGCCGCTTCTCATCCTTTGCCAAGCCGGCTGCAAGCTGCGCCTGACGGTCCGCCCAATAGATGTTACTCGGTGCGCTCATCGGTTACACGCTCCGTCCGCATCATATCCTCCGGAATGCCTCCGTTTTCCAGACGGATCTGCTCCATTTCCTGCTGCACATGGATCACAATACTTGATTCGGATATAGCTGTAATAGTCTGAATCTGCTTCCAGAGCAATCACACAGCCGCACCGCTTACAGTGTTTTACTTCCTGCATGTACTCCCCTCCCCACTCTGAACCACACTGTTTGCGTTACTGTTTGCGTTACTACAGGTCGGGTAATTCCGCATCTCACGGAGCAGGAGCGAACGCAGCAGCTCACGTTCATTCCGTGCTGTCTGTATGAGGTCAGCTGTAACCCTGTTCACACCGTCTGCAAGAAAGTCATATGTAATATTCTGACCGCCTGTTCTGGGCGTCCATGTAAGCCGGAAGCCCTTTGCTCTGGTATCAGGAGAACAGGTCTCCAGCTCTGTCAGAAGGTCCTCTATGATGTCCAGACGCTGCCTGAGTGCCTGCATCTGATCTATGTGCTCACGTACTGTCAGAAGCTCCAGAGGCTCACGGTTCCGCCTCCTGCTCGGTCTTATAAGCCAGTACCAAAGAGCTGCGAAGCCTGCCAGACAGAGAATACCTGAGAGTACATTCATAGACTATTTCACCTCCTATTCCCAAGTCTTTCTGCCGCCGTCAATTCCGTACAAGAAGTTATACAAGATAAACCCCAGAGATTCAGCTGCTAAAAGAAAAGGGCTGGAACACTACACGAATCCGAAATGAAAAGCTTATAGGTCAAGGAACCTTAACCGCCCTCAGACATGAAACAGGCGGACTTGATCACCGTTCTATTGCAAAGCTGTGCAAAGTACTTGAATGTCAGCCAGGCGATATTATGGAATATGTGCCAGAGCAGGAAGAAGGTCAGTAGAATGGCAGCACAGCAGGTCAGTACATTTCAATCAAACATCATAACAAAACTTGGTCTATCTGTTGAACCTGGTACACCTATTTATCTGGGTGAAAGCAATATTGCACATATGAAGTCAAAGCATCCGGCTGATTATGAAAAATATGGCGATCATATTCCTGCTATTCTGGATTCTCCGGACTACATACGCACAAATCCCAAAAACGGCTCTGTAGAATATGTAAAAGAATTCAAGATAGATAACGAGTTTGTAAAGGTTGCGGTACGTATTTCCGGAGCAGGTAGAGTTTATTTACGCCTGCATTTTGTATCCTCGAGGATACAAAATCTTCTCCGAGACGTTCGACGATTGATATGTACTTATATGCGTGATTGCGCTTAATTTCGAGAGTTTGCTCACAATACTCCTCAAAATTCTGGTAGCCCAGCTCCTTATATTTTGTATACCCAGGTATACATTTTGAGGGCACTATGAGGGCACTAAGCATCGTTCAAGGCACTGCAAAAGGCGATAGAATACGATAGCTTAAATCACAAAATATCGCAGTATTTCGTAATATTCAATAGGATAAAACAAAAGCAGAAAAGCCTGTCATCACTTTGGGGTGGTAGAGGCCGTGGGTTCAAGTCCCGTCACTCAGACCATGAAAACCACGCAGTTGCGAGTAAATCGTGACTGCGTGGTTTTTTGTTTTTATGCTTGTTAATCCATCGAGGGCACTTACACTTGAAAAATGCCATGTAAAATCAGAAGCCGCCATTATATGTGAATCGAATCGGAGCTTTTTACAAGGACGGATTTCAGGTAATCCCTGATACACTCCATACCATGGGTTATCTGGTTGGTATTCAGATTCCCCTACGGTACCGCTGCATCTGAATGCTTTGGGAGAATAACAATCAACTGTAATCGCTGCCGGGATATCGGCGGCGTTTTTTTCTGGTAAAGGCAGTGCGGAAAGAGATAGACAAATGTAAAACAGACGGACATGATCTTCTTGAACGGTCACCTTCTGAATAGAATCCGGAATGCAAAAAAACGCCGCTGCACCAGAAGCACAGCGGCAAAAGCATTGTATGTGTGTGTTGTGTTGTCGGGACTTCTTGGATCGCAAACGGCGAAATCCCGTGCCGTTTCAGAACTTAGCTTACAGACGGAACGCTTGCCTGCGGAAGTGTATCCACATATTCAACAACATATGCCATCAAAGTAACAATGTCATTGTTATCGATCGTACCATCGGTACAGCACTCAGCTGCCTTCTGCTGTGCTTCGTTCAGGTCTGCCTTCTTGGCAACATACTTGCTCAGCAGAATGATATCCTGTACGGAGATCTTACCATCCAGGTTTACATCGCCAACCATTACCTCACCTTCCGGAACCTTGGTTGTGGAAGTGGCGGTTGTAGTAGTTGCTGTTGTAGAAGTTGTTGTCTGAGTGGTAGAAACCGCTGTATCCATTGTTGTAGTTGCTGTTGTAGATACAGTTGTATAATCTCCGGCATTATCAGTATAGATCGCAACAGAGTCGATCTTGAAGGTATCGCAGTCGATCCACCATACACCGAATTTCACTTCGCCGCCGTACTGGGTCTGGATAATTGCAGCAGTTGCTTCGTCCACTTCCCAAACAATTGTACCAGTCTTACTGTCAATGGTCTGCTCCATCTGATCCGTCATGGTCCAGTAATCCGGCTCTACAATGGTAGAAGAGCCGAAAGCACCCTGCCATTTACCGATCTTGGAACCGATAGAAGAAATGGTAATTTCCACACGGGTTACAGTTTCATCTGCGCCGATGCCGAAATCTTCATACTTGAAGCCGATCATACGGTTGTCTGCATCCATATCAGAATAGGTGTACGTGTCACCGATTTCCTTGGTGTAAACGCCGCCTTCTTCACCACCAGATGTAGTTGTTGTGGTAACAGTGGTGGTTTCAGTTGTTGTTGTTGTCGTTGTTGTAGTGGTCACAGTTGTCTCAGTCGGTTCTGTTGTGGTTACATCGCCGCCCTCGCCGTCTGTATAGATCGTAACGGAATCTACCTTGAATGCATTACAATCGATCCACCAGATACCGAACTTCACATTTGCCTCAGGACTTGTCGGGTCGATAATTTCGGAGGTAGCAGCATCCAGTACCCATGAGATCGTCCCCTTCTTGGTGTCGAAGGATTCTTCCATCTGATCCGTCATGGTCCAGTAATCAGGGTCTACTGTAGTAGAAGAACCGAACGCACCTTGCCATGTACCGATGGAGGACGCAATAGAAGAAATGCTGACATCTACCTGAAGCACCTTTTCACCCTCAGCAATGCCGAAGTCAGTGTACAGCCAACCGATCATACGGTTGTCTGCATCCATTTCCTCGTACTTGTAAACCGTACCATCTTCGATGGTATAAGCCTTGCCTGTTGCCGGCTGTTCGCCGCTGTCAGAGGTAGCAGTTGTGGTTGCTATTGTATCGGTAGTCTTTGCAGTTGTGGTTGTTGTGCCGGTTGTGGTTGCAGTTGTTTCAGTCGGCTGTGTGCCTGTACCGATGGTTGCTGCACTTAACGCTACAACCTTTGTGTTTGTACATTCACCGGATGTAACCTTGAAGGTCATGGTCGCAATTGTAGAAGCATCGCCGCCCCATGCCTTTACGATATCATCGCTGTCATAGTACGCAATACCATTTTCTTCATCAACATCATACGGATTGATCTCTGTCCAGTTGCCCCATACGCTGTCCATGAGCGCCATTGTGGGAACAGTGCCTGTGAACTGAACTGCGATCTCACCAGCTGTGATCTGATCAGCTGTTACAGAGATATTGTTTGCTGTAGCTGAAAATGTCTTGCTGCCTTCCCAAAGCACTTCACCTGTGCTCAGATCAGCATGCTCATATGTAGGAGCGTGTTCCTCGGAGTCCCATACGATGGAGCTGTCATTCATAACAGATACCATTGCATCAACAACAGCACCGCCGCCTTCATACCATTCATAAGTATCACGGTTGATGTAGGTGTGACATTCGCTCGCATCCGAATTGCCTACAGCGTCGTTATCCCACAATACGCAGGGAATACCCAGCTTCTTGGTCCATGTGAGATAGTACTCTGCCCAGTCAACTCTTGCCTCTGTGTTGCCATAGTCAGAAGTACCGAATTCACCGATTACGACCGGGATTCCCTTGTCGGTAAGGGATGACTGAAGGTTCTTGAAGATCGTATCCAGAGAAGCTTCATACGCCTCTGTAAATGTTGTGTGGTCGCCATCACCCATTGCAAATTCATACGGAGAATATGCATGAACAGAAGCTGCTACATATTCATCATCCTCCGGGTAATCAACCTCGCTGATAACGTGAAGCTCGTGGGATGCACAATAACCCGGGATCATCAGCAGACGGTTGTCCTGGTAAGGAGAATCTACCGAACGAACGGTGCTGATGAAATCAGCATTCAGCTTGTTGACAACATCGTAGCATTCCTGCGGAACGCCCCAGCCCCATTCATATTTAGTCTTAACTGCACGCGGCTCGTTCATACCCTCAAAAATCAGGTGCTGGTCATAGTCAGCAAAGCGTGCTGCGATCTGCTGCCAGATCTGCGTCAGCTTCGGTGACATTTCATCATATGCTGTACCGAAGTCTTCACGGTTGATCCAGTCCTCATGATGTACGTTCAGGATCACATACATATCCTGCTTGTACGCATAGTCTACAACCTCCTGCACACGGTCAAGCCATGCCGGATCAATTGTATAGGTACCGTTTTCTTCTGTTACATGGGGATACCATGTTGTGGGGACACGGATCGTATTAAAGCCCTTTGCCTTGACAGCATCAATGAGCTCCTGTGTTACGACCGGGTTGCCCCATGCGGTCTCGTGCTTTGAGACATCCGATGTGGACGGAACTGCGTCCAGTGAGTTGCCGATGTTCCAGCCCAGACCCATCTCTTCTGTAATCTGATCCGCAGTAAGTCCTGCAGCAGCTACAGTCCCTAAAGAGGGGGTACCGAATGCTGAAACAGCAAGCGTGCATGCCAGGAAAACAGATGCAGCCTTCTTGGCAAACTTGTGTTTGTTTTGCATGAAAGAATCCTCCAAATCTTTTCATATTGTATAACATGCGAAAAAATCCACACATTACCATTTTAATTATAGCTGTTTTTTTCAGAATTGTCAATGCTATCACACCGATTCATCTGAAAATATCGCACAAAGTTTTTCGCAGCTGTTTGTGATGTTTTACAGATACAAAAAGAAACTCTCGTACAAAACACTGTTTTTTGTAAAGAAAGAGAAAATGCGTATTGTGTTTTAGGGAAATGTATGGTATAATGGATACAATTGCAGACTTTTTTGTCTGCACAATACTGACTCTTCAGAAGGGAAAAATCATTATGCCAATTACAGAAATTCTGGAAAGAAACGCAAAGCAATACGGCGATGATGTCAGTCTGGTGGAGATCAATCCGCCGGATACAAAAAGCCGTTTTACATGGAAGGAATACGCATTGATCGAATCCGGTTCAGGCAATGACTTCCGCCGCAGCATCACATGGGAGGAATTCAACCGCCAGGCAAACCGCTTCGGCAATTTCCTCCTTTCAAGAGGCATCAAAAGAGGCGACAAGGTTGCGATCCTCCTGATGAACTGCCTGGAATGGCTGCCGATCTACTTCGGCATCCTGAAGATCGGCGCGATCGCTGTACCGCTCAACTACCGCTATACTGCGGAAGAAATCAAGTATTGCCTGAATCTCTCCGATTCGGATGTACTGGTTTTCGGTCCGGAGTTTACGGGACGTATGGAGGAGATCTGTGACCGTATTCCGAGAGTGAAGAATCTGCTGTATGTGGGCAAGGACTGCCCAACCTTTGCAGAAAGCTACAACAATCTTGTCGTTTACGCAACTTCCCGCAACCCCGGTATTCCGCTGACTGACGAGGATGATGCGGTCATCTATTTCTCCTCCGGCACGACCGGATTCCCCAAGGCGATCTTACATACCCATCAGAGTCTGATGCATTCCGCTCAGGTAGAGCAGAATCACCATAAGCAGACCAAGGATGATGTATTCCTGTGCATTCCGCCGCTGTATCACACCGGCGCAAAAATGCATTGGTTCGGTTCCTTCTGGGTGGGCGGCAAGGCGGTTCTCCTCAAGGGTGTAAAGCCGGAATGGATCCTGAAAACCGTTTCTGAGGAGGCCTGCAGCATCGTATGGCTCCTTG
This sequence comes from Ruminococcus sp., assembly GCA_017480865.1. Taxonomy (GTDB): domain Bacteria; phylum Bacillota; class Clostridia; order Oscillospirales; family Ruminococcaceae; genus Ruminococcus_C. Next base: position 3,469 of record JAFURN010000097.1, on the reverse strand, counting down.
TGCCGTGGGCGCAGGATATTCTGGATGCCATTGACAGAGGGGATATTGACCTTGCAGATTACCGTCTTGCGCAGTGGAGACTCATGCACATCGGCGCACAGCCGGTTCCTCCCAGTCTCATCCAGCGCTGGCTGAAGGTATTCCCGCATCACGATTACGATACCAACTACGGTCTCAGCGAGTCCATCGGTCCGGGCTGTGTGCATCTGGGAATGGGCAACATTCACAAGGTAGGCGCGATCGGCAAGGCTGGCTACGGCTGGGAAGTAAAGATCGTAAATCCTGACCACAGCATTGTAAAGCGCGGCGAGGTCGGCGAACTGGCAGTCAAGGGTCCGGGCGTTATGAAGTGCTACTACCACGATGAAAAGGCAACTGCTGAGGTTCTGGAGGACGGCTGGCTGTTCACCGGCGATATGGCACAGGAAGACGAGGACGGCTTCATTTTCCTGGTTGACCGCAAGAAGGACGTTATCATTTCCGGCGGTGAGAACATTTATCCCGTTCAGATCGAGGACTTCCTCCGTGCGCATCCTGCCATCAAGGATGTTGCCTGCATCGGTCTGCCTGATGCAAGACTGGGCGAAATTACAGCTGCCATCATTGAAATCAAGGAAGGCATGAACGCAACAGAAGAGGAGATCAATGATTTCTGCTTCTCCCTGCCCCGTTACAAGCGTCCGAGAAAGATCATTTTCGCAGATATCCCGAGAAATCCCACCGGTAAAATTGAAAAGCCCAAGCTGCGCAAAATGTACAGCGTAGATAACCTGGTTGCAAAGGCAACCGGCGTTCAGTGAGAAAGGAATTATCAATATGAAGAAGTTAATGCTCGGCAACGCTGCCGTTGCCAGAGGTGCTTATGAGGCGGGCGTTCGTGTCGTGTCCTCCTATCCGGGTACTCCCAGCACCGAAATTACCGAAAATATCGTACAGTATGAGGAGATCTACGCAGAATGGGCTCCCAACGAAAAGGTGGCAGCCGAGGTTGCCATCGGCGCATCCATCGGCGGTGCAAGAGCCATGTCCTGCATGAAGCATGTAGGTCTTAATGTAATGGCTGACCCGGTATTCACAGTCAGCTACACCGGCGTAAACGGCGGCCTGGTTTTCTGCGTGGCAGATGACCAGGGTATGCATTCCTCTCAGAATGAGCAGGATTCCCGTCACTATGCAAAGGCATCCAAGATTCCCATGCTGGAGCCGTCCGACTCCGCAGAATGCAAGGAATTCACAAAGCTTGCCTATACGCTCAGTGAAGAATACGACTGTCCCATGTTCCTGCGCTTGTCCACCAGAGTTTCTCACTCCCAGAGCATCGTGGAGCTGGAGGAGCGTCAGAACGATGAACTGAAGGACTACAAGAAAGATCCGTCAAAATATGTTATGATGCCCGGCAACGCCATCAAGCGTCATGTATACGTGGAAGAGCGTCTGCGCAGAATGAAGGAGTATGCAGAAACTGCGTCCATTAACACCATTGAGGAAAACGGAAGCAAAATCGGAATTATTTCCGCAGGTATTGCCTACCTCTATGCAAAGGAAGCACTGGGCAGTAAGGCGGATTATCTGAAGCTGGGTATGGTGTATCCCCTGCCGGAAAAGAAGATCATTGACTTTGCTGCAAAATATGACAAGGTTTATGTCATTGAAGAACTGGATCCGGTTCTGGAAATGCACTGCCGCAGCCTCGGCATTGAGGTAATCGGCAAGGAAGCATTCACGCTGCTGGGTGAATACACACCCCGTATGATCGCCAAGGCGGTTCTGGGAGAAGAAGGCGGCGCAGTGACCGAACTTTCCGAACAGATCCCGGTACGTCCGCCTGTTATGTGCGCAGGATGTCCCCACAGAGGTACGTTCTACGTACTCAAGAAGCTGGGGCTGAACGTATGCGGCGATATCGGCTGCTATACGCTGGGTGCAGTGGCTCCTCTTTCCAGCATCGACACAACCATCTGCATGGGTGCATCTGTCAGCGCAGCACTGGGTATGGCAAAGGCAAGAGGTGAGGAATTCGCAAAGAAGACCGTATCAGTAATCGGTGATTCCACATTCATTCACTCCGGTATTACTGGTCTTATCGATATCGTATACAACAAGGGTATCAATACGGTTATCATTCTGGATAACTCCATCACAGGTATGACCGGTCATCAGGACAACCCCACAACCGGCTATACCATCCGAGGTGAGGAGACCAAGCAGGTGAATCTGCTGACTCTGTGCAAGGCTGTAGGCGTGGACCATGTTGTGGTTGCTGACCCCTTTGACCTGAAAGGCTTTGAAAAGGTCGTCAAGGAAGAGACTCAGCGGGAAGAACCGTCCGTTATCATTGCGCAGCGTCCCTGTGCGCTGCTCAAGAGCGTGAAGTACAGCGGTCACTGCACCATCAGCGAGGACTGCAAGAACTGCAAGCTGTGCATGAAGCTGGGATGTCCGGCAATTTCTATCAAGGACGGCAAGCCGTTCATTGATGAATCCCAGTGCAATGGCTGCGGACTGTGCATCGGCGTATGTCCGTTCGGCTGCATCAAGAAGGAGGACTAAGGAAATGACAACAAAGAATATTATGATCGTCGGCGTAGGCGGACAGGGTACGCTGCTTGCCAGCAGAATCCTGGGCAATGCTGTCATTGACGCTGGTCTGGATGTAAAGGTATCCGAGGTACATGGCATAAGTCAGCGCGGCGGAAGTGTTGTAACTTATGTAAAGTACGGCGAGGCGGTTCAGTCCCCCATCGTGGACAAGGGCTGTGCGGATATCATCCTTGCGTTTGAGCAGCTGGAGGCATACCGTGCGCTTCCCTACCTCAAGGAAGGCGGACGTATGATTGTAAATACCCAGAAGATCAACCCTATGCCTGTAATTACAGGTGCGGCGGAATATCCGCAGGGTATCTGCGAAAAGCTGGCGGCAGCATGCGACCTGACAACCGTCGATGCGGCTGCTCTGGCAGCAGAGGCTGGCAGCATCAAGGCAGTAAACGTGGTACTGATCGGTGTTATGGCAACCTCTACAGATATCCCTTATGAGGACTGGATCGCAACGATCCGCAGCACCGTTCCGCCAAAGTTCGTGGATATGAACGTAAAGGCATTTGATCTGGGGTATCATCTCAAGTAATCAAAGCAAAAACATCCATTACATGATACAAAAAGGCTGATGCAGAGTTTCAGACAACTCCGCATCAGCCTTTCTTATTTTGGGTTCTGTTTGAAAAGCTGGGGATATAAATTGTAGTTTATCGGGTGAACTGCCGAAGGCAGAAAGGCGGTCAAGCTGGCTCCAGCTTGCGCGGTCCAGCTGCGTAAGCTGGTCGCCGTCCGCAGACGGCGAAACTCCTGGCTTTTCAATTACGTGCTTTTTCGCCGAACAAACAAACAAAATTCCGCATCGTAAAAAAGGCACAATCTCAAATAAGCACATCCAGGATATCTTGTCATAGCACGAAGAAAAGATCATATG
>JAFURN010000096.1 GCA_017480865.1 Ruminococcus sp. | reverse complement strand
TTGCAAATGCGCCCCTGATCCTTGGACTGATCATTATCCCCTGGCTGGTCAGAAAGCTGCGTGGTATGTACAAGCTGAATATCGCCGGATATTTCCTTGCAGTACTGGGTCGGATTGGCGTATTGGTCGCTGCCTATATTGGGAGCATTCCTGCAATGCTGGTGTTCACCGGAATCGCAGCCCTTGGAGTAAGTCCGCTGCAGGGCGGCATGAACGCCTTGATTGCCTCCTGCTCTGAATACACCTTCCTGACACAGAGAAAGCGTATTGATGGCACCATGTATTCCTGCTCCTCTTTTGGCACCAAGCTGGGTGCCAGCCTGGGTACTGCAATCTGTGGCTGGATAATGGCTTCCGCCGGATATGTCGAGAACGCAGCAACACAGACGGCTTCTGCAATCAACATGCTGCATATTCTATATCTGTGGGTACCTGTCATTCTGAATTGCGCCGTCATGATTCTTCTCGCATATCTGAAGGTAGAAAAGGCAAATGAAAAAGTCCTTGCATCGAAAGTCCAGCGATATGGAATCTAAGCGCTTATAATACTGTGTAATTAGTAGCTTCAGTCGCACGGCTCTGTAACCAGTATTAGCTTACAATAATAAGATACCGCAGTTGGAGACACACCCTCTAACTGCGGTATTTTTTATAGCTTTAGCTTCTCAAATCGATCTGCCGGTGCTTTGCAGGAACCATTCTCACAGAGGTAATACATTGAGCCATGTTCCGGTATGGGATAATCTTCAGTAAAAGGCGCGCAGTCTGTTAGAATTTCCTCATTTTCAGATGTTTTTACAAGGATATGAAGGTCATCCGCCGTATGATCTCTCATCCAGTGAAGCAGCTCTTCCGGTGTACTCTCACTGAAACAGCACACGAGCTCCCGATGAGGGTACAGCGCATCCATCATCGCCAATACACCCAGGCAGCTGCTTGCAGGATACTGAGCAATCCTGCAAGCCAGGAAGCGCATCTGTCTTTGGGTTGCTTCCTCCCATCCCCTCTCCCCTGTCAGTGATGCCAGCCTTTGCAGGACCATGGCTGCCACAGAGTTGCCGGAGGGGATCGCACCGTCATAGGTTTCCTTGGGTCGGGAAATCAGAGGTTCTGCATCAGATGCGGTCATGAAGTAACCGCCATGTTCCTCGTCCTCAAATAGCTCCATCATCTGTTCCGCCCGGCGGATCGCCTCCTGAAAGTACCTTGGATCAAAGGTGCATCGGTACAGCTCCAATAATGCCAGCGAATAAACGGCGTAGTCGCCCAGCTGCCCTGCGTGTGCCGCTTCACCATCCCGGTAACGCAGATACAGGCGGTCACTCTCGTCTGTCATCTTCTCTTCGATAAAATGATAGATCTTGATTGCAGAATCCAGATAACGTTCCTCGTTCAGTACGAATCCAGCCTGTGCCAGACCGATCATGGCCCAGGCATTCCAGGATAGCAGGATTTTATCATCCCTGTGCAGCTTCGTTCGCTGGAGACGATAGTCATAGAGCTTCTTTAGTCTTGGGTCATCCCTGTCCCATCCTTTTCCCATGAGTTGAATCCGATTCGGAATGCTTTTACCTTCAAAGTTTCCGGTATCCGTAATATCATACAGACGGCAGAATTCCTCGCCGTCTGACTGACCCAGAACCTGCTTGATTTCCGCAAGGGTGAATACATAGTACTTCCCCTCAACGCCGTCGCTGTCCGCATCCTGACCGCAATATAGTCCGCCTTCAT
>JAFURN010000095.1 GCA_017480865.1 Ruminococcus sp. | reverse complement strand
CCTTCCTTCCACATGATTGCAACGCCTTCGGTTACATCGTTTGCACCATAGCAGTTAACCTTTGCACGCAGACCTTCGGAATATGCCTTACGGAATACTTCCTTAACCTCGCCTGTGTAATAATCCATCTCAGTCTCAACATATGTAAAGCCGTTGATTCTTGCGATGATCTGTGCAGCATCCTTACCCAGACCGTTCAGGATAACACGCAGCGGTTCCTGACGAACCTTGTTTGCCTTTTCAGCAATACCGATTGCGCCTTCAGCAGCAGCGAAGGATTCGTGACCTGCCAGGAATGCGAAGCACTTTGTCTCTTCTTCCAGCAGCATCTTGCCCAGGTTACCGTGACCCAGACCAACCTTACGCTGATCTGCTACAGAACCCGGAATGCAGAATGCCTGCAGACCTTCGCCGATTGCAGCAGCAGCATCAGCAGCTCTGCGGCAGCCCTTCTTGATTGCGATTGCAGCACCTACTGTGTAAGCCCACTTTGCGTTCTCAAAGCAGATCGGCTGAATGCCTTCTACCATTGCATATACATCCAGACCAGCAGCCTTTGTGATTTCAGCAGCTTCTTCGATCGTATTGATGCCATAGCTGTTCAGTACTTCCAGAATCTGCTTTTCACGTCTCTCATAAGATTCAAACAATGCCATTAGATTTAGCCTCCTTCGATTCCTTATTCTTTTCTCGGGTCAATAAACTTCACAGCATCAGCAACACGGCCGTACTGACCCTGTGCCTTTTCGTATGCAGTATTTGCATCGTCGCCAGCCTTGATGAAGTCCATCATCTTGCCGAAGTTTACGAACTTATAGCCGATAATCTCGTCATCCTCGTTCAGTGCCAGAGCGGTTACATAACCGTCAGTCATTTCCAGGTAACGGGGGCCCTTTGCCAGTGTACCATACATAGTACCAACCTGAGAACGGTTACCCTTACCCAGGTCTTCCAGACCTGCACCGATTACCAGACCACCCTCAGAGAATGCACTCTGGGTACGACCGTATACGATCTGCAGGAACAGTTCTCTCATAGCTGTGTTGATCGCATCGCATACCAGGTCAGTATTCAGAGCTTCCAGAAGTGTTCTGCCCGGCAGAATTTCAGAAGCCATTGCAGCAGAATGTGTCATACCGGAACATCCGATCGTCTCAACCAGACACTCCTGAATGATGCCTTCCTTTACGTTCAGGGACAGCTTACATGTACCCTGCTGCGGTGCACACCAGCCCACACCGTGTGTGAAGCCGGAAATATCGCTGATTTCCTTAGCCTTTACCCACTTTGCTTCTTCCGGGATCGGAGCGGCACCATGGTTTACGCCTTGTCTTACGCAGCACATTTCATTTACTTCGTTTGAATAAATCATTTTTATACTCCTTTCATAATAGGACATACTGTGCAGTTTCAGCACACAGGTTTATTATACTACATTTTCACTCTGGAATCAAGCATTTTTTTCAAAAAATATGAAAAGAACCCGTCCATACAGAATTCTTTACTATACCTTTAAAAAAAGAAAACAGTTGAAAGCACACCGGAAATGTGCTATAATAATGGAAATCATTACAGACATACGGAGGCATTCTATGAGCAGAAAGTACGACCATTCTGTCAAAAACAGCGTAGGACGGCTGATTTTTGTGGCGGTTTCTCTTTTGATTCAGATCGGCTGGATGGTGCTGCTGTTTCTGGAATTCAGTCAGTCCAGCATCTGGATCTCCGCCCTGACCACGCTGATCGCAATTGCAATTGTACTGGAAATCATCAGCAAGCACGGCAATGCGGCTTTCAAGCTGCCGTGGATAATTGTGATTCTGGCGTTCCCGCTGGTAGGACTTGTACTATATCTTCTGACAGGCCGTTCTGCACTGACCAAGCACAAGCGCAGACAGTTTGAGCGGATCGGAAACGAACTGCGCCGCCGTTTGCATGCAAACGAATCGGTACTCAGATCGGCGGAGCAGCAGAATATGACCCTTGCCAATCAGATGCGTTACATCCAGAACGACAGCCAGTATCCGCCCTTCCATGATACAGACGTACAATTTTACGGTGATACCTGTCAGGCACTGGATGCTCTGGCGATGGCACTGACACAGGCGGAGCATTTTATTTTTATGGAATATCATGCGATTGAGGATGCAAAGGCATTCGGACGCATCCGTAAGATCCTGTCCGAACGTGCGGCAAAAGGCGTAGAAGTGCGCATTATTTATGACGATGTAGGAAGCGTCGGCTTCATCAGTCCGGAATTTATCAAGCGCATGGAAAAGGACGGTATTCAGTGCCGTGTATTCAATCCCCTGCTGCCGGTCATCAATGTATTCATGAACAACCGGGATCATCGCAAAATCACTGTCATTGACGGAAGCGTGGGCTTTACAGGAGGATACAATCTGGCGGATGAATACTTCAATATTGTGCAGCCCTATGGGGAATGGAAGGACACGGGACTGCGTCTGGAGGGACAGGCTGTCAGAAGTCTGACGGTACAGTTTCTGGAGATGTGGAACACCATCCGGGAGAGTGACAAGGATTTCAGTGCCTATTTTCCCGATGTACCGTGCAGAACCTGCGCAAAGGGCTATGTGCAGCCCTTTGGAGATTCCCCTCTGGATGATGTATATCTGGGCGAAAACGTTTACATGAACATGGTGAAAAGTGCAGAGCGGTACATCTGGTTCATGACGCCCTATCTGATCATTGATGATGAAATGAGCCGTGAACTGACTCTTGCAGCAAGAAGGGGCGTGGACGTACGGATCCTCACACCGGGAATCCCGGACAAGAAGATCGTCTACAGTCTCACACGGTCGTATTACCATCAGCTGGTAGAAAGCGGTGTGCGGATCTATGAATTTTCGCCGGGCTTTCTTCATGCAAAGCAGTGCGTATGTGATGATCATACGGCAGTTGTAGGAACCATCAATCTGGATTACCGGAGTCTCTATTTTCATTTTGAGAATGCGGTATTTTTTGCGGAATGTGATGCGGTCACAGATGTGAAGAAGGATTTTGAGCAGACACTTCCCCGGTGCTGCGAGGTGACAGACCAGTACAGAAAGGAACTCAGAGGACCTGCACGGCTGAAAAGCCGGATCCTGCGGCTGTTTGCGCCGCTTTTATAGCCTACAGGCTCATGAGAAACCGGAATGCAGCGCGGAATCCTGTGTCAAAACCGTTTCTGGCAGACTCCATCACCATATCGCCGATCATATTAAAAGCGGCATCACGCTGTGAGATATCATCCGATTGGGAGCAGATCATTTTCATAAGCCTGCCCCAGTTTTTGTTGATAGCATCCGTGACGAGACGTTTTTCATCGGAGTCGATTTCAGCCTGATAGTACTGTTCGATAATTTCGTTCATTTTTAAACTTCCTTTCAATTTCTTGACAGGAATGCACATCTGATGTATAATAGATTTCAGACGGAGCAATCTGTCGTGCAGTGAGTTTGTTTGTTCCTTTGGTGGGGGGCAACAAGCTCACTTTTTTGTTAACTTCTTCTTTTACCAATGCAATCCCTTTATGGACTACCCGCGCTTTTGTGATTCCTAATTTTTTTGAGCATTCTTCTAATGTTTCATACGTTTCAGAAGAAAGGCGAATCTCAAAACGCTTGTCCTTTTTGTCTTGCGTTGGTCTGCCTTTGGGGGACTTTTTTTCACTTCCATTTTTGTCCGTACCTTAATCATATGTACGTACGAAAGTCAAGGATTTCAAAAAAATTTTTTGTATCCACTCTTAGAGAAACAAGGCTCGTACAGTCCGGAAGAATTACTTCGCTCTCTTCCTATGTAACGCCTGTTCCGCTGTCAGGCCGATAAGAATTTATACCAGACCCCCTTAGATGTTCCTGCATGCAAACTAATGCTTTTTTATCAGCGGAACAGGCTTCAATTCGCTTACCCGACCGAATCTGTTCTCCAACTATCTGGGGCGTTGCCCCAGACCCCAGCAGCATTTTTTGAAAAAATTGCTGCACCAAAAAAACTTTTCCCTCTGTGTGCTTGACAACATCTGCTTCCCTGTGTATAATAATATGAGAATCATTTTCAAATTCCATGGAGGTATCCTATGCTGAAACGCAAATTTATCCCTGCACTGCTGTGTCTCACTCTGACAGCACCCCTCGCTGCCGGATGCACCAAAACACCCCAGTCCCCCGGAAACTCTGACAAAATCAGCGTTGTCTGCACCATTTTCCCCCAGTACGACTGGGCAAAACAGGTCATCGGTGAAAACGAAAATGTTGACCTGACGCTGCTCGTGGACAACGGTACCGATTTCCATAGCTATCAGCCGGGTACCGATGATATCGTTACCATCTCCTCCTGCGACGTGCTTGTTTATGTGGGCGGTTCTGCCGACAGCTGGATCGAGGAGGCTCTTGTGAATGCTGCGAATCCTGATATGATAAAGCTGAACCTGACCGAAATTATGGGCGGCTCACTCAAAACAGAAGCCTGCATAAACGGCGAAGAGGATCACGATCACGAGCATGACCATGAGGAAGCTGCTTACGATGAGCATGTATGGCTCTCTCTGAAAAATGCTATGCTGTTTACCAATGCGATCTCCAGCGCAATGTGTACTGCAGACGGCGAACACGCAGAGATCTATCAGGCGAATGCACAGCGCTATTTTACAGAATTGCAGGAGGCAGATGCTGCCTTTACTGAAACCGTTCAGAATGCGGAACGTCAGGTTCTTCTCTTCGGCGACCGCTTCCCCTTCCGCTATCTGACGGAGGATTACGGTCTGACCTGCTATGCTGCATTCCCGGGCTGCTCGGCGGAAACAGATGCAAGCTTTGAAACCATCGTTTTCCTGGCAGGCAAAATGGACGAGCATCAGCTTCCGGCAGTCTGCACCATTGATGGTTCTGACAGCAATATTGCAGATGCGGTGATCTCCAATACCGCAGATCAGAATCAGAACATTCTGACACTCAATTCGATGCAGTCTGTCAGCCGTGAACAGATCGACAGCGGCATTACGTATTTATCCATAATGGAGGAAAACCTTGCTGTACTCAGCGAGGCACTGAACTGATATGAGCAAACAACTATCCTGTGAACATGTAAGCCTCGGCTACGAGGGAATCATTGTGACAAAGAACCTGAATTTTTCCGTCAGCAGTGGTGATTATCTTTGTATTGTCGGCGAGAACGGAAGCGGAAAGAGTACACTCATCAAAGCGCTGCTCCAGCTGAAGACACCCATCAGCGGTAAAATTACGCTCGGGGACGGACTCAGACAAAAGGAGATCGGCTATCTTCCCCAGCAAACCATTGTACAAAAGGATTTTCCTGCATCCGTTCAGGAGATCGTTCTGTCGGGATGCCTGAATCGGTGCGGTCTGCGCCCCTTTTACAGCCGTGCAGAAAAAATTCTTGCACATAAAAACATGCGCAAGCTGGGCATATGCAATCTTCAAAAGGAATGCTACCGCTTTCTCTCCGGCGGACAGCAGCAGCGTGTGCTTCTGGCACGTGCGCTCTGTGCAACGCAGAAAATGCTTCTTCTGGACGAGCCTGTAACAGGTCTTGACCCGAAGGCAGCTGCCGAAATGTATGAACTGGTGGCGAAAATCAACCGTGAGGACGGAATCACTGTTATTATGGTATCTCATGATATTTCCGCAGCAGTACGCTATGCCACACACATTCTGCATCTGGGGCAGGAGCCTTTGTTTTTCGGTACTACAGAGGATTATCTGAAAAGCGATATCGGCAGAGCTTTTACAAAGGCAGCAGGAGGGGATACACATGAGTGAGCTTTTTGAGACGCTGTTTTTTTATTTTTCCTATCCCTTTGTAAGGTATGCACTTCTGGTAGGTGTACTGATCGCACTATGTTCCTCGCTGCTTGGCGTCACGCTGGTGCTGAAGCGTTTCTCCTTCATCGGAGACGGACTTTCCCATGTGGCGTTCGGCGCCATTGCCATTGCCAGTGTAATGAACCTGACCAATGAGATGCTGATCGTTCTGCCGGTGACAGTGGTGAGTGCGATCCTGCTGCTGATGACAGGACAGAACACGAAGATCAAGGGGGATGCGGCAGTTGCACTGATTTCGGTCGGTTCACTGGCGCTGGGCTATCTGCTGATGAATCTGTTCTCCGCTTCAGCCAATGTATCGGGGGACGTTTGCAGTACGCTGTTTGGTTCCACCTCCATCCTGACACTTTCCCTTACCGATGTGTGGCTGTGCGTGGCAATGTCGGTGCTGGTGATGGGCGTATTCCTGCTGTTTTATCATAAGATCTTCTCCGTTACATTTGACGAGACCTTTGCATCGGCAACGGGTGTCAAAGCATCTTTTTATAATCTGATGATCGCAGTCATTACAGCAATGATAATTGTACTGGCGATGAATCTGGTCGGCTCGCTGCTGATCTCCGCACTGATCATCTGTCCGGCGCTCTCTGCAATGCGGATCTTCCGCAGCTTCCGTGGAGTGATCCTCAGTTCTGCGGTAATATCAGTGGTGTGTGCAGCGGTGGGAATTCTGATTTCCGTGTTGTTCTCTACGCCGGTCGGTTCGACCATTGTTGCAGCGAATATTGTGGTATTCCTGATCTTCTGGATTCTGGGGCAGGTGACAGGCAGGGCAAAGGCATAGAGCCTTCTGATAAAACAAAACCTTCAACTCAAACGTATGAGTTGAAGGTTTTATGTTTTATGTCCGCTGCACCGAAAAGAACTTACACCATCTTCAGCACACTCACGCTCTCAGCGGGTACCGTCAGCCTGCCGCCGCTGCGTACCACTTCCCCTCCTCTTTGATAAAGGACCTCCGCAGGCTCACCGGCATTGATCTCGCAGGATACTTCCTCACCCGATGGATTCAGTACCACCAGGATCTCCTCCTGCTCATCAAAACGCTTGTATATCAGCGGATAGGCGTTCTTCTCCGCATACAGAAACTCAATCTTACCGCTGCTGCAAAGTGCGCTGTGTGCTCTGCGCAGTGCGATCAGTTCCTGCACCGCATGGTAGACAGAATCCGGCTGTGCCATCGCTTTTTCTGCTGTGGGACGGTTTTCATCCGGGTCAATGGGAATGTACAGACGCTCCGGTGCTGCGCAGGAAAATCCTGCATTCAGCGAGGAATCCCACTGCATGGGTGAACGCGCACAGGTTCTGCCAAAGCCGCCTTCCACGGATTTCAGTCCGTGCAGATGACGCATGCCGATCTCATCTCCATAATAGAGAAACGGCGCACCAGGCATGGTCAGAAGAAATGCAAAAGCAAGCTTGACCTCTTCTTCATCAAGACGCTCAGAAATGCGGGACATATCGTGATTGCCCGAAGGAATGCAGATCAGTCCCTCCCCTGCGGTCTGCTCATAATTCTTTACGTATGTCTTCACAAACCCGGAAATATCACCCTTGCCCTGACGGGAGAAATACGGATTCTCCACACGGAACAGATCGTTGTAATGAGACGGACCAAAGTGCAGCAGAAAATCCATATGAAAGCCGCCGGCAAGAGACTTGTCCGGCTCGCCCCATTCGGAGATCATAACAGCCTCGGGGAATTCTGCATCCAGAAATGCGCGGAACTCCTGCCAGAGGGCGATGGTCGCACTGCCGTCGGTATCGTTCTTCACAAGAGAACCAGCCATATCCACACGGAAGCCATCACAGCCCATTTTCAGCCAGAAGCGCATGATATCCTTCATGGCCTCCTTTGTAGCAGCAGGACCCGGATCATCCGGTGTCTGCATCCAGTCACGGTCAGGATTGACAAAACCGTAATTAAGGGCAGGCTGAACGGTATAGAAATTCACACCGCAGGAGCCGTCTCTGTCGGAAATACCACGGAGCGAACCGCTGATGTTATGAATTCCGTTACAGTCCTCCCAGATGGAGTTGGTCCAGATGTATCGGTCGGTGTATTCGTTCCGCTCCGCCTTCATGGATTCCCGAAACCATGGATGCTCAATGGAGGTATGCCCCGGAACAAGGTCCAGAATCACATGAATTCCCAGCTTGTGTGCTTCCTCGAAGAAGTTCCTCAGGTCATCGTTCGTACCGTATCGGGGCGCAGTCTTTTTATAGTCGGCAACATCATAGCCGGCATCATAAAATGGTGATTCGAAGCAGGGATTCACCCAGATGGCATTGCAGCCCAATGTCTTGATGTAAGGCAGACGGCGTGTCATGCCGGCAAAATCACCTATGCCGTCTGCGTTGGTGTCCTGAAAGCTCTGGGGATAGATCTCATAGAAAACAGCGTCCTCCAGCCACTGCGGATGTCTCTTAGTCATAGTTTGCCTCCCATGTGTCGGAAAAGATCACATCGCCGTTGGATTCCATGACTTCCTTGTAGAAGTATCCCGAATCCTTCACGGTGCGCTTTTGTGTGCGATAATCTACATAAACAAGACCGAACCGCTTGTCATAACCGTCTGCCCACTCAAAATTATCAAGAATCGACCAGTAGAGATACCCCATAACCTCGGTACCTTCCTCAGCTGCACGGCAAAGCGCACGAAGATAACGCTTCATATAATCGATGCGGTGCGGGTCATGGACTCTGCCATCCAGATGCACCCAGTCGTGACCAGCCATTCCATTTTCACTGATCAGAATCGGCTTTCCGTAACGCTCATAGAGGAATTTCGGACCCCAGTACAGCGCATCCGGTGTAACCGGCCAGCCCATCTGTGTTCTCGGGCAGCCTGTAAAGCAGTTCTCTGCATAGCCGTCCGCCTTAGGGACAGCCTTACTCTCATAAATATTCACACCGTAAAAATCCACGGGCTGGGAAATGATCTCCATATCCCCTTCTGCAATTACAGGCATATCCGCACCCAGGATCTCATAGGCTTCCTTCGGGTAGTCACCCAGCAGAATGGGGTCTGCCCACCATGCAGTCTCAAAGGCAAAGCCCTTCCGGGAAAAGGCAAAACTCTTTCTGCGCGCTTCCTCGATGGCTTCCGGTGCATCGGAAACCGGTGACCAGCAGGGCGTTGCATAGGCAAAGCCTATGGTTGGCTTCTTCTTTGCATGGGCACGGATGACCTTTACTGCCTTGCCGTGGGACAGCAGCACATTGTGAGACATGTGTGCAAGATCACGCACAGAACAGGTCTGAAAGGGCGCGAATTTTCCGATTGCATAACCGCATCCGATGAATACCTGCGGCTCATTGATGGTCATCCAGCAGGATACACGGTCAGAGAGGGCATCCACAACGATCCTTGCATATTCCGCAAACCAGTCAGAGGATGCCGGATTCAGCCAGCCGCCCTTGTCATGAAGTGCAAGCGGATAGTCCCAGTGAAAGAGCGTTACCATGGGTTCCATTCCGTTTGCAAGGAGTTCATCTACCAGATCGGAATAGAATTGCAGCCCCTTTTCATTGACTCTGCCGATGCCTTCCGGAAGAATCCGGCTCCAGCTAAGGGAGAAACGGTAGTGCTTCACGCCCATTTCCCGCATAATACGCACATCCTCACGGAAGCGATGATAATGATCGCATGCAATATTGCCATTTTCACCGTGAGCAACATAAGCCCCCTCCTGGGTGTAGGCATCCCAGATGTTCAGTCCCTTGCCGTCCTCCTGATAGGCGCCTTCGATCTGATAGGCTGCGGACGCTGTACCCCATATAAAATGATTGGGAAATTTCATGTATCATTCCTCCTGTATCAAAACAGATTTTCTTCAAAAATCCAGATTGCATAGCCCTCATAATTCAGTTCCCGGCTTATCTTTTCGAGAAGCGGGCTGTCTGACCGCATCATCAGCCTTTCCTCACTGGCGGACATCAGAAGGAAATACTCCTCCTGTTCCGGCTGGTCCTCAAACCAGTGGATGTTGCTCTGATACGTATTCTCCGATACGCCTGTTTCATCGATCCGGACCGTACGCACCTTGCAGGCAGAATCAGATTGCAGTGTGATCGCCTGGGAATTCCAGAAGGTTGCATAACCATAACTCAGCCCCTCCTCCTGCAAATACTGCGCCAGAAGATAGCTGTCATTTTCCAGATGGTTATTGACGGGAAGACTGACAACTCCCATTGCACTTTGCAGACAATAATATCCAACCGGAAGCAGAAGCAGGAGACTGACACGCCGGGATTCCCGCTTCTGCCAGAGGAGGCGCAGGAAACTCATGCTCACCAGAAAGCCGGTCACGATCAGCGGAGACAAACGCCAGTTTGCAGTGTACAGCATACCGCAGATGTATCCCACCAGAATCAAGGCAGCCGATACAAAATGCGCCCAGATCAGCAGACGGAATCCCGTATCCGGAATCTTACGGTAGGACACCAGTGCAGCAACGGGAATCACTGCGATCATTGCTGTATAAAAAATCAGCACAATGGTATGGATCCCCGAAAGTGACATCAGCGCCTCGGATGTATCTGCATTCAGCCCTGTCAGCTTCAGGAATGCAAGCGGCAACCCCTCCAGATGGGACCACCAGCTGTCCGCTTCACTGAACCGGGAATGGGCATTTGCATAGCTGCCGGTCATGCCGCCTGCGAGCAGTGTTCCCAGCATCATGCCTGCGATCATGCCGATCCCGCAGAGGAACAGCATGACACCGCCCAGCAGATTCTTTTTCTCTGTAAGCTTCACTGTATGGTCAAGAAACCGCTCACAGAACAGCGCCCCCATAATCGGCAGCGCAAAAAGTGCAATTGCTGTTGTGGAATTGGTGCAGCAAAGCGTGAACAGAACAAGCAGCAGCAGCAGATAAAGCAGCACATTGCCCTTTGCCTTTTTATCATAGAGATTATATATATGCAGCACCAGGCTCAGTCCCAGCAAAAGGAACAGCATACCCAGGCTGTAGTAAATGATATGTCCCCAGAAGATCTCACGGATCTTCTCACCGGCACAGAGTGCTGCCAGAAGTCCGCCGATACTGATGCATCGCCAGTTCATGCTCCATTTCAGTTCGCAGAGCAGCCAGTAGAGCGCAGCGGTAAATGCTGCAAAAAAGGTGGTCATGCCAAGGGAATGAGTCAGCATGGATACGCCGAAAAAGGGCATCCACAGCTGCATGAAAAGATTGCCGCCCAGAGGCATTACTGCTGCATAGCCGAAATCGGGATTGATAAGCCCCCTGCCCTGCATGGCAGCCTCCGCCCAGAAGATGGTATCTGTGCAGTCGGAATGGAATTCGCCCCGGGCAGGTCCCCAGATATAATAAAGCACGATGAATATACCTGCCAGAAGAGAAAATACACACCCCCCTGTCATCAGCGCATAGAGATTGCTTTTCCAGTCAATCGGTGTGCGGACAGGCTTTTTTTCTTCAGCAGCCTCCTGCTCCGGAACATTTTCCTTCTCCATTTCCATTTCAGCATTCATGCGCCGCCGCCTCCCCTTTTTCCTCGTGATATTCCTGTTCGGTATTGACATTCCAGATATTCTCCTTGGATTTCTTACCAGAGAGAATATTGTTTACCGCCTCAAATGCAGTTACCATGGAATGGTCCATATTATTGTACCGATGCTGACCGTTTCTGCCTACGCAGTAGAGATTCTCAAAACCATCCAGATAGGAGATCAGTTCATGCATCCGGCTATAGGTATCAAAATAGGCAGGATATGCCTTTTTCACCTTTTCACGGTGACTGTCCTTTACATCCTGCTCCCGGTCCAGAATCCCCATGGAGATCAGTTCACGGACTGCCATACGGGTGCATTCCTCCTCTGACAGATTCCAGAAGGCATCGCCCTCATCGCAGAAATATTCCAGACCGATCCAGATCTGCTGCTCAGGGTTTTCTACCATATAAGGCGACCAGTTGTTGAAGATCTGGATGCGTCCCAGCTTTACTCCCACATCCTGCACGTAGATCCAGCAGTCGGGAATGATATCACCAAGAGTGCGGATCTTCGTTTCATTTTTGAGATTCAGCTTATCAACCAGAAGTCCCACCGTTACAAAGTCACGGTACGGCAGACCTCCGGCAATTTCCCGGTACGGTGCAGGAACATCATTCATGCCTTGCACCAGGTCCTTCACCGGCATAGAGGAGATCAGCAGATCGCAGTCAAATGTCTGCTGCTGTCCGTTCTGCATACAGACTACAGCCTGTACACGGTTGCTCCCATCCGTCCGGATCTGCTCTGCCTTTGTTTCCATGAGAATGCTTCCGCCCATTCTGCGGATTTCCTCCGCAGCGGCTTCCCACAGCTGACCAGGTCCGTATTTGGGATAGTAAAACTCCTCGATGAGCGAGGTCTCCACTTTTTTCACGTCCTTTTTGGAAAAGGTCTTGTTCCACATATCACGAAGCACCGCACGGATGGAGAGCCCCTTGACACGCTGCGCACCCCAGTCTGCGGAAATCTCACGGGGATGACGTCCCCAGAGTTTTTCCGTGTATCCTTCGAAGAACATGGAGTACAGCTTTCGTCCGAAACGATTGATGTAGAAATTTTCCAAAGAAGTTTCCGGAAGCTTGCAGAGTACGGATCTCAGATAGCTGCATCCTGCCTGCATAGTTGTGCCAAATCCCATGCTTTTAATGGTTTCCGGCTTCATGGTGACAGGATAATCAAAAAATTTCTTCTGGTAATAGATGCGGGAGACTCTGCCTCTCACCAGCATGACACAATCCGTCTGCTCGGGGTCCGGTCCGCCGGGGCTGAGTTTTTTCTCTCTGCCTAACCATTTATCGTCAAAGGAGGGTGCGCCCTGTTTCGGCATCCGTTCATTCCACCAGTTCATAACACGTGCATCCTTGGAGAAGAAGCGGTGACCGCCGATGTCCATCCGGTTGCCGTTGTGACGTACTGTCCGGGAAATGCCGCCGATCGCACGGCTTTCCTCCAGAATGGTAACGTCATATTGTTCCGGTGCAGCCTTCAGCAGTTCAAAGGCAGCTGTCAGACCAGCAGGTCCTGCACCGATAATGATTACTTTTTTCTTCATAAAATGCCCTTTTCTTTCGCAGTCGTTATCTGTACATATGAATTTCTCACCCCATATACAGTTGATTTTATTATACCCAATTCTTATAGAAAAGTCAATCATTCGGAATGCGGAGCCGTGGGGAAAACCAGCCTTCTTTTTCACACAAAAATCACTTGCAATTTTGTGCAGTATGCTGTATAATAGTAATATTGATTCTTTTTATGAAATGAGGGTTCACTTTGGAAAATCAGATGAAAATCGGTTTTATCGGCGCCGGTAATATGGGTGCCGCCATTTTAAAAGGAATTGCAGGAAGCAGTATGGCTGCTCAGACTGCATTGTATGCCTATGACAGCTTCACAGAAAAGACAGAAGCACTGGCTGCTTACGGTGTGAAGGCTCTGGCAAGCGCAGCAGAAATTGCAAGGGAATGTAAGTTTGTATTCCTGGCAATCAAGCCCCAGCAATTCAGCGAGCTGCTTCCCCGGATCCGTGACTGTATCACGGAGGATACCGTCATTGTCTCCATCGCTGCCGGCATTACAGCAGAATACATACGCTCCGAAACGATCCCCAATGCAAAGGTCGTCCTTGTTATGCCCAATACACCTCTGCTTCTGGGTACCGGCGCAACTGCACTTGCCTGCTGCGAACCAACTACTGCGGAGGAATTTGCTGTCGTACAGCAGATTTTTGATGCATGCGGTGTAACTGCAGTAATTTCTCCTGATAAGATGAAGGAGATCATTGCCATCAACGGCAGCAGCCCGGCATTTATTTACCTCTTTGCAAAGGGTTTTGTGGATTATGCAAAGACTGTAGATATTTCCGAAGAGGTCGCACTCCCGCTGTTTGCACAGGCGCTCATCGGGTCTGCAAAAATGCTCACCGAATCCGGCATGACCATTGAGGAACTGATCCGCATGGTATCCTCTCCCGGCGGTACAACACTCGCCGGTCTTGATGCGCTTTATGAGGGCAGGCTGACTGAAATTGTTGATGATGCCTGTCAGCGCTGCACCAAGCGTGCTTATGAACTTTCTAAATAAGTAACGTTCTGAAATCTCCTTATGCCGCATATGCTTTACGGAAAATGATGTGCATGGAAGGGAGATTTCATATGAACCGACTGAATATCAGAATCTGGATGACGGCAGCCCAGCGCAGAACACTGGCACTCTTCTGCTGCATGCTTCTCCTGACGGCAGGCTGTGCGGCTGGTACGATCTGCATGGAAAAGAATGCCCTGGAGCCTTTGTGTCAGTTCTGTCTCCGGTACGGCGTCCCCTGTCCGGACAGCAGAACAAACAGCATTTTTCTCAGTGCTATGGGCTGGAACGGCAGTATGCTCCTTGCCGGTCTTTGTCTGGGTTTCTGCGCCGTGGGACAGCCCTTCCTCTGCGCACTTCTCGCCCTGCAGGGCTTTGCAGTCGGCTGCCTGCTCACCAGAATTGCAGAAGCCGGCTTCTCGCAGCAGATGCTTTTGCAATTTTCTCTTGGGGCGGTGTACGGAATTGCTGCTTCCTTCCTGCTTCTGCTGGGAATGCGCGAAGCAATGCGTATGTCCTGCATCTATCTGAAAACCTGCACACAGGACTGCGAGGCTGCTGCTATGCGCAGAAGACTGCGTCTGTATGGAATCCGGTTCGGAGCTATCCTGCTCCTGCTTCTTGCTGCAAGCGGCATCTATGCGCTTCTTTATCATATACTATTTTAATTGTACAGCGAACGCTGTTACAGAAAGGAATTTGAAAAATGGGTCTCTTCGGACAGAATTATGAAAATTCCGGTGTGGGCATTGCCAAAAATGCACCGAAGAAAAAAGGTTTCTTCCGGTTTATGGAAATCTTCGGAAGAAAATTCTGGAAAATGATCGGACTGAATCTCCTGTACTCCGTATTTTTCCTGCCTCTGGTGGGCGCAATTACCGTGTTCTTCCTTACATTTCAGGGGAATTTCCCTGCGGGTCTGCCTTCTACCCTGACCATCGCAATACTGGTGATCATATTCGCTGTACTTTTCGGACCAGCGACAGCAGGCCATACCAAGATCCTCCGCAACTATGTACTGGAAAAACCTGTATTTATTGTACACGACTTTCTGAAAACCTTCCGTTCGGAGTTCAAGCATGCCTGCATTGTGGGAATCCTTGACTGCTTTGTCGTTGCCTGCATCGGCGCAGCTTGTTATGTATATCCCCTTCTGATCGAGCTTTCCGGCAACAAGATCTTCTACGTTTTCTTTGCCATCACCCTCAGCGTAGGGCTTGTTGCACTCATGATGAATTTCTATATGTTCCTCATGATGATCTCCACGACCCTCTCGCTCAAGCATGTATTCAGGAACTCCCTGTCTCTTGCAATCATCGCACTGAAAAAGAATGTGATCACACTTCTCGTATTTGCAGCATTTGTGGGGATTTTTGTTGTGATCATCCTCTTTGCAAATCTCAGCGTTTCCTTTGTTGCAGTATCTCTGCTTCCCTTCCTGCCGGCATCGTGGATCGGTCTGGTGATCTGCTTCAACAGCTACCCTGTAATTCAGAAGTATATCATCAATCCCTATTATGAGCAGCGCGGGGAGATCAATCCCGAGCTCATTGGTGAGATCGAACCCGACCCTGAGGAAACTGTTTTTGAGGATATGGGCGGCAAGGAAACACCGATCGTTAAAAAGAAGGGTGCCAAGGCGAAGAAAAAGACCGGCGGCAGCGGAAAATCCTCCGGAAATCACAAGGGAAAAATTATTTCCTGACATTTCTCAAAGTTCACAAAATTGTAACTTTACAAATAGCGTGATATGTGGTATAATAAATAAGTCATGTACTTGGATTCGGGATGAAGCCGCAAAGCGGAGTATCACCTGCCCGATTCTATGTTCATGGTGAAATTTTAAATGAGGTGAATTTATCATGATGCTGAAAGAAGAAAAGACAAGCGTAATCGAGCAGAATCGTCTGCACGACACAGACACAGGTTCTCCTGAGGTTCAGGTTGCAATTCTGACCAAGAGAATCAACGATCTGACCGAACACCTGAAGACCCACAAGAAGGATCATCACTCCAGAAGAGGTCTGCTGAAGATGGTAGGTCACAGAAGAAATCTGCTGGCTTACATGAAGAAGAAGGATATCAACCGCTATCGTGCATGCATCGAAAAGCTGGGTATCCGTAAGTAATTTACGAACAAATATGGCAAAAGGCAGATGGGAATCCCTCTGCCTTTCCGTGTTTGCATGCGTATGCAGCGGCGGCGCTTTAGCATGAAACCGTACATCCCGGAACAGAGGATGCAGGGTTTTCTGCTAAACTGTCGCTGTATCAAATCGATGTGAGAAAGGACTATGAAACATGTTTGAAAATTACAGAAAGTTTGAAACGACCTTCGCTGGTCGTCCGGTTGTTGTAGAAACCGGCAAAACCTGTGAGCTGTCCAACGGCTCCTGCTGGGTTCGTTACGGCGAAACCGTTGTTATGGCAAACGTAACTGCAAGCGCAAAGCCGAGAGAAGGCGTTGACTTCTTCCCGCTTTCCGTTGACTATGAGGAACGTATGTATGCGGTAGGCCGCATTCCCGGTTCCTTCACCAAGAGAGAGGGTAAGCCCTCTGAAAAGGCAATCCTGACCTCCCGTATGGTAGACCGTCCGATCCGTCCGCTGTTCCCCAAGGATATGCGCAATGACGTATCTGTTGTCATGACAGTTATGGCTGTGGATCCGGACTGCTCACCGGAGATCGCAGGTATGCTGGCTACCTCTATTGCAATTTCAATTTCCGATATTCCGTGGAACGGCCCGATCGCCGGCGTAAGTGTTGGTCTGGTTGATGGTCAGCTGGTTCTCAACCCGACACTGGAACAGCGTGCAAACAACGACCTGCAGCTGACTGTTGCCGGTTCTATGGAAAAGATCGTTATGATCGAGGCTGGCGCAAACGAGGTTCCGGATGATCTGATGCTGGAAGCGATCATGACCGGTCACGAAGAGATCAAGAAGATGGTTGCATTCGTAAACGAGATCCGTGCGGCGATCGGCAAGCCGAAGTTCGAATTCCAGTCCATGGATGTGGATCATGATCTGTTCGACGCTATGGAAGCAGAATTTGCAGAGCAGGTTAAGGTTGCACTCGATACCGATGACAAGAACGAAAGAGACGCAAGACTCCAGCCGATTTCCGATGCAATTCACGAAAAGTTTGATGAAGCATATCCGGAACAGGGTGCTATGATCGATGAATGCCTGTACAAGCTCCAGAAGAAGATCGTTCGCAACTGGCTGTATGAGGGCAAGCGTGTAGACGGCAGAGGCATTGACGAGATCCGTCCGCTGGCTGCTGAGGTAGGTCTGCTGCCCCGTGTACACGGCTCTGGTCTGTTTACAAGAGGTCAGACTCAGGTTCTGACCATTGCAACTCTGGGTCCGGTCAGCGAATCCCAGAAGCTGGATGGTCTGGATGAAGAAACATCCAAGCGTTATATGCACCAGTACAACTTCCCGTCCTACTCCGTTGGCGAAACAAAGCCCAGCAGAGGTCCGGGCAGACGTGAGATCGGTCACGGCGCACTGGCTGAACGTGCTCTGGTGCCGGTTCTGCCGTCTGTTGAAGAATTCCCCTATGCAATGCGTCTGGTTTCCGAGGTACTGTCCTCTAACGGTTCTACCTCTCAGGGCTCCATCTGCGGCTCTACTCTGGCTCTGATGGATGCGGGCGTTCCGCTGAAGGCTCCGGTTGCAGGTATCTCCTGCGGTCTGATTACCCTGCCGGACAGCGATGACTTCATGACAATGGTTGATATTCAGGGTCTGGAAGATTTCTACGGCGATATGGACTTCAAGGTTGGCGGTACGCACAAGGGTATCACTGCCATTCAGGTTGACATCAAGGTTGACGGTCTGACACCGGCAATCATCAAGGAAGCTTTTGAGAAGACAAGAAAGGCTCGTCTGTATATTCTGGATGAGATCATGCTGAAGGCGATTCCGGAACCGAGAGAAACCGTAAACGAGTATGCTCCGAAGATGTTCCAGACTAAGATTCCTGTGGACAAGATCCGTGAGGTAATCGGTCAGGGCGGCAAGGTGATCCAGAAGATCTCCGCTGAATGTGATGTTAAGATCGACATCAACGAAGACGGCAGCGTATTCATCAGCGGAATGAACATGGACGGATGCCAGAAGGCACTCCAGATCGTACACACCATCGCTCTGGATCCTGAGGTTGGCGCACTGTATCGCGGTAAGGTCGTATCCATCAAGCAGTTCGGTGCGTTCGTTGAGATTGCCCCTGGTAAGGATGGTCTGGTTCATGTTTCCAAGCT
>JAFURN010000094.1 GCA_017480865.1 Ruminococcus sp. | reverse complement strand
AGGTGTAATTATACAGATTGATATGGGTAAGGTGAAAGACAAAGCAGCTGTAATTTATGATATCGGCTGTAAGATGACTTGCGCCGTTCTGCCGGGATTGCTGGTGCCCGGTGTGGAACTCGGTGCAGAAAAGCTGAAAGAAAAGCTGCGACTGGACGAGAAAACTACCATTTACAAGAGGTTCGTGGACATATTCAATGAATGCCTGAAAAAATATACAGGAGATCAGCCATATCTTGAGACACAGCTGATAGACTGGATCCTCCACTGTGCAGAACTGAATGAATGCAGTGATTATGCAGCAACCTTTGCAAATATTACCAGCGAGAAAAAAATTGCTGCGCATCTGGAGCACCTCCAGGAAATAAACAGGGATCATGAGAATACATTCAGTGCAGGGCAGATTCGTGAGATTGCATCCAACATTATGATATCCATGAAGAATGCCATTGCATCAGATAATCAGCTTTTTATCTGCTGGCAGCTGATTGCACAGGAGGGCGAAAATGCTGATTTTAAATGCAGTTTGAAGAGCATCCAGGAAGCCCTGGACAGCATGAACAGCCCGAAGGTACATACTGGCTTGTATCAGCAGGATTTCTACCGCACTCTGTGTCTGCATAACAGCAGTTCGGGACGGCCGGCTGTAACACTGGACGATGTTTTCATCATGCCGAACGTACATATAAACGGGCAGGATGAGCCGGTTCCGGCGGATGAATGTGTACGAAGGTTTCTTCACGAATCGAGAGACAATATTCTCCTTCTGGAGGCGCACGGCGGCTATGGAAAGAGCAGCTTTGTATCCTATATGTCTGTACACCAGCAGGAGATTTTCAGACACCGCAAGCCCTACATCATCCGGCTGCGTGAATTCACCGGAGACAGAGACTGTCCGTTTTCGATCGATCAGCTTTATGACAGAATCTGCGAAAAAATCGGTCATACCGATCAAATCGAAGGAAATGCTGTTCTCATTTTTGACGGTCTGGATGAACTGAGCGTTATTACAGGAAATACGGAGATCGAGAAGCGGTCTGCTGAGATTTTCCTGCAGCTGTGTGATTTTCTGAAAGAAAGGATGGGGCGGAAAATCATTATCACATCCCGTCCCTCGCACATTCATGCAAACGATTTGCAGCAGAGCATTTTTGATAAAAACCGTACCGGTAATGCTTTCGGGGATAATGACCCGGTCGTGCAGTATGCAGAGTATTGCAGGTATACGGAAAGCCAGCGTCAGGATTTTGCAGAAAAACTGATGCGTGCAGATCTCAGCATTACACGGAACGATTTCGGCTGCAATTACATTTACGGTCTTGAGGACGGTGCTGACGGTGCGGATATCATCTACGGCTCGCCCTTCATCATGTATCTCATATGCGCTGCAAAGAATGCAAATAAAATCAGCGTTGTTACAGAAGAAGGCATTCAGAACCGCTGGCTTCTGTTCCGGCAGGTTTTTCACGACATCTATCCGCATTCTGCATACGACATAAAAAGAGATAAAAAGGTCCCGCAAGACAAGATGGAGCTGCTCTACGAGGTCGTCTGCGAAATGGCATACCGCATGTATAAGAGCCGCTATAAAAAGAATGTGATCCATCATGATGAAATGGATGATATTGTCCGGACTGTGCTGGAGGAAAACCGGAAATTCGGAAGTCTGCCGGAGGGACCGGATACAGCAGAAGGAACAAAGGGACTGATCAGGCTGCTTGGTCAGAACGCTGCGCTCTGCTGTTATATGAACCAGAAGGAAAACGGTGCGCTGGAGTTTGCACACAACCACATCCGGGACTTCTTCCTGTGTGAGTATATTCTCATCGGTCTGAACCGCAGATATGCGGATGGATGTGACACCCATGACAAGGGTGCTGTAGTCGCTGACTGGATGAGTGAGAAGTTCATGTATGCTGATATCCATAACACCTTTCTTTATGTGAATGGAAAAAAAGCAGAATGTGCTATATATGATTTTCTGAAAAGCGCATCCCTGATTTTAGAGGAAGCCTGTAAAAACTTCGGAGAGCATATCGGTGAGGAGAATCTGCATTTTGTATTTGACAGATACCTGAAAACCGGCGGTCTGTGTGCTTATACCTATAGTGCGGATTATAAGCTTAGCGTGAATACTGCAGCAAGCAATAGCCTCCAAAATGCGATCTTTATATTTTCAAAATTATATGCGTATAAGCTGGCGTATGACAAAAAACATATCCGCTGGTTTGGTGCGGTGGAAATAAAAAAAGCAAACGAAAAAGCGGAGACTGAATCAGTATTAGAAATACTAAAATACGATTTGAACCGCGCTGACTTCAGCGGTACCGATTTAAGTTATCTTACTTTAGATCATGGCGATTTGGATTACGCTAATTTCAGCAATTCTAATTTATATGGAGTTAGATTTGAACACACAGACATGCGGAATGCAATTTTTAACAAAGTTAATTTAGGCTTTGCACGGTTGAATGATTCTTTTTTAGTCAATGCAAAATTCATCGGTACCAATTTAGTACGAGCCAGATTAATAAATGCAGATTTACAGTATGCCGACTTCAGCGACGCAGATTTACAGCATGCCGACTTCAGCGGCGCCGATTTAAGAGGTGCTGATTTACGAACCGCAAAAAATCTGGAAGATGCGTTCCTGAAGGGCGCAAAATATACACTCAGGAGCGGGGGAGATGTTACCAGATTCCCTCCGAACTTTAACCCCAGACAGCACGGCATGGAAGAAGTATGATCAATCATGGAGGTGAATTCCGATGAAAGACTGTGAAACCTGCGCTTACTACACCTATGATGAAGAATGGGACTGTTATGTCTGCGAAATGAATCTGGACGAGGACGAATATGCCCGCTTTATCCAGGGTCACTATAAGCATTGCCCCTATTACCGTGACGGGGATGAATATAAAATTGCACGGCAGCAGTGAATCCGTGATTTCCAGTGCGCTTCACAGAAGGGCTGTGCGGAGTGTTCTTATCAAAATACATAGAGAATCTCCGCACACCGGTTTATTTTTTCTCAGGATGTAACAAAACTTCCGACAAACCGTATGTTTTTCTTCATTTCACTTGACCCGGACGGTAAAACATGGTAAAATAAATGTGATACTGCACAAAGTGTATCAGCATGATTTGTGCAGTGTTGCCATAAAAAGAGATATGGAGGTAAGCAAATGAGCGTAATAGGAATCGCATGTGGTGCTGTAGGCGGCGTGGTCGCTCTGGCAGCGGCAGCTTCTTTCGGCGGCGCAGTAAAGCTGTTTAACAGCGTCATCCCGAGACAGAAGGAACTTCGTGTACAGATGAAGGAAATGGCAGACGATGCCACCTGGGAAGAATACAAGAAAATGATTTATCCGGCAAAAGAATGGCTTATGGCACAGCCTCTGGAGGAGGTTCAGGTCACCGCACGTGACGGTATCACTCTGAAGGGCCACTATCTCGCCAGCGACAAGCCCGGTAAGCGTGTTGTGCTTTGCCTCCATGGCTATACCAGTAATGGTCTGAGTAATTTCTGTGCCATCGCACAGTATTATCAGAACAAGGGATTCGATCTGTATATTACTGACCATCGTGCCCATAATGCGAGCGAAGGCGATTATGTCGGCTTTGGAATTCTTGACCGCTTTGATTGCCTGAAGTGGATCGATGCAATCATTGAACGCTTCGGTGAGGATGTAGAGATCCTGCTCCATGGCATCTCTATGGGTGCATCCACTGCACTGATGACCCTGGGCTTTGAAAATCTTCCGAAGCAGGTAAAGGGTGCTGTTGCAGATTGTGCATTCACTTCTCCCTACGACGTGTTTGCACATATTGTAAAGCGTGATTACAAGATGCAGCCTTTCCCCATGATGAATTTCTGCGATATGCTCTGCCGGAAGAAGGCTGGCTATCGGTTCCGTGACTATTCTACACTGACTGCCCTCAAGGAGACGGATCGTCCGGTGCTGCTCATCCATGGTGAAAAGGATAACTTTGTTCCCGTATGGATGACAGACCAGAATTACGAAGCGTGCAAGTCCCCCAAGGAAAAGGTGATTGTAAAGAATGCAGGTCATGGTGCAAGCTATTACGAAAATCACGAGCAATATGAGAATGCGGTATCGGCTTTCATAGAAAAGTGGATGCCGGAAAAGTAAAAGAAACGAGGAATGAACATGAAGGAGTTTCAGGTTAATGGTGTAAATCTGCAATGCTA
This sequence comes from Ruminococcus sp., assembly GCA_017480865.1. Classification (GTDB taxonomy): domain Bacteria; phylum Bacillota; class Clostridia; order Oscillospirales; family Ruminococcaceae; genus Ruminococcus_C. Next base: position 915 of record JAFURN010000094.1, on the reverse strand, counting down.
TCCGCTGACAGCGGCACAGCGCATACACAACTATTCTACCATGCATTGTCCCTATCACCAGCTGCTGAATATCGGCACAGGCTTTTATATTCAGATCGATATGGATTTCTCTCTGCTGAAGGAAGCGATCTACGAATCCTATGAGCGGTTTGAATCCATGCGTTTGCGTTTCCTAAAGGATACTGATGATACTGTGTATCAGTATCTGGTTCCCTTTGAGGATCGTGATATTGAATATTATGACTTTTCCTGTTGGAAGGAAGAGGATGCCCATGATGAAATGCGCAGATGGACAGCAGTTCCTTTCAAGCGATTCCATTCACCTATGAGCCGGATTGTTATGATCAGTCTTCCGGACGGCTACAACGGTATTTACATGAAGGTAGATCATATGACGATGGACTCCAGTTCTATCATTCTGTTCATTCGCGATGTTCTGGAAATCTATTGTGCAAAGAAGTATGATACTGCATATCCGAAGCCTATGCAGTCTTATATCAAGGCACTGGAAAAGGATCTTGCCTATGAGGCTGGCTCTCCTGCACAGAAGAAGGATGCCGCCTTCTGGAAGGAAGAGATCGAAAAGAGTGAGCCGATGTATACAGACTTTAATGGCATGGGCAGACTCATTCGTCAGCGTATTGAAAACCACAACCTGGAACAGAGAAGTGCAAAGGTGACCTCTGTCAGTCCTGAGGCATCCATTTCTGTTTATCAGCTGGAAAAAGAACCGTCTGAACAGCTGATGAAGTTCTGCGAGGAACACCGTACTCCCATGGCAAGCCTGCTTCTGATGGGTCTGCGCACGGTTCTCTCCAAATTCAATAACAACGAGAAGGATGTTTCTATTAAAAGCTGCGTAGCAAGAAGAGGCACACTGCTTGAAAAAAAGAGCGGCGGTACAAGAATTCATTT
>JAFURN010000093.1 GCA_017480865.1 Ruminococcus sp. | reverse complement strand
TACAATTTCACCGATTTTACGAACTTTGTACGCAAGGACTCATCACGCCCCCTGGGGGGCATTAAGCAGACTTTTCGTACGAAGTATGTTAAGAGGGGGGATATGCGGTGCAGCTGGCTCCAGCTGCAAACTACAATTTATTTTTAAATCAAACCCAAAAAACAAGCGGCCGTCGGAAGACAGCCGCCTGAACATTAAGTCTTACGCTTCCTTATCTGCAAGCTGTGCATTCAGCTTTTCCAGAAGTTCATCACAGTTAACACCGTGAACCATGCAAGCTTCCTCTACAGTTTCGCCTCTGGATGCCGGGCAGCCCAGGCAGTGCATACCGATTTCCAGGAAAGTCGGTGCAGTCTGCGGTGCAATATCCAGAATATCTCCGATAATGGTATCCTTTGTAATTGTAACAGCCATTGTATTTTTCCTCCTGTTTTTGGTAATTTGCATTTTATGCAAGACAAGGCACAGCTTACGCCATGCCCCGTCCGTTTTCCTTTTTTATTCAGCCTTCATCTTTGCGAAGCACTCGCTGCAATATACAGCGCGGTCTTCTCTCGGCTGGAACGGAACCTTTGCCTCACCGCCGCAGGATGCGCATGTAGCGATGAACATCTCACGTTCCGGCTTGGAAGAAACGCCTGCTGCGCCCTTCTTCGCATCACGGCAAGCCTTGCAGCGCTTCGGCTCATGCACAAAGCCCTTGTCCGCGTAGAATTCCTGTTCGCCGGCTGTGAAAACGAATTCTCCGCCGCAATCCTTGCATACCAAAGTCTTATCTTCGTACATAGTGACCTTTCCTTTCTGAATTTTCCCTTTGGAAAATTCCGCTGCTGCGTCCTGACAGCAGCTTTGCATAAGTTGTTTCGGACCGGGAACGGATTCACACCGACACCGAGCGTTTGCGCTCTGCTCTGCTGTTTAAGCTACCGGACCATATTGTACCTTTACACTGTGCGCTGCCGCAGCTTCCGCCGTGCACGCTGCAATGCGTTATCGACTGTTTTCACTGAAATGTGCAGTTCCTCCGCTATAGATGCATATGCCGCTCCGCCCATGAACATCATACATACCTGATATTCCGTCGGGGAAAGCTGGCGGATCAGATCCTGCCAGAAGGCAGTCCATTCCTCCCGCTGCATCACAATGGAATCCGGCTGTGCAGCCGTATCCTCTGTCTCAAATACGGGATCGCTCGTATCTCCTACAGGCATAGGGATCCGATGACTCGTCCGGAGCACAGAACGCATACTGTTGGTGATACAGGCAGCAGCATAAGTAGAAAATTTGACATTTCGATTTGCGTCATAGCCGGCAACCGCAGAAAGCAGGCCCAGAAACCCCTCCTGTGCAAGGTCATCCGCTTCGATCGCACCGCTCATCTGCGATGCCTTCCAGCGAATCCATTTTGTGTATCTTGCAATCAAAACATACATTGCCTCGGAATCACCCTCTGCTCTTGCAGCGAGCTGTTCATCCGTGCAGTGATTCAGGTCTGGATTTTTCAAGTGCACTCTCCCTATTTTTGCCAACCGGTTCAGTCTGTACCTTTTTATTATATCGAAAAACGGTTTTCTTGTCAATATAATTCCACAAAAAACAAAATCTATCCGTGAAAAAATAGCAATTCTGCCAGTTTTGGCACCCAAAATTCTGTCAGAATGCACACACATCCAAGCAAAAAACAGGTGCAAAGCATCCGGCTCCGCACCTGTTGTCTCTGTTCATTCGATTACTTCTCGTCCAGGATCTTGAAAATTGTCTCCCAGTCATCATCATCAAATGTACTGGACGCTCTGGATGTGCTGCGCTGCTCCTGTGCCGGAATCGATGCAGCAGGACCGCTCACCTTTACATCAGCAACCTTGGGATTCTCAACCACGATCGGCTTTTCCTCTGCAGCAGGCTCTTCTTCCTGTGCCGGTTCCTCCGCTTCCTTTGCCGGAGTATCCGGATCATTAAAGCCTGTCGCAATGACAGTGATCGTCATTTCATCGTGCATATCATCCTTGAATGCTGTACCGAAAATGGACTCTACATTGTCCGCAGCCTTTTCTGTGATCAGCTTGGTTGCTGCATCCACATCAGAGGACAGAACATCATCACTCATGGTAATATTAATAAGCAGACGCTTTGCACCAGCAATGGATGTCTCAAGCAGCGGGCTTGCAATAACCTCTGCTGCTGCTGCCTTTGCCTTGTCCTTGCCGGAACCGTGACCGATCGCCATATGTGCATAACCTGCACCGCGCATGATCGTAGTAATATCGGCAAAATCCAGATTGATATAGCCTTCCTCTACAATCAGGTCGGAAATGCTGCGTACACCCTTTTCCAGGATCTCATCTGCACGTGCAAAGGATTCTCTCATCGTCAGAGGCTTATCATCGCCCTCCAGCAGCTTTTCATTGGGAATCACGATCAGGGAATCTACGTACTTCTTCAGTTCCTCGATGCCTGCTTCTGCCTGTGCCATCTTCTGTTCACGCTCAAATGCAAAGGGCTTTGTTACAACTGCAACCGTCAGGATTCCTGCTTCCTTGGCAATTCTCGCTACAACCGGAGCCGCACCCGTACCGGTACCGCCGCCCATACCAGCTGTGATGAACACCATGTCAGCACCCTTCAGTGCAGACTCGATCTCTTCCGCATTTTCCTCTGCGCTGCCTGCGCCCACTGCCGGTCGGTTGCCGGCACCTCTGCCGCGTGTCAGCTTTGCACCGATCTGAATCCGGGTGCTTGCCTTGGAGTTATTCAGAGCCTTGGCATCTGTATTCACTGCAATATATTCGATGTTCTGTACACCGGACTGAACCATGCAGTTCAGCGCATTGCCGCCGGCACCGCCAACGCCAACTACCTTAATACAAACATCCGGTTCAAATGCATCTTCATAAATGAAATCAGTCATTATTTTGCTTCCTCCTAATTTTCGCTTCTATGTTGCAGATGCATATGCAGACGTTTCCGCACACGCTCTGTCAGTTGCTTAGAAATACACTTATTATATTAACACACTTTCCGCTGCATTTCAAGTCATTTCGAAAATTTTTTTCTTTTTTCCGCATACTTTAGCGGTTTCTATGGTTTTTTACTCGTTTTCAGCCTCTGTAACTGTCTGTGTTTCTGTGGTCTGACCCGGCTGACCGCCCTCGGAGCCGCCAGCTGTGGTCGTTGTCATGGCGGCATGAACCTGATTTGCCAGGTCAACAGATGCCCGATCCCGGAAGGAGCACTGGTTGTTTCCGATCATGGTCAGGTATCCTTCCTTATCCGTACCCAGACGGGCAATCACGGCCTCTGCAAGGGTGATCTTATAAGAAAATTCATTCCAGTTGCCCATGGAAAATTCAATACGCTCATCAAATGTCACAACAATATTATACTTGTCCGACATATCAATGGATGTAATCGGAATGCCCAGTTCTGTATTCATGATTTCCGAAAATGCCTTGAAAATATCATCCTTTATGCTGTCCGATGATTCGATGCGCTGTCCCGGAGTCAGGACTGTAGGATTAAAGCCGTATATCACCGGAAGCGACTCTGCTGCCTCTGCGCTGTTGGCAATGATCTTTCCGCTGGAACTGGTCAGAAGAATTCCGTTATCGAAAAATATATTATAGGATTCACGGCACTCCTTGATATCAATTGTCACCGCATCCGGATATTTTTTCTGCACATCTGCTGACTCTACATAAATCAGTTCGTCCTCAATTTTCTCTGCGATCTGATCCGTATTCAGCTTCAGGAGGTTATCTCCCTTATTGACTCCGCCTGCTGCAACGATCTCACCTGCTGTATACTGCGGTGCAGAACCGCTCAGTTCGATGGCTGTCACGTTAAAAAAAACTGTCGCAGAAAGCGATACACCCACACAGGCGGTCAGCAGCAGAACTGTGATCATATAAAGCGGCATCAGCCGTCTTCGTCTTCGCATTCTTTTGGCATTCTGATAGCCATTGCGAATGGTCGTCTTTTCGACGTCATGCATTGCCATGCCCGTCCTCCTCATTATCTGGCAGAGCACATCCGCAAACACCACACAATCTGCGGATGTGTTCTCTCCGTAATCTCATTGCAAAACGCGCCTGATGCGTGCACCTGCGCCGCTCAGCACCTGTTCCATCTCCTCATAGCCCCGGTCGATATGATGGATCTGACGCACCTCTGTTGTTCCCTCAGCTGCCAGCCCTGCCAATACGAGCGCTGCGCCGCCCCGCAGGTCCGTTGCAGCTGTATGCGCACCGCACAGCGCAGGAACGCCGCTGACCACTGCAGTCCGTCCGGATACGCAGATCTCTGCGCCCATCTGAACCAGTCCGTCGACATGCCGGTAGCGATTCTCAAAGATATTTTCCTCAAATACACTGACACCGTCTGCAAGGGTCATGACTGCCATTATAATTGCCTGGGCATCGGTTGGAAAGCCCGGATGGGGCATCGTACGAAGCCGTACTGCGGCACGCAGCCGTCTCGGGGCATGCAGATAGATATCATTTTTTGTCCGATCAATACGGCAGCCTGCCTGTTCCAGAACCGGCAGCACATTGTCCATCTGCGCACCGGCTGCACCGCAAAGCTTTACGGTTCCGCCTGTAATTGCGCCGGCAGACAGATAAGTCAGACCTGCGATCCGGTCCGGCATAATGCGATGTACACATCCCATCAGAGACGAGACGCCTTCAATGCGGATGGTGCTTTCCCCGTCGCCGCGGATACGAGCGCCGCATTTTCGCAGATACGCTGCAAGGTCACAGATCTCCGGTTCTCTCGCTGCATTATGAAGAACCGTCTCCCCCTTTGCCAATACAGCTGCCAGCATCACATTCTCCGTTGCACCGACCGAGGGAAACTTCAGATGGATGATACTGCCGTGCAGACCCTTGGGCGCAGTACAGTCAAGGCGGCCCTCGTGACGCACGATCTGCGCACCCATCCGGCGCAGCGCCTCCAGATGCAGATCAATGGGTCTGGGACCCAGTTCACAGCCGCCGGGATAATACACCTGACATGCGCCGGTCCTTCCCAGAAGCGCACCCAGAAATACGATCGATGACCGCATTTCCTGCATAAGTGCCTCAGGGATCTCGCTGCATGTGAGCGCATCCGCCTGAATGGAAATGGTATGCCGCTTCATTGTACAGCGGCATCCGGTATGGGTCAGAATGCGGCATGCCGCAAAAACATCCGTAAGTCTCGGACAGTTCTCCAGCACGGTTTCTCCCCTGCACAGCAGAGCAGCCGCCAGCAGAGGAAGCGCACTGTTTTTGGCTCCATGCAGCAGCATTTCACCATCCAGCGGAATGCCGCCGTTTATCACAAGTTTCTGCATCCGCATCACCTCTTGCTTTTTTCTCATGCTATGCAGATGCGCTTGTTTTGGTGATTATTGCTTTTCTGTATTCTCTGCGGACTCCTGCTCTCCAGTCTTCGGCTGCTGCTTTGCCGCCGAAGACGGCTCCTTATCAGGAAGCAGCTGCGGTACACAGGACATCACGCCGTCCTTTGCCTTTTCCATGGTTTCCTTGAAGGTCAGCTTTTTCTTTTCTTCCTTCTGGCCAGATGCCTTCTGCTCCTGACGGATTCTGCGTTCCTCGCCTTTTTTCAGCAATTCCTGAACGATTTCCCAGATACGATCCGGGGTATCTGTGATCTGTAAGGACGCAGCCTTGCGGGACATCGCTGTCAGCTTCTCCGGATTCTCATACAGCGTCTTCACATGATTGATCATGCTCTTGACGGTAACGTTCTTCTGCTCAATGACGATCGCCGCGCCTGCCTTACCCAGTACATTGGCATTATGCAGCTGGTGATTGCCGGCAACGATCGGTGAGGGAATCAGGATAGAAGCCTTGCCGGCTGCCTCCAGTTCTGCGAGTGTGGATGCACCTGCACGGCAGATCACAAGGTCTGCTGCTGCAAGACAGGTGTCCATATCATTGATGTATTCCGTAATACGCAGACGCTTGCTGCGCATGGGAATTCCGGCTTCCTCCATAGCTGCCGGGAAGGTATCTCTGCCCATGCCGCCGTAGCCGTGAATGTGGTTGATCTTCAGTCCCTGACGCACATGCCACGGAATCAGTTCCTCCATGACCTCGTTGATACAGCCTGCACCAAGGCTTCCGCCGAAGGAGAGGATGCACAGATTGTCATCAAAGCCAAGCTCTCTGCGTGCTTCCTCCTTTGTTTTGCGGGAAATACCGGAACGAACCGGAAGTCCTGTTACTGTATAGGGACAGTCAAACTCCATATAATCCAGAGCTTCCTTGACGGTCAGCATCACATGGTCCACATTCTGGGACAGCATCTTATTGGTTACGCCCGGGAATGCATTCTGTTCATGGATCGCACAAGGCACACCCATTTTTGCTGCCATACGAATTACCGGACCTGCTACATAGCCGCCGGTACCGATGGCAATATCCGGCTTGAAATCGGCAACGATCTGTCTGGCACGCTTGCCGGACTTTGCGAGATAGTAAAGCGCCTGCGCGTTGCGTTTGATGTTATTCAGAGAAATTTTCCGCTGAAAGCCTGCAACCTCAATGGTTGCCAGCTGATAGCCGGACTGGGGAACCAGACGTGCTTCCATACCGTTCGGGGTTCCTGCAAACAGAAACTCTGCCTCCGGGTCATGCGCCTGAATGATGGATGCAATTGCAAGAGCCGGGTTAATATGACCGCCGGTTCCTCCGCCTGCGAATAATACTCTCATAAATATCCTCCTGTCAAAGGATGCTGCTGCATACCGCCGCAGCGATCTATTTTAAAAAAGCTTACGCTTCTGCCGTTGCTTCTGCTTTCTTTCGCCGTCCCACAACCGTCATACCGGAGCGGTAGCGGGCACGTGAAATATTCATAACAATGCCCATTTCTGCCAGCTGCAGAATCAGTGCTGTACCGCCGTAGCTGAAAAAGGGCAGACTGATACCTGTATTCGGCACCAGGTTGCTGACAACTGCGATGTTGATAAATGCCTGCAAGCCAATATGCATAGTAAAGCCCACTGCCAGAAGCATACCGAACTTATCCTGCGCACGTGCTGCAATATGAAATCCACGGAATACCAGGAGCGCAAACAGCAATACAACTGTCAATGCGCCTACAAAGCCCAGTTCCTCGCAGACGATGGAAAATACAAAGTCATTTTTTGTTTCCGGAAGATACAGGAACTTCTGACGGGACTCACCCAGACCCAGACCGAAGAGTCCGCCGGAACCAATTGCAATCAGGGACTGACAGGTCTGCCAGGTACCGCCCTGACTATCAGAAAACGGGTCAAGCCACGACTGGATACGTGTCTCCACATAGTCATAGCCTTTATACAGAGAAAGGAACAGCACGATACCGATCAGTGCCACAACACCGGCTGCGATCAGAATCAGGAAGTGACGGGGCTTTGCACCGCCTACCCAGATCAGTGTCATACCGATCAGACCGATCAGAATGGTACAGGACAGGTGCGGCTCCAGCATCAGCAGAAGTGCTACAATGCCCAGCGTTACCAGATAGGGCATAATGCCGGTGCGGAATTTCTGCATCTGCTTGTAATTCATTTCAATCAGATAGGCAAAAAAAACAACCAGACCGATCTTCATCAGCTCCGAAGGCTGGAAGCCGAAGCTTCCGATATAGAGCCATCTCTGGGCACCGTTTACACTTCGTCCTACAAGAAGTACCATCACAAGCAGTATGACCGGGACTACATAGGCACTGATGGCGATCCAGGGGGTGCGGAACACATGATAATCCACAACGGACAGAATATACATGATGATCAGACCGGCAACACCGGTTTTGATCTGTTCTACTGCATAATACGTACCGGAATGGCCCTCTGCAATTGCCCATGCATAGCTGGCAGAAAACATCATGATAATACCCATAACAAGAAGTGTGAGTACGATCAGGAAAAACGGTACGTCTACTTCGCCGTAGCGAATCCCGCGCTGTACGAAGGGAAACCGCAGACGCAGTCGGTTCTTCTTATTTTTTATGGTTTCAGCCATATGCAACCTCCTTCTGTAAATGCCCCGCTGCCCGGGGCAAGGTCCTTCTTAAAGCAGGACCAGCAAAACACCGCCTAAGCCTGCGATCAGGCTGAACAGTGAAAATGTAATGACAATTTTATATTCGCTGAAGCCGCTCATCTCAAAGTGATGATGGATGGGCGTCATCTTGAAGATACGGCGGCCCTCGCCATACTTCTTCTTCGTATACTTGAAATAGGTCACCTGGATCATAACGGACAGTGCCTCCAGAATATACACCAGAGCCAGAAGCACCAGAACCAGATGCTGATGGGTCGCAAGACCGACACAGGTCACAGCGGCACCCAGATACATGGAGCCGGTATCACCCATGAAGCACTTTGCCGGATGCAGATTCCATACCAGGAATCCCAGACAGCCGCCTGCAATAGCAATGGTAAAGAGTGTCATCTCTGTCATCGCCAGAACGCTGCATATTACTGTATACAGCAGCATATTCACCATTGTCACAGTACCGCACAGACCGTCTACGCCGTCTGTCAGATTGACCGCATTGGTCAGATACAGAATCACCAGAACCATCAGCGGATAATAGAACCAGCTGATGTCGAACGATACAAATGCAAGATCGATCTCCGTATTCGTATCCCCCAGCAGACGCATTACCAGCAGCCATCCAGCTGCAACAGCGACCTGAAAGACGATCTTCTGCATGGGAGAAAGGCCGTCATTGTGCTTCCGTGCAACCTTTGTAAAGTCATCGATAAATCCAATAAGACCGAAAAGCATACAGAACACAATACAGCTCAGGATCCGCAGTGCGCCATTTGTCAGATCGGCAGTCTCTGCGCCATCCGGAGATGCAAACATACGATACAGAACATATCCCACAGCGACTGCAATGACGCTGGAGATGATAAACATAATTCCGCCCATTGTGGGAGTGCCTTGCTTGCCCTCGTGCCACTTGGGTCCGAATTCCACTTTGATCGGCTGACCGAATTTCAGCTTATGCAGAAACGGAATCAGCATTTTTCCGCCAATGGCTGCAATCACAAAGGACAGCAGACCGACAGCTATCTCAATCCAGAACGGCATTCTGCTCATCCTCCTCCTTGAAAATTTCCTTGATGCAATCCTCAAGATGCATACCCCAGCTCGCCTTGAACAGCAGCAGATCGCCGGGTCTCAGATACGCCCGGATGGCGCTGCAAAGTTCAATTTTATCTTCCGTATGGAATACAGATGCACCGCCTGCGGATGCTGTCTTTGCAATATGCTGCGCTTCGGTACCGTAACAGAAGATCTGATCTGCACCGCTGACAAGCGTCATATCGCCTACAATTTCATGGAGTTTTCTTGACAGATCGCCAAGCTCCAGCATATCGCCCAATACAGCCGCTTTTCTGCCGGAGGATTTCATTTCCTTCAGAACCTGAAGGGCTGCTCGCATGGAATCCGGACTTGCGTTATAGCAGTCTGCAATTACCGTATACGAACCGTGCTGCTCGATATTCTGACGGAAGCCGACTGTCTTATAGGTTGCCAGCGCCGCTGCGATCTGTTCCGGTGTGATATCTGCAAGAATGCCCACACAGTATGCTGCCAGAGCATTCAGGACATTGTGCATTCCCACACAGGGCAGCGTTACCTTACAGATGATCTCCCCGTGCTCCGCAATCTCAAAGGACGTACTGTTGTCCTCTGCCTGAATATTCACTGCACGTACATCCGCATCTTCATTTTCAATGCCGTATGTATAAACCGGACGGCTCAGCTGCGCCTTCAAGGGCGCAAGTCTCGGGTCATCACCGCATACGATCAGAGGTGCATGCTCCGCCATACCATCCAGGATCTCCAGCTTCGCCTGCAGGATGCCTGCCTGAGATTTCAGATTCTCAATATGGGAGAAACCGATGTTGGTGATCACGCCGATCGTAGGCTGTGTCGTGCAGCTCAGGCGGTGGATCTCTCCGAAATCAGACATACCCATTTCAATAACAGCCGCCTCATGGCTTGCATTCAGTTCCATGAGGGTTTTGGGCAGACCGATCTCATTATTCAGATTTCCCTGTGTTTTCAGGGTCTCATATGCCGCAGACAGAACTACGGCGATCATTTCCTTTGTAGTTGTCTTGCCGACGCTTCCGGTCACGCCTGCCAGAATCGGTGTAAACTTCTTCCGGTAGTAAGCGGCGATCTGAAGCAGCGCACGTCTCGTATCCGGTACAACGATGCACGGACAGCCTTCTATCTCATATTCAACGACAACGGCAACGGCGCCCTCTTCCACGGCACGCTTTGCAAAGCTGTGACCATCAAAGCGCGCACCGCGAAGTGCCAGAAACAGGCACCCCTCGGGCAGGTTCCGTGTGTCGGTACTGATTTCTGTAATATCCGCCTCCAGCGGTGCTTCTGCACCAAGTGCGGCGGCAATCTCTGTCAAACGCAGATTTTCCATGTTTTTCTCCCAATCTATCTATATCATTCAGCATCCAGCAGAGGCAGCCATTCCTTTACGATCTCACGTTCATCCATGGGAACGTGTACGCCGCCTGCCAGAATCTGGTAATCCTCATGTCCCTTGCCTGCCAGCACGAGCACATCGCCCGGCTGTGCCAGCTTCATCCCCCGGAAGATGGCTTCCTTCCGGTCAACTACGATCTCATAGGGGACCTCGCTTCCCTCTAAACCGGTCAGTATTTCTGCAATGATCGCCTCCGGGTCCTCGTCACGGGGATTGTCGGAAGTGACGATCAGAAGGTCCGCATATTTTGCAGCGGCTCTTGCCATCTTCGGCCGCTTTGTACGGTCACGGTTGCCGCCGCATCCGAACAGACACATGAGTCTGCCGGTTGTATATTCCTTGACGCTGCTGAGAATATTCTCGATTGCATCCGGTGTGTGTGCATAGTCACAGATCACCGTAAAATCCTTGCCTGTAGGAATGATCTCACAGCGGCCTCTTACACCGGTATAATCTGCCAGCGCCTCCAGCATCTGCTCCATACTGAGACCTGCCCGCAGACCTGCTGCAACGGCAGCTGTTACATTCGCAACATTGAACATACCCGTCATCAGGAGACTCAGCTGGTAGGACTTTTCGTCATGACACAGCCAGAAGCTTGTGCCGTCTGCACGGAGTTTGATTGCATCGGCATAAAAATCCGCACGGCCGCAGCAGCTGTAGGATGCCTTTTCACAAGCAATCTCCTCATAAAGCCGCTTACCATAGTCATCCCCTGTATGGATCACCGCATAATCGCAGCGGTCAAAGAGCATGCGCTTCGCCAGATAATAATGCTCCATATCTCCATGATAATCCAGATGGTCCTGGGTCAGGTTGGTGAAAATCGCAGTCTCAAAGTGTGTCGGACCGATCCGGTACTGTACCAGACCAAAGGAGGATACCTCCATGACAACATAATCACAGCCTGCATCTGCCATCTGTGCATAAAGCTGCATCATATCATAAACAAAGGGAGTCGTGTTTTCTGTATGAACAACCGTGTCTCCGATTTCATTCTGAATGGTTCCGATCAATCCTACCTTATGACCTGCCGCTGTCAGCAGGTGCTTGATCACACTGGTAATGGTAGTCTTGCCGTTTGTACCCGTAACGCCGATAAAGCGCATACGCCGTTCCGGATGTCCGAACCACGCAGCACACAGATCACCATAAAATGCACGTGTGTTTTCCACGAGGATCTGTCGGTCGCCCAGCCCCAGGTCACGCTCTGCCACGACTGCCGCTGCACCCTGTTCCAGCATCTTTGCTGCAACAGAATGACCGTCAAAGCTGCCGCCCTTCACACAGATGAAGAGATTTCCCTCCTGCACCCGGCGGGAGTCATCCGTCAGACCTGTAATTTCTATATCGGCAAGTGCTGTCTGCACTTTTCCTTCCAGCAATTCATATAATCGCATGGTTTACCGCCTTTCATACGTTTGCTTCAATCGTATTATTTCTCCGCAGCCCTGCAATATACTGCTTTGTATTTCCCGCTGCAGAATTCCGCTCCGGAAAGCCTTCTCCTGCACTGTTTTCCGCACACCGGGATCATATGCGTTTTTTCATCAGCCTGTCTGGTCGTTGATCGTCATCGTTACGCTGACAACTGTACCCCGTTCCACAAGTGCACCTTCCGGCTCAGACTGGAACTGTACCTTTGCCTCTGCATTCTCCGCAGAAGCACCAATGGTGACAATATTCAGTCCTGCCTGCTGAAGCAGCTGTTCCGCCTCCGCAGCAGTTTTCTCCAGAAGATTCGGAACCTCAGCATATCGTACTTCCGTTGCATTGTCTGTATACAGCAGTACAACGCCGCCCTTTGCTACACTGGAACCGGTTCTCGGACACTGACGGATCACATTCGCACCCTCGCCTACAACCTCATATTGCAGACCAAGTTCATCCAGAGTTGTCTTTGCATCTTCAACAGACTTATCCTGCATCAGCGGAACGGTTACATTGTTCGATTCCACAATGTTATCCGTCTCCGGATAATAACCCAGATACGGCAGAACGTCTGCCATTACATTTCTTACATAAGGCGCAACAACAGCACCGCCGTAATAATTGATGCTTCTGTCCGGTTCATCCGCCATCATCAGCAGAATGATCTCCGGGTCGTCTGCCGGCGCAAAGCAGCCGTAAGATGCGACATATTCCATGTGTTCTTCTTCACCGGTACGGTTTTCGTCCAGCTTTTCCGAGGTACCCGACTTACCGCCGATCCGATAGCCGTCAATATGAGCATTGTGACCGTTGTTATTTTCTACAACCGCCTCCAGCTGCTGCCGCATGATCTCAGAGGTCTCCTCTGAAATAACCTGACGCTTCACCTCTACCTGGTGTTCTTCAACAATATTGCCGTCCTCATCCACGATTTTATCTACAATATAAGGCGTAACAAGCGTACCGCCATTGATGACTGCCGCATAGGCTGTGATCATCTGAATGGGCGTGATCTTATTTACCTGACCAAAAGAAGAGGACACAAGGTCAACGATCGACATCGTCTCACTGACATGGATACTGCTGGATTCGCCAGGCAGGTCAATGCCAGTAGGCTCCGTCAGACCGAAACCGTCCAGATACTGATAAAAACGATCTCTGCCGATCTCCATACCGATCTCCATAAATGCCGGGTTGCAGGAGTTGGTCAGTGCTGTCGTAAAGTTCTGTGTACCATGGCCGCTTCTGTTAGAACAGTGGATGTTTGCATCGGCAATGGTGAGCACACCTGTACAGGTGAACATATCTTCCTTCAGATTGATCAGCTTTTCATCAAAGCCTGCTGCACTTGTAACTACCTTAAATACAGAACCGGGATAATAGATCTCTGTAGTTGCCTTATTCTTCCACTGAAGCTCTCTTGCTGCTGTGTATGCATCCGTATATTCCTGACCATTCAGCGTGGACAGCCTCTTTGCTGTCACCTCATCGAAAATCTCAGAAGGGCTGTTCAGGTCAAAGGACGGATAGGTCGCCATGGCATAGATCGCACCGGTCTTGGGATTCATGATAATGCCGCAGGCACGTTCCTGGACATTGAACTTCGTCACCATTTCGCTGAGCGCCTTTTCCAGATAATACTGAATGGTCGTATCAATGGTCAGATACAGGGAATCACCGTTTTCCGCATCATAAGTCGTAGAATAACGGTAGGGCATTTCCTCGCCGTTTGCCGCCTGGGCAGATACCACACGTCCATCCACGCCGGACAGATAGGAATCATACTGATACTCCAGACCATACTGACCATTGCCGTCGCTGTTGGTAAAGCCGATCACACTTGCAGCCAGTTCATTCTGGGGATAATATCTTCTGGTAGAAGCCTGTGTAGCAAAGGAAACCAGGTTCATCTCGCTGAAATATGCCATGATATCGTCAGCAACCTTCTTTTCCACCTGCGTCTGGAGGACGTAGTAACGTCCCTCCTGTTCAAAGCCCTTGTAAACTTCCTCTGTCTCAATTCCCAGCTTATTGGAAAGATAATTGGCAATAGACGCCTTCAGATTTTCAATGTTGATCAGATTCTCGGGCGTTTCATTATTTTCCTGGGCATTCAGACGATTCTGCTGGTTTGCCTGTTCAATATCCTCCATTTCCTCACGGAACAGAGTCGGGTCAATGTACACATTATACACGGTTGCACTCCATGCAAGAGGCTTACCGGTTGCATCATAAATCGCACCTCGCTGCGCTTCCAGCGTCAGCGTGCCAAAGTGATAGTTATTCGCAAGGCTCTCGTATTTGGAATGCTCCAGCACAGAAACCTTAAACAAATTCGCAATAACAGCCGCACAGATTACAGACATCAGAGTCAGCACGCCCACATTCAGATGCTTTTTCATCCGCACAGTCGGCATGGTTCCATGTTCAGCGCCGTTTTTGACTACTTCCTTTTTTCCTGTTTTCGGCACGTTTTCTCTCCTCTCTCATCACCAAGGGCTGCACCCACCGAAAAACTCCTTATCGCAAGAAGCTCTTCCGTCGGGACAGTCCCGCACAAGCAAAACGCAAATAAATAGAATAAGGCAGGGAATCCGTGAAAATACCCCGCCCATATCAAACTGTCTGTTCAGACAGGAATTCTCGCCGACAGGAAACGGTTCCTTTCCTGTCTGGCTTATTGCGGAACAAACCCGTGTGCACATCATCTGTCCGATGGCTGCGCGATCACACGGATTCATTCCATTTTCCGACACCCGATTTTGCATCTCGTTCTCGTATATACTAACGGCAATCTTTTTATCTGTGCTTACGCACTGCCGATAGCAACAATAATTGGGGTACAGTCTGCCAGGAGGCTTCTGTACATCATATGCCAGCTATCCCCGAAGATATTCAATCAAATTCACAAACCAGCGTTTGATTTTGATGAATATATTCTGCTCCGGCTCTTCGATGATGACCTCATCTTCTGTTTGTATCTGTATATATTGTATCTGAGACTGGTCAATCTTCTGTAGTCCCAGGCGTTCCTCTGCATATTCCTTGATGTTGCGGATGGATGCCTGGCCTTCCAGCTCCGTCTGCATGCGTACATTTTCGCTGCGCAGTTCATTGAGCTGGGCACTTGCCTCAGATATATCGGAATAAACTTCATTCAATTGCACATAACTGTTGATAACAAAGTAGAACAATGTTACCGTCAGTATGCTGACAATACTGATTTTCAGCGCCTGCCCTCTTTTTTTGGGGGCAATGTAGAAAATCCCTCTCTTTTTTTCATTGCCTGGATTGGTTGCTGATGCAGACTGAGTTTCTTCTGCGGCTGTCGTCTGCATTTCTTCACGCCGCTCAGCCATAACAGATTATCTCCTCTCTATCACTCTCAGCTTTGCACTGCGGCTGCGGTTATTTTCAGAAAGCTCCGCCTCCGATGCAATCAGCGGCTTGCGGTTCACAAGTCTGCCTTCCGGCTCCCTGCCGCATACGCACTGGGGAAAATCCGGCGGACAGATGCATCCCTGACACCACTTGGCAAACTGCTTTTTCACAATGCGATCTTCCAGCGAATGGAAGGTGATCACAGCCAGACGGCCGCCGGGCTTCAGACACCGGAATGCCGCTTCAAGCCCCTGTTCCAGATGCTCAAACTCGCCGTTTACTGCAATCCGGATCGCCTGAAAGGTTTTTTTGCAGGGATTCTTTTCACGCCGCACACGCTGGGGAACGCTGTTCTTCACAAGCTCCGCCAGTTCGAGGGTCGTGGTAATTTCTTTTTCCGCACGTGCTGCCACAATATTCCGGGCAATGCTCCGTGCAAACTTCTCCTCGCCGTATGCAAAGAGTATCTGCGCAATCGCATCCTCTGACCAGGTATTCACCAGATCAGCGGCACTGAGTCCGGTCTGACTCATGCGCATATCCAGCGGCGCATCTGTATGATAGGAAAATCCCCGGGAGCCTGTATCCAGCTGATGGGAGGACACGCCCAGATCCATCAGAATACCATCCACAGAGGAGATTCCCTCTTCATTCAGCACACGCTGCATTTCGTCATAATTACAATGGAACACCTTTGCAGGATATTCTGCAAGACGCTCCCGGGCAACTGCTACAGCATCGGGATCCCGGTCAAGACCGATGAGCATTCCCTCTGCACCAAGCTGCTTTGCGATTTCACGGGAATGACCAGCACCGCCTACAGTGCCGTCCACATAAATGCCATCCGGCTTGACTGCAAGCCCCTCTAAAACCTCATTCAGCAGAACAGGTATATGTACAAATTCCATTTTCTCCTCCGCCTCAGAAGCCCAGTTCACTCATAGTCGCCAGCAGGTCCTTCATGTCTATGCCGCTGTTCATTTCGTCCCAGCGCGCCTTATCCCAGATTTCAGCCTTGTTATTCGCACCGATCACAACAATATCCTTATCCAGTCCGGCAAACATACGCAGATCCTGAGGAATCAGGACACGTCCCTGTTTATCGGGCGTTACCTCACACGCACCGGAAAAAAGCCAGCGCTTGATGATACCCGCCTTAGACTCCGGCACGGCAGACAGCTTTTCCGAAAGTCTGTCCCACTCTTCCTGTGAATACACAGTCAGACAGGGAGAATCAATGCCCTTTGTCACATAAAACGATACACCCAGAATTTCGCGAAGCTTTGTCGGAAAGTTCAGTCTGCCCTTCGCATCAATATTATGGTAATAGGTACCCATTAAAGATGCCATCTCACAAACCGCCTTTCATTCTGGGTATTCAGGGGTGAACTTTCCACCGTCTCCCCTTTTCAGGGAATTCAGCCCACTTTTCACCACTACACCTATTATACCCCATATTCAGCGAAATTGCAATAAGTGTGAAAATAAATCCGGCAAAAAAATCTCAAAATTTTCGGCGCGGTTTTTGTGCATTTCAAACAAACTGCTGATTCCACAAAGTTCGCACACATGCATCCTTCTGTGGAAAACGAAATAAAAAGAGGAGCAAGCCAAGGCTCGCCCCTCCCTTACATTCATAAAATGAATTATTCGTTGATAGCAGTTACAACGCCGGAACCTACGGTTCTGCCACCCTCACGGATAGCGAAACGCAGACCTTCTTCGATAGCGATCGGAGAGATCAGCTCAACGTCCATAGCAACGTTGTCGCCCGGTGTGCACATTTCAACGCCTTCCGGCAGAGTGATGATACCGGTAACGTCAGTTGTTCTGAAATAGAACTGCGGTCTGTAGTTGTTGAAGAACGGAGTGTGACGGCCGCCTTCTTCCTTCTTCAGAACGTAAACCTGGCCCTTGAACTTGGTGTGCGGGTGAATGGAGCCCGGCTTGCACAGTACCTGACCACGCTCTACGTTGTCACGGGTAACACCACGGAGCAGAGCACCGATGTTGTCGCCAGCTTCAGCAGAATCCAGGGTCTTACGGAACATTTCGATACCGGTTACAACTGTAGAAGACTTCTCTTCAGACAGACCAACGATTTCAACAGTTTCGTTAACGTTCAGTC
>JAFURN010000011.1 GCA_017480865.1 Ruminococcus sp. | reverse complement strand
GCAGCCATAGAGGTGTTCGGATTGAAGTGGATATCCATGCTCGGTATGCCGTTTCCGTCTACATACTGTGTTGCAATCTGACCGTTCGCCGCCAGCTGATCAATGAGTGACTGCGGTGCAACAAATCTGCCTTCTCCGTGTGAAATTGCAACGGTATGCACATCGCCCGGCTTGCAGCCGTACAGCCACGGAGACTTGTTGGATGCAATACGTGTATTTACCAGCATGGACTGGTGACGGGCAATAGTGTTGAAGGTCAGTGTAGGAGAATTGTCCTTCATATCCACGATCTCGCCGTAAGGTACCAGACCCAGCTTTACCAGTGCCTGGAAGCCGTTGCAGATACCCAGCATCAGACCGTCACGGTTCTTGAGCATGTTGTGAACAGCATCACGGATCTTCGGATTGCGGAAGAATGCTGTAATGAACTTACCGCTGCCGTCCGGTTCGTCACCGCCGCTGAAGCCGCCCGGAATCATGATGATCTGGGAATTCTTGATCAGCATCGCAAAGGTGTCGATGGATTCTTCAATTGCAGCTGCGGAGAGGTTCTTGATCACAAATACCTCTGCACGGGCACCTGCGCGCTCAAAGATACGTGCGGTATCGTATTCGCAGTTTGTACCCGGGAATACCGGAATCAGTACACGAGGACGTGCTTCCTTGATGCCGGCGGTCAGAGTTTCTGTACGGCTGAAGGAATAGGTCGGCGGTACTTCTGTGGTTGTCTGAATGCGGCAGGGGAATACAGGCTCCAGCTTCTTCTCCCAAACGGAGATCAGTTCCTCCAGATTCAGCGTGTAACCGGAAGCTGCAATGGTCTTTGCCTCTGTTGTCGTACCGATTACTTCTTCGCCTTCCTGAGCCGCATCGGTCAGTTCGATGACAAATGCACCTGCGCAGGGCTGGAACAGCTCTTCTGCGGACAGCTTCTTGCTGAATGCAAAGCCAATGCGGTTGCCGAATGCCATCTTAGCGATACCTTCTGCAACGCCGCCGAAGTCAACTGCCCATACAGCAGCTGCTCTTCCGTCGGCAATGATCTTTTCGAGCCTGTCGAAGCAGGCACGGATGCTCTCGAATACCGGCAGACCGTTTTCGTCATACTGCGGACGGATCTGGATCACTGTGCTGCCAGCCTTCTTGAATTCTGTGGAAACTACCTTGTCTGCCTTTGCAGTCGAAACCGCAAAGGATACCAGTGTAGGCGGTACATCGATATTCTCAAAGGTACCGGACATGGAGTCCTTACCGCCGATGGAGCCGCAGGACAGTTCCAGCTGTGCCTTGAATGCACCCAGCAGAGCCGCCATCGGCTTGCCCCAGCGCTTGGGGTTATTCTGTGTTCTTTCAAAATATTCCTGGAAGGTCAGCCAGCAGTGATGCCAGCTGCCGCCTGCTGCAACTACCTTTGCAACAGAGGAAACAACAGCGCACATTGCACCGTGATACGGGCTGTTTTCGCTGATGAGGGGGTTGAATCCCCAGCCCATGAGGGAGCATGTATTGGTTTCGCCTCTCAGCACCGGGATCTTCGCCGCCATTGCCTGAGACGGGGACAGCTGATGCACACCGCCGAAGGGCATGAGAACCGTACCGGCACCGATGGTGGAGTCAAATTTCTCAATGAGGCCCTTCTGAGAGCATACATTCAGGTTGGACAGCAGGTCGGTCCAGGACTCTGCGCAGTCCTCCATAGCATTGACAGCAGCCACCTTGGGAGTATCGATCACGATATCTGTATACTTCGCTGCGCCGTTGGAATTGAGGAATTCACGGGACAGGTCAACGATGGTATTGCCGTTCCACTTCATTCTGAGACGCGGCTCTTCCTTCACAACAGCTACGATGGTAGCTTCCAGGTTTTCCTTGGCAGCTTCACGGAGGAAGCGGTCAGCCTCGTGTTCGGAAACAACAACTGCCATTCTTTCCTGAGACTCGGAAATTGCGATTTCTGTACCATCCAGACCCTCGTACTTCTTGGGAACTGCGTTCAGGTCGATTTCCAGACCGTCTGTCAGTTCACCGATCGCAACGGATACACCGCCTGCACCGAAGTCGTTGCAGCGCTTGATCATCTGTGTAACGAAAGGATTGCGGAACAGTCTCTGGAGTTTACGTTCTTCCGGAGCATTACCCTTCTGAACCTCTGCACCGCAGGATTCCAGGGATTCAATGGTGTGGGACTTGGAGGAGCCGGTTGCACCGCCGCAGCCGTCACGGCCGGTCTTGCCGCCCAGCAGGATGACAACATCTCCCGGAGCCGGAGCCTCTCTGCGGATGTTCGCAGCAGGAGCAGCACCCAGAACCGCACCGATCTCCATGCGCTTTGCCATATAGCCCGGGTGGTAAACCTCTGCAACATGACCGGTAGCCAGACCGATCTGGTTACCATAGGAACTGTAGCCGTTTGCAGCACCCTGTGTGATCTTTCTCTGGGGCAGCTTGCCGGAAATGGTATCTGCAACGGGTACCAGCGGATTTGCAGCACCGGTTACACGCATTGCCTGATAAACATAGGAACGTCCCGACAGCGGGTCACGGATCGCACCGCCCAGACAGGTCGCTGCACCGCCGAACGGCTCGATCTCAGTCGGATGGTTATGAGTCTCATTCTTGAACATGAGGATCCAATCTTCTTCTCTGCCGTCGATATCAACCTTGATCTTTACGGAGCATGCGTTGATCTCCTCGCTCTCGTCAAGATCATTCAGCTTGCCGTCAGCCTTCAGCTTGCGGACTGCCAGGGTCGCCATATCCATCAGTGTGATCGGCTTTGCTTCTCTGCCCAGTTCGCCGCGGATGCGCAGATATTCATCATAGGTTTCCTTGATATAGGGTGTTTCGATATCAGCCTTTTCAATATTTGTAAGGAATGTTGTATGACGGCAGTGGTCGGACCAGTAGGTGTCGATCATACGGATTTCCGTGATGGTAGGATCACGGTGTTCGGTATCCCGGAAATATTCCTGACAGAACTTGATATCACCCAGATCCATTGCCAGACCGTAGTTCTTCACAAACTGATTCAGTTCTGCTGCAGTCAGATCAATGAAACCGGTAAGTGTTTCAACGGTTGTAGGAATCTCATAATTTGCATCGAGGGATTCCGGCAGTTCCAT
The DNA here is from genome assembly GCA_017480865.1 of Ruminococcus sp. Lineage (GTDB taxonomy): Bacteria > Bacillota > Clostridia > Oscillospirales > Ruminococcaceae > Ruminococcus_C. The sequence continues at coordinate 21,658 of JAFURN010000011.1, read as the reverse complement.
AGCAGCCTCACGGCGTTCTACGGGGTTGATGAGGTAAGCCTTTACCTTTTCAAATTCAGCATCGGTAATATTACCGATGATCATATAAATCTGTGCAGAGCGTACACGGCAGCGTTCACCCTGCAGGAGGATCTGAATACACTGTTCGCAGCTGTCCGCTCTCTGGTCAAACTGACCCGGCAGATATTCCATCGCAAACATGCGCTGGCTTCCGCTGAGGGCAGGCAGTTCCTTGTAAACATAGTCAACTGCCGGTTCGGAGAACACGGTAGGGATTGCTTTTTCAAATGCTTCTTCGGTCAGCTTGTCCGCATCATAACGATTGAAAACACGGACACCGGTTACACTGACACGCAGTGCGGTCTGAAGGTCGCTCAGTACAGACTGGGCTTCCACCGCATATTCCGGCTTTTTTTCCACATAGATTCGATAAACAGACATAGTTCTACTCCTTTATGTTGGATTTGCATGCTTCCTCAGTCAGCTGACCAAAGCAGCACACAGCATCGTTCTCTTCTATTCTAACATAAAACACAGATTTACGCAAACTTTTTTTTCGGTTTTTTTGGGGAATTTTTATGACAGAACCGTCCGGTGCATGTCCGATATGAAATCCGTCGCCTTTTTCCCGTTCAAAAAGCACGGGAACCTTCCGTCCGATCAGGCTTTTCAGGTGCTCGGTCTGCATCCGTGCGGCAAGCATCTGCATGCGCTGCATCCGTTCTGTTTTGATGCGTTCGGGGATCTGCTCTTCCATTTTTGCAGCCGGAGTGCCGGGTCTGGGGGAGTAGCGGAATACGTGCATCTTTGCAAAGCGGATTTTCTCTGCAAAGGCAAGGGATTCCTGGAAGTCCTCCTCCGTTTCACCGGGAAATCCCACCATGATATCCGTTGTAATGGCACATTCCGGGAAATACTGCCGGACACGCCTGCATAAGTCTGCATATTCCTCCGCAGTATACCGGCGGTTCATGGCACGGAGCGTTCCTGTGCATCCGCTCTGCAGAGACAGATGAAACTGGGGGCAGAATCCGGGTATTTCAGAAAGCCCCTCCAGAAGTGCATCTGTCATACGCTCCGGCTCCAGGGAGCCAAGGCGTACACGCTCTGCACCTTCTTCTGCGGCTGCCTTTACAGCATCCAGAAGCGTTCCGCCCCATTCGTTGCCGTAAAAGGCAAGATTGATGCCGCACAGTACGATTTCACGATGACCGGAAGCGGTCAGCTGTCTGACCTGTTTTTTCAGGTCATCAAGCGGCATGGAACGGCAGCGGCCTCTTGCATAGGGAATGATGCAGTAGGTGCAGAAGCAGTTGCATCCATCCTGAATCTTGAGAAATGCCCGTGTATTCCGGGCAAAGGCATCGCAGGGGAGCGGTTCAAAGGGGGCGTCCTTCTCATAAGGCGATACGGCGCAGATTTCATGTATATAGGACGGCTTCTCCAGGAATCGCCGGATCAGCTCCGGGAGCCGTGCCTTGTCCTTGTTGCCGATAAGAATATCATACTCGTCAATTTGTCCGGCCTCCTCTGGGAATGCCTGCACATAGCAGCCTGTCAGGACGATAATGAGGGATGGATGCTTTTTCCGCAGCTGGCGGAGCAGGGTAAGCATCCGGTGATCGCCCGATGCTGTCACCGTGCAGGAATTGATAATTGCAATATCTGCATCCTCCGGGTCATCTGTGATGAGAAAACCCTTGTCACGGAGCAGCTGCTGCATGCCTGCTGTTTCGCAGGTATTGACCTTGCAGCCGAAGGTGTAAAAGTAGCAGCGCATGCATTGTCTCCTCTCTGTGTGCGTATCGGTGTGTATGTAAAAACTACGGAAATTCCTACAAATCTGTGATAAAAGGTTACGGACTGTAACCGTCTCTGTACTGAATTTTCATATAGTTTAGTGGGAATGAATAAAAGGCTGATTCCCTCAGTCGTTTCTATTATACTATAATCACGAAAATAATGCAATCGTCTTGACAAAAAAAATAATTCGTGGTATGCTATGTACAACAGAAAGCAAGGCAGATATTGAATGGGATTTGCTGGTTTTCTGGGAAAGAATACCCGTGATAGGGACGATTGAGTAAGAGGTTTTCAGGAGGTAGTAATTATGTTTGAGACAATGGTTGAACTGAAGGCAATTAATGACGTTAAGGATTTCGTAAACACAGTAATGCTGTTTAGCTTTGATATCGATCTGGTATCCGGCAGATACGCAGTAGATGCTAAGTCTATCATGGGCATTTTCAGCCTGGACCTGTCCAAGGCAATCAAGCTTCAGGCGCACACCGAGGATCCGGAAAAGCTGATTGCAGCACTTGACAGATTCATCGTAAAGTAAGTTTGGTTTCAAAAATTGAGTAGAATAGTAGAGGAGAAAACGGCACGATGTGCCGTTTTTTCTTTTGGATAAAAGCTATTTTGGTTCCATTTGAATTGTTGGGGTAAATTGTAGTTTATCGCACTTTGTGCAATAAACTATAATTCATATCTCCATCTTTTCAAATAGAACCTCTTTACATACATACTATGCATACAAAGAAGGCTGCTGCAGATCTGAACCTGCAGCAGCCTCTTTTCTACTCACTCACATAGGCGATTGGATCCACATAAACCCCGTTCTTCTGCACCTCAAAATGCAGATGGGATTCCTGTTTGCTCTCCATGTCGGCAGTATTGCCGACTGTACCGATGGTCTGCCCGCTTTCAACGGTATCTCCGTTCTGCACAGAAAGACTTGCACTCAGTCCGCAGTAACGGCTTACCACGCCGTTTCCATGATCAATGCTTACGCAGATTCCCCATAAGGGGTCCTTGGTGACCTCTGCAACCGTGCCGTTGTCAATGGCACATACAGCAGCACCTTCCTCACCGGCAATATCCGCACCATTATGCGTCTGCCATGTACCGGTGGTTTCAGACTTCACAAGCTCCCCGTTGCTGAAGGGCTGCATGACCTCACCCTCCATCGGACTTACCAGCACATGAGCAAATTCGCCCTCCGGCGCTGCCTCAGTCTCCTGTGCAGCCGGCTCCGTCTCTGCGGATTCTGTGCTTGTCTCTGCCGGATTCGTTTCCGTTTCCATCGGCAGGTCTGTCTTTACGCCTACAACAGCATTATAGGATTCCTGCGCCGGCTCTGTGTAGGAATTGTAGTTCTGGGCAGTGAAATCCGTCGGGAGCGTCTCCGCCTGGGAGGAAAAATCCTCCTGCAGGGATTCCAGATTCTCCTCCAGAGTTACAGTTGTCGCCTGATACGCATAAGCACATGCTGCACCAATCATGGCAAGGCTGATGAGCAGTGCTGTGTAAAATCCTTTCAGACGACCTTTTTTTGCTTCGTTTGCTTCTTGTTTCAAATCAAACACCTCCGATTCTATTTTGAACCGGAGGTGTGATTTTATACCAAAAAATTATAATTTTTCCGACAGAAGGCTGTCCAGTGCAGAAAATGCAGGTCCATCCGGAAGCTGCTCCCGGTAACGAGCCTGTTCATATCCATAGGTAACAGTCTTCCAGAGTGCGAATGTTTCGCCCTCTGCCTGCACAAGAGCAAGAACCTCCTGGGGACTGAGAGACGGCTTGACCGACAGTCCGTCCTGACTGAGCCGGTATAGCAGAAGACTGTATCCAAGCCGGTATTTTTCCGCTGTATGCTCCATCCGGCGGTATTTCCGGTAAAGCCTGCGGTAATGGACCTTCTCCGGAGACGGCAGATCGGCAAAGTCTGACTCCTCTGCTGTCAGATCCATATGATAATCGGTATAACCGCCTGCCTCCATGCGGAAAGGCGTATCATAGCTGCGTCCGAACAGCCATGCCAGCCATGAACGAATGCTCCGGAAGAAATTCCGGATACCCTCTGTGATCCGTCTGCGGTATCGGATTATAACAAAAACTGCGATCGCTGCCAGTATCAGGGTACAGATCAGTGTGACCCACTCATTCCGGGTGACAGCAGTTTGCTGCAAAAAGGAGGATTCCGATTCCTCCAGTTCTGCTGCTTCCTTCTCGTTTCCGGTAAAAAGTCCTGCGATCCAGAGGAATATCCTGCCTGCATAATGAAGAACGGTTTTCAGAAGCGTCCAGAGAAAAGTGCCGATCACACTGCGCATGAGCAAAAGCAGACCTACCGCTGCACCAAATGCGCAGAGCAGAAGACGATTGTGCCGGAGCAGTCCCTTCGGAAGATGCTCCTCCTCTGCGCCCTGACTTTGCAGTGCAATATCGATTCCGCTGAAATTATGTGCCACGGCGAATATACAGCTGATGATCAGAAATAAAACCGCCTGCCACAGGAAGGACGCATCATGATCACCGAACCAGATGATCGCAGACGGCACGATGTACAGCATACAGATGGCGGTGTAGACATAGGGGTGAATCAGGCTGTCATATTCGATAAAGAAAAGCCTTGCACCAGCCTGATAGACAGCAAATACGGCAATTGCAGAGATGACAGCCATAAATACGCCCGGAAAGGGTGACAGGACCCATGCAGCTGCACCGGAAAGAAGCCCTATACCGAAAAAGGAAAGGTTGACAAGCACTGGCTTTTTCCGGTACTGTCTGCGGATGAAAATTGCATGCGTCAGGGCGGCGAAGCTTACCAGAAGCAGGAACAGCTGTGCAAGCCATACACTTCCGGCAGACAGACGGCTGTAATGAAATACCATCGCCAGAAGAGGATACAGTGAAAATACAAGGGCGGTAAATACTGCAAAATGCAGCAGGGTCCGCTGTACAGCACGCATTACGCTTCACTCCTTTCCGGTTCCGGGATGACAGCATCCGCAAGCTGCGCTTCATCCCTGCCATATCCCGAAACGATCACCGCAGCATCGGGGTACTGTGTCTTCCATGCTGCAGCAGCATCATCCGTATAGGGCGTAATAAGAACTGCGGACATATCAGGAGAGACTGCGCCGTACCGGTCCAGAAACTGCCGGAAGGGCAGCTGATGCTGGGTCGAAAGCTCTGCCAGACTCTGAAGCTGCATCGGAAGTGCAGCACTGCCTCCGGTTTCTATGGTGCGGAGCGGCTCACCGCCCGGCATGCAGCCGTTGCTGCAAAGAATGACGGTATATTCCTCCGCACACGCCTCCTCCAGACACTGCACGCAAAGACGGATTGTATGCTCCGCAAGGGACGTATCTACGGTGCGGGTACCGCTGCGCTCGGAATCGGTCTGGACATTGAGCAGAACCAGCAGGCAGCGCTTTGCCGTTTTCTCTTCCTGCCGTACCATCAGTTCTCCTGTATGGGCTGCCAGCTTCCAGTGGATCCGCTGCATGGGATCGCCCGCTTCATAGGAACGCACACCTGCGGAGAAAAACGGATCCGTCACAAGACTGCTGCGGACAAGCTGTTCTCCGGTTCTGCGCCGGAGCCGGACGGGAAGAACCGCATCCGCCTGTGCGCTTCGCGGCAGAACGGTCACCGTACTGCCTGTATCCGATGCGGACAGAGAGATCCGCACACCGCCCAGCAGATCCGCTGTCTGGATGCGTGCGCCGGTAATCCGGTAAATCCCTCGTGCATTTGCTTTTATCTTCCGAACACGGCGGATGCCGCTGTAGCTGCGCACCACGAAAAAGCCTGTAACAAAGCGGTCATTTCCGGTGACAACACTTTCCCCTGCAGCGGGCTGCATCTGCCTTGGAAGGGTCAGCTCTGCCTTGAGCCACGGAATGGGCAGAAGCTTCCGGTTTTCTACGATCTCCGCAAGCTCCGTCTCCTCGCCCTCTGTGAGAAGTTCTGTGGAAAATCCGCAGCGATACCGGACGTTTTTTGCACCCAGCCGTGCGTAGAGTGCCTGCTCCGCAATGACAGCTGCGGCTATAATGACAACAAGAATCAGCAGTTCCATATCTGATCCTTCGGTACGGGAACCTGTTCCAGAAGCTGCTGTGTCAGCTTCCGTTTTTCCTCCAGACGATCTGCAAAGGATGCACCCTTCAGAATCAAACGGTGGGCGATGACATCAGGAGCGACTGCCTTCACATCGTCAGGAATCACATAATCTCTGCCGTGGATGGCTGCATATCCCCGGGATGCATCTGCAAGTGCAAGAAGGCCTCTGGGACTGATGCCTGTTCTGACAGCGTCGCTTTCACGGGTCGCTGCCGCAAGATCAAGAAGATAATCCTGCACCGTCTGGCAGATGCGGACGGTTTTCAGTTCCTCCTGCGCCTGCACGATTTCTTCGCAGGATACGACCGCCTTTAAAACCGCCGTGCCGCCAAGCGCATGGCTGAGCATTTCCTGCTCCTGCTCACGTTCCGGATATCCCATGCGCAGACAGAACAGGAAGCGGTCGATCTGTGCTTCCGGCAGCGGAAAGGTTCCCTGAAGTTCAATGGGATTCTGGGTTGCAATTACAAAAAAGGGCGCATCAAGGGGATAGGTCACACCGTCTGCTGTCACCTGCTGCTCCTCCATACATTCCAGCAAAGCGGACTGGGTACGGGGCGTTGCACGGTTGATCTCATCCGCAAGGAGTACATTGGCAAAAACGGCGCCCGGACGGAAGGTAAAGCACTGCTCCTTCTGGTTATAGATGTTTACGCCGGTTACATCGGTGGGAAGCAGATCGGGGGTAAACTGCACACGGCGGTACACACCGTTCAGCGAGGCTGCCAGGGATTTGGCAAGGGTCGTCTTTCCTGTACCCGGAAGGTCATCCAGCAGGACATGACCCTTGCATAAAAGGGCGATCAGCACACGGTCAATGACAGCATCCTTGCCGACAATGCGCTGTGCGATGTTCTTGTGTATCTTTTCAGAAAGCGTTTGTATGAGCATTGATAAAACCTCCGTTCTTGAAAAAAGCAGTACAGCTCTTCAACTGCACTGCTTTTGACGTTATATGTATTCAGGTTCTGTTATAAATGTCGGGGTAATGAAATTGGATTTTTTCAGGCTGCTCAGTCCGCAGCGGACAACCAATGATCGCCCCTGCAGGACACCGGCAGGGGACGCACAATCGCATACATGCTGCCTGATCCTGCAATTTGTAACCCCGATTTTTGAAATAGAACCCGTATTTAATCCAGCTTCTGGTACTCTGCCGGAATTGCGGTATCAATGATCTCCTTGATACGCTCCATATTCCACTCTGCATAGTACTGGTCGTACATTGCATACGGCAGACCGTGCTGCGCACAAAGCTCCTCGGTATAGTCACGGTATGCGATCAGCCGCAGATTGCTCAGCATTCCGTCATCATACTGGGTGATGACCGGATGTACCATAACATCCTCAACCGTTACACCGCCGGCAGAATCCACGACCATCTTAAAGTCCGCAATTTCACCGATCAGGTTGATGTTGTAGGTCTGTGCGGAAATAAAGTTGCCCAGAGAATAGAAGACGAAGCCCTGTGTACCGTCATCACGGGTCAGATATTCCATGGTCTGCGGTGTGTGGGTGTGACATCCGATGATGACATCAGCACCCCAGTTGACCATATTCTTTGCCTGCGCCTTGACGCCGTCTGTTACCTCAAAGGTATCCTCAACGCCCCAGTGTGCAGAAACAACAACAACATCTGCAATGGCATTGGCTTCTTCAATCTGTGCCTTGATGATATCCTCCTCAGAAGTATAAATGATCTGCACATCGGAATCCTCCGGTACAGAATAGCCGTTGGTGTTTTCGGTATATGCAAGGAACGCAACCGTCAGACCATTGACCTCACGAACACGGATGTTGCTCATGTCCGCTTCATCACGGTATACGCCGTATACGGTCAGTTCAGAGAAATCCTCCTGCATTCTGTCCCAATAATCCATACAGGAGATCAGACCGTCAATGCCCTTGTCCAGCAGGTGATTGTTGCTCATGGACACTACATTGAAGCCGGCACGCATAACCGCCGGACCAACCTCTGCCGGAGAGTTGAAATTGAAGTTGCTGCCTGTAATTTCAATATCCGGATTGTCACAGATCAGTGTTTCCTGATCGATAATGCTGATATCACCCTGTTCGATAATATCCTTGACGCCCTCGTAACAGTAATCGAAGTTATACATCTCATCGCCTGTCGCATTCGCTTTTGCGGAGTTGTACACAGATGTCTGAACGAGATTATCACCTACAGCGATCACACGGAATTCACCGCCTGCCTGTTCTACATTGGCAATAGTTGCTTCTTCTCTGGCAACGCCGCCGTTCATACCCGCATTGTCTGCGGATGAAACGGCATCACTCTGCTGCTCAGCTACAGCCGGAACAGCTGATTCATTATCGATCGAACGGCAGCCCGTTGCTGCACATACCAGCAGCAGAGAAAGACCTGCCGCAAAAATTCTGCTTTTCAGCATAAAAGTTCCTCCTTGAAAAACCTTCCCAAAAATGTCCTGTACCGCTTGTCCGGCGGCATGACCATACTTATACGTATAGTATAACATATTACCAAAAAAATTGCAATCATTTTTTCCGCATATTTTTTTCCTCTTTTCACAAAATACCGGAAAAACATCTTTGTATGAAAGGCGGTATTTCCATGAATGAATTTGCAGAAGAAACCATTCACCCGGATCTGCAGCAGAATATAAGGCGGCTTCGTGAGATTTCCGATAACACCTCCGATCTGATGGTCAACGAATTTCTCCTGAGCGGAATTCCGGCGGCACTGCTCACATGTGAGGGTATGGTTGCCACAAGCATCATTACCGAACTGATTCTTGAACCCATTACACATGTGCAGCTGTCCGCACCGACTGCGCAGACGGTTTTCTCCCATATCCAGAACCGGCTGCTTCTGTCTCTCGACCGGAGCGAGGCAAAAAATTACCGGGATCTGTTCCGGTTTCTCAATTCCGGCTTTGCGGTTCTGATCCTGCATGGAGCATCCTCCGCACTGGTATTTGGTGTACAGGGCTATGACAAACGTGCCGTCATGGAGCCATCCGGGGAGAGCAACATCATGGGCGCACGGGATGGACTTATCGAAGTCGTCCGCATCAACATGTCCCTGCTCCGGAGACGCATGAAAACTCCCTTTCTGAAAATGGAACTGTTCCCTGTGGGAGACAAGACCCAGACAGATCTCTGCCTGTGTTATATGCATGACCGTGTACCCCAAAAACTCGTCCGGGAGATCAGGGAACGCCTCCAGAGCACGGAACTGGAAAGCGTACTGTCCACGGGCTACCTGCAGCCTTTTCTGGAGAACCGCAGAGGCAATCTCTTCGATACAGTCAGCACCACCCAGCGGCCTGATGTCCTCTGTGCAAAGCTGCTGGAGGGACGTGTGGGCATCCTTATAGACGGTGTTCCCTATGCAATGATCGTCCCCAAGCTTTTCAGTGAAAGCTTTCAGACCATGGACGATTACTGCTTCCGTCCTTACTATACCACCTGCATCCGCTGGATCAAGTATCTTGCCTTTCTGATCACCCTTCTGCTGCCGGCTTTGTATGTGGCAGTTGCACTTCATCACCCGGAACTGCTGAACCGGACGCTTCTGCTGCTTCTGGCGCAGTCGGAGGAGAATGCCCCCCTCTCCCTGACCGCAGAGGCGATCGGTGTACTGCTGATCTATGAGATCATTCGTGAGGCGGGGCTTCGTCTGCCGAAGGCAGTAGGCGGCTCTGTGAGCATCGTTGCGGGTCTGATCATCGGAGATGCTGCGGTATCATCGGGTCTGATCAGTACCCCCATACTGACAGTGACTGCCATTGCTGTCATCAGCGGTTTTGTTCTGCCGGATCTCAATCAGCCGCTTACACTTCTGCGACTGGGAATGATCCTGGCAGGAGGCTTGTGGGGACTTTTCGGCATCAGCCTGGTAGGGGCAGCTGTACTGTTCAATCTCTGTGCAGGTGAAAGCTTTGGTATGCCGTCAACAGCACCCATTGCGCCCTTCCGCAGAAAATCCATGCGGGATGTGCTTACCCGGGTAAGCTTCCGCAAAATGCAGTCCGGACATTTTACAGTGGAGGAATATCATGAATAGAATCCGTTCAGGTCAGCTGACGACGGCACTTCTGCTGTCCAATGCATTTATGCTCATGTGCATGTCTGCACCTATGGGGATGGAATCCATGTGGGGGGCTGTAATTGCCTTTGTTTTACAGGGGATCCTCTGCATTCCTATGCTTCTGCTTTATAAGGAAGGCTTCACCCTGACCGCCTATTGCAGCCGGAAGCATTATATCGTTCCTCTTCTGTTCGTGCTGTATTTTATTGTACGGGGCGGAATCTCCTTTCTGCTTTTGTGGAAAGGCTCTGAGCATCTGTCTCTTCCCTTTTCCCAGCCCCTGATCACTGCGGCCCTGATCGGTGCAGTGTGCCTGTATACCGCCTCGCTGGGACTGCGTACCTTTGCACGTGCCGGAACGATCGCCTTCGGATTTCTGATCTTCACGCTGGGGATCCTTCTGCTGGGGGCATGGCAGCGCATTGATTTTCAGCAGCTGTATCCGACCGCAGACAATACAGTTTTCGGCAGTGCCATGCACATTCTTTCTCTCGGGGATACCCTGCCGGCACTTTTTGTTCTGCTCAGCTTTACCGATCAGAAATCGGCATTTTCTTCCCTGCGCTTTCTGGGACTCAGCCTGCTTTTGTGGGAGGTCATCCTTTTCCTGTGCATCACCGTTCTGGGGAACCTCCTCTCCGCAGCAGAATACCCCTTTTTCCTGCTGACCTCTGTATCCCAGCCCCTTACCACCCAGCGTGCGGATGCATTCTATCTGATCGTATTCGTACTGCTGTGCGTCATCCGGCTGACGCTGCTGACAGTGCTTTCGGCGCATCTTCTGGGGATGCTCTTCCCCGGACTCCGCTGCAGAAGCATTCTTTCCATTCTGGGAATGATCGGCGCAGCCGCTGCATTTTCTGCTATGGGCTTTGAGGAAAATCTCTGGTGCATCATCGGCATTGTTCTGTTCGCCTGCGTCATACCGCTGCTGTTCTGTCTCCGGATGAAAAAGAATCCCGAATGGAAGGAGGAACCCACATCATGAGAAAAATTTTCGCTGTGCTTTTCAGCATCTGCACCCTCCTCTGTACCGGCTGCTCGAAATCGGTCACAGAGGTCCGTGACCGCATCTATATTCAGGGCGCAAAGCTTGGAGGTAGTCCAACACTTACAGAACTGACGCTGTATCCCTTTGAGGAAACCGGCACGCCGATCTCAGGCGAGGGGCTGACCATGGCAGCTGCCATTGAAGAAACTGCTGTACAATCGGGAAAAGCTGTTTTTATGGGACATCTGGAACTGCTCTGCTTTGACAGGGCATCCTTTACAGACAGCATGCAGGAATGCATGGAGGAATACCGCCTGTCTCCGGCATGTAAGCTTTTGTATCTCCACGAGACGGAACTTCCGGAGGGGATCGATACAACACTGCTGACAGATCAGCTGCGTCAGGAGGAGGAAAACGGAAGGATTCCCGAAACGGACCTGTTTCATGTTCTGTCAGAATGTGCAGGAGATGACGGGGCTGCACTGGTTCCTGTCCTTTCTGAGGAGGGTTTCGGTGTGGGACTGCTGCAAAACGGGGAGTTTCTGGGTACCCTGTCAAGTCATGCGGTCCAGGGTCTTTGCTGGCTGAGAGGTGAAAATTATCCCAGGCGGATCTCAGTTGCCGGGAATGACAGGATGGTGAATTACGAGGTCCATTCCGCACAGACAGAGCTTTCTGCTGAAATTCAGAACGGCATTCCCCATGTTACTGTGACACTCCGGCTCCGGGGCAGCGGAAACAGCGAGGCGGCAAAACGCCTGATCAAAGCCGCATGCTCCATTGCAGCAGAGGAGACGGTCAAGGAAATGCATGCAGATGTCATCGGACTGGATGCCTGCCTGCGGAAGGATTGCCCCAAGTATTATGCCCAGCACGATTTTGAAACGGCAAAGTTTGCGGCGGTGTTTGATGTTGTGGTGACGGCTTCCTGAATTATGGCTGCTCTGCAGCCATCCGGGACTTCTCGTCCCGGACCCTACGGCAGCATTTTCGAGAAATTGCTGCACCAAAAAGCTTTTCTTTTTTCCTCAGATGTGGTATACTATAAGAAAATACCATTCAGGAGGTCCTGCCATGCGCTTACTGGCTATTGACGGCAACAGCATCCTCAATCGTGCTTTCTATGGGATCCGGCTGCTGTCCAATCAAAATGGAATCTATACCAACGCCATCTTCGGCTTTATGAATATCTACTTCAAGCATGTTTCCGAAGTGAAACCCGACCGTATCGTTACCGCTTTTGATCTGAAGGCGCCGACCTTCCGTCATAAGGCGGTAGATACCTATAAGGCAAACCGTAAGGGTATGCCCGAGGAGCTTGCCATGCAGCTCCCCTACATCAAGGAGATCCTCTCCCTCATGGGCGTTTCCGTCATCACCTGCGAAGGCTACGAAGCAGATGATATCCTGGGAACGCTTGCTCGGATCTGTACCGAGCAAGGCTCTGAATGTCATATCGTCACCGGTGACCGTGACAGCTTACAGCTTATTGAGGAGAATGTCACCGTCCGTCTTGTCACAAATAAGGATACCATCCCCTATACCCCTGAACGCTTCCGGGAGGAATACGGCTTTGAACCGCTCTCCATGATCGATCTGAAGGCGCTTATGGGGGACAGTTCCGACAATATCTCCGGCGTTGCCGGCATCGGTCAGAAAACCGCATCGGGACTCATTCAGAAGTGGGCTACCATTGAAAATCTCTATGCGAACCTTGAAAATGCCGGTCTTACAAAAGGTGTATATACTAAGCTGACTGCAGGAAAGGCTGCTGCGGAACAGAGCAAATGGCTTGCTGCGATCGTGAAGGATGCACCCATTCCCCAGGAACTTTCCGCTTATGACAAAAAGGATGCTGACAGCGGAAAGCTGAAGGCATTGCTGCTGGAGCTGGAAATGGCAAAGCTGCTCACAAAGCTTGATCTGGACAATGCGCCCGTGCAGACGGAAGCGGAGGATACGGCTCCCGCAGCGGAGGCAGTCAGCTACGGGGAGGAAGTCCTGACTGGGGATATTCTCGACGGATGGGAAGTAGGGCAGGAGATATACCACTACCTCTTTGACGGTGACAGGCTGTCCGTATTCTGCGGGGAAACGATCTATCTCACCGAGGATACGGCTGTTATCACAGCATTTCTGGGCGGCAGCTTTAAAAAGAAAACCTTCTCCGCAAAGCCGCATTACCGCTATATGCTGGCACAGGGAAAGGAACTCCGGAATCTGCTCACAGACGGTGAGATCTGCGCTTATCTGCTGAATCCCGTCACATCGGAATATACCATTGACAGACTTTGCGTGACCTATCATATTCCCTGTCCGTCAGGTGCGTACAGTGATCTTGCTGCTCTTGCACCCCTTTGTACGGAAATGGAACGTCTTGTGAAGGAGCAGGATATGGAGGAACTGTATGCACTGGAACTGCGTCTGACCGAGGTGCTTGCCTCTATGGAGCACATCGGTGTTATGGTAGATACAGACGGCGTACGGGAATTCGGTGTGTACCTGTCCGAGCAGATCGAAGAAATGCAGCAGATGATCTATGATGAGGCAGGACATGCGTTCAACATCGGTTCCCCCAAGCAGCTGGGCGAGGTGCTGTTTTCCGAGATGGGACTCCCTCACGGCAAAAAAACAAAGACCGGCTATTCCACAAACGCTGAAATTCTGGAGAGTCTCCGGGATGAATATAAGATCGTGGACTATGTTCTCCAGTGGAGACAGTTCTCGAAACTCAAATCTACCTATGTGGACGGGCTGCTGAAGACCGTCGGCAAGGACGGACGCATTCACTCTGTCTTCAAGCAGACGGAAACCCGTACGGGACGCATCTCCTCCACAGAACCGAATATGCAGAATATCCCTGTCCGCACAAAGCTGGGACGGAACATGCGGAAATTCTTTGAAGCCGGCGAAGGAAACATCCTGCTGGATGCAGACTACAGCCAGATCGAACTGCGGATTCTGGCAAATCTCTGCGGCGATGAAAATATGCAGGCAGCATTCCTCGGGGGTGCAGACATCCACACGGCAACGGCGGCACAGGTATTTGACATGCCCCCTGAAATGGTCACATCCGAAATGAGAAGTGCGGCAAAGGCTGTAAACTTCGGCATTATCTACGGTATGGGCGCATTTTCCCTGTCCAAGGATATCGGCGTATCCGTTTATGAAGCAAACCGCTATATCAGGAATTATCTGGCACGCTACCCGAAGGTAGATGTCTTTATGGAAGAGATCGTGGAGAACGCAAAGCGTGACGGCTATGTTTCCACATACTTCAAACGCCGGAGACCCGTTCCCGAACTCCGTCAGTCCAACAAGATGGTGCAGGCTGCCGGCAGGCGCATTGCCATGAACACGCCCATTCAGGGCACGGCTGCGGATATCATCAAAATGGCGATGGTGCGTGTGTACGACCGTCTGCGCACAGAGGTACCGGAAGCGAAGCTGATTTTGCAGGTACACGATGAACTGATCGTGGAGGTTCCTCAGCAGCTTGCATTGAAAGCCGCTAAAATTCTGGGCGAAGAGATGCAGAATGTGGTAAGCTTCACCGTTCCGCTGACTGCGGAGGTGAGCATGGGAGGCAGCTGGTATGATGCAAAGGGTTAATATCGTTTCTGCTGCCATTGAGGATATGAAAAAACTCAGCGAGATCGCAGCTGTATGCTTTCCTGACCCGTGGTCGGAGAAGCTTTTCACAGAGGCGTTTGCGTCACCGCATACAGAAATCACGCTTGCAAAAACAGCTTCCGGTGATATTGCCGGATATCTGGTGCTGTCAGATGCAGGAGACGAGAAGAGCGTGGATGATATCGCTGTGTTGCCGGAATGCCGCAGAATGGGCATCGCAAGGCAGCTTTTGGAATCGGCACACGGCAAATACGCAGGACAAAGCTTCATTCTGGAAGTACGTGAATCCAATGCGCCTGCAATCGTCCTCTATGAATCCCTTGGATATTGTCAGGTGGGATACCGGAAACGGTATTACCGGAATCCCGATGAGGGTGCAGTGCTGATGACGAGGGAGCGTGATACAATATGATGTATCCGGATGACATTTTGATGATTATAATAATATTCCCACTGTTTTTCGGGATACCGCTTGCACTTACAGGAATCAATCTGAAAAACCTGTTTTTCCGAAAAAAGTGGATTCCCGGAATTGCGGATACGCTTACGGTATGGCTCGGCGGTTTCTACTATCAGCTCATGAGGGCGCTGTACTTTGAGACAGCAGGCGAATATTATGAGGCTGTATATCCGAATCTGTATCATTTTACCATCAGCTTTGAATATTTGTTTTCCTTCGTACTGCCCTGTGCGGTCGGTGTGATCGGATTTTTCATTCTGTCCTACAGTGATCCGGAAAAGCTGCCTCCATTGATTTCGGCGGGATCCATTGCAGCAGTGCTTATAGGGAATGTTATGAATGTACTCTATCTGATCCAGATCGCACCTGAAACCTATTCAAGGAACAGCGATGCAGCATTCTGGCTGTACCTGTATCACTTCAATCTGCTGATCATATCCATACGACAGATTCGCCGCCACGTCTGCGGGCAGGTAAAGCACATTCAGGAAAGAGAGACGCAGTTCCGGTACAAGAGCATGGAAAAGCTGTATCAGTTTCTGTCGAAGGTTTCCGGAATGAGCGTTTTCAGCTTCCTGCTGGTATTTCCTCTGGCGGCAGTTCTGGAGATCATCCTGCTGCTTTTCGGACAAGGTCCCGATGGCTTTATCAAGGCATTTACCATGACCGCCGACTGGACCTTCAGCACCCAGATCCCGCCGCCTCCCATTGAATATGATGGGCATTATCTCTGCACCGTGGCTGCCGGCGGTCATCGTAAGCTGGTGCGTCCTCTGCGGTACGGAACACGCCTTTCCCATACTATTGTAGTGAACCGTCAGCTGGCAGTTGCTAACGCCTTTGAGGAACTTCTGGCACAGAAGCTTCCCCGATTCCACAAACGGGTGCGCACCTTCTACAATCGCCATGGCTATCCTATTTCCAGACTCATCACAACACCTCTTCGTGCGGATATTGTGTATCTCCTCATGAAGCCGCTGGAATGGCTGTTTCTGCTTACGCTGTATACATGGGATGTGCATCCGGAAAACCGCATTGCAGTGCAGTATGCGTATCGGACGGAGGAAGAGGGGGAATGATGAAGCAGTGCAAAAATACGGGGCTGATTCTATGGACAGGGCTGCTGCTCTGCATCACCGGCTGCACACCGCAGGAAACAGAGGACATATATACTGTTTCTTTCTGTCCGATCGGCGATGCACAGGACATGCTGGATGCGGCTCCGGAAATGGTATGCGATCCCGAAGAAAATCCTTGCTATGAAATTACGCCGGACTATATTGCAGAGCAGTCTGATTACCGGATTTTTACATATGCTTCACTGGGCGGTACATTTCTGCTCTTTGAGGGGGATGTTTATTCTTTGGACAGAGAATTCGGCTTCCCGTTTTCTATGGTAACAAGCCTTGCTCTTGCGGATATAAATGCAGACGGAAAACAGGAACTGTACTTTACATTCGCATGGGGCAGCGGTGTCTATGTTTCGCAGGCAGGTTATTTTGACCCTGTAAAAAAGGAATCCGTTCTGTTGCCGTATGATTATCCATATGACGACTGGCTCGTCACAAAAGCGGAGGATGGCGCACTTGGTCTGTATGATGCCGAACTTGAAATCCCCGATTCTGAGGAAAGCGGTCTTGCGGAAATACGCATGACAGCAAAAGCTTCGGACCGTGCCGCAGAGATCCTGCTTGAAAACGGCGAAATCACGTTCAAGCCTGGTGCGCTTATGGAGAATCCGAAACAAGGTTATGGGGATCGGGACTAATGTGCTTTCCACAATTCACAAGGGAAATGTTGAAAGGAGTTTTTCTTTGGACGCTTTCATTGAAATTATAGAAGTCATTCAATCGGGTATACTTATTTTGCTTGGAGTACCCATTCTCTGGCTGGCTTTTTTTGTCGCTCGGATGATTTGCCGCAAAGCACCGTCTGTACTGCTGAATCTGATGACCATCGCATGTAACGGATTCGGATATATTTTTTTTATCGGCTGGAGTTTCCGCACACGGGCTCCCGAGAAAACGACCGGCTATGAAGTGACATTTGAAGATCTTTCCCTGACAGGAGATGCAGCGGCTGATGAGATCGCAGTCCTTTTGTTTGCTCTGAGCCTGCTGAGTATACTGATGCTTTCTCTTTTCAGTCCTCATAAAATGCCGTTCTGGGGGAAATGCGTGTGCCTGTCCTCTGTGGGGCTGGGACTGGTGATTCAGGGCTCCTGGCTTCTTAAATTTTTCTTCTACTATGCCCGGCTGCCCCATACAGGCATAAATGCTGCCCTGCTGTTTGTAATGAGTCTGTATCATATCAACTACATATTCATGACGGCAGGACAACTCAGAAGATATTCGCAGAAACCGAAAAATATATCTTGCAACCCAAAAGAAAATACAGTACAATAAGTACAGTACATAAACTCAAATATGAAAGGAAGTAATCCAGATGATCAGACACATCGTTATGTTCAAATTAAAGCCCGAATACGAGGGCAGAACCGCAATGGAAAATGCACGGGAAGCCAAAGAACGTGCAGAAAAGCTTATTGATCTTGTCCCCACACTGGACAAGCTGGAGGTCTGCATCAATACCGAAAAGGCAAATCCTGATAATTATGAATTTGCACTGGTGTGCGATTTTGCAGACATCGACGCTCTGAATGCTTATCAGGTGCATCCGGAGCATGTGGCGTTCGGGCAGTTCATTAACCCCAGACGTGACCTGAGAGCTTGTATTGATTATGAGGTATAACGTGCTTTGGTATCGGGCGACCAATGGTCGCCCCTACAAAATGCACGAAATCACGAAGAATGTAGGGGCGAGCATTGCTCGCCCGCATAATGGAAATAAAAAAAGGAGTATCCATTTCATGCTGATTTTAGGAATCGAAAGCTCCTGTGATGAAACTGCCGCAAGCGTGGTGTGTGATCACACGGAGGTGCTTTCCAATGTTATCGCTTCTCAGGTGGAGGAGCACAAGCTTTACGGCGGTGTTGTGCCGGAGATCGCTTCACGCCGTCACTGCGAAAATATTCTCTGGGTCGTACAGAAGGCGCTTGAAGATGCCCATGTTACCCTGGAAGAACTGGACGGCATTGCCGTTACCTATGCCCCGGGACTGATCGGTGCATTGCTGGTGGGCGTAAACTTTGCAAAGGGACTGGCACTGGCTGCCGGTAAGCCCCTCATTCCCGTGCATCATATTGCCGGACATATCGCTGCAAACTATATCGCACATCCGGACCTCAAGCCGCCTTATCTCTGCCTCGTGGTCAGCGGCGGTCACAGTCATATTGTGGAAGTGCTGTCCTATACCGAATTCCGTGTGGTGGGACGTACCCGTGATGATGCCGCAGGGGAGTGCTTCGATAAATGCGCCCGTGCCATGGGATTTCCGTATCCCGGCGGCGTACATATTGATAAAGCGGCACAGCTGGGCAATGCAGATGCATTCCAGCTTCCTCGTCCTAAGGTTGCCGGAAATGCGTACGATTTCAGCTTCTCGGGGCTGAAAACTTCTGTCATCAATCTGCTTCACAACACCCAGCAGAAGGGCGGAACGCTCAGTCACAACGACCTTGCCGCAAGCGTTCAAAAAACCATTTCTGAGGTAGTGACAGAACATACCATGCGTGCAGCAGTGGATTTGGGTTACACTACCATTGCAGTGGCAGGCGGTGTTTCCGCAAACAGCGGCGTGAGAAATGCCATGACTGCCATGTGTGAGAAAAAGGGCTTTTCCCTGCATCTTCCGCCCCTGTCTTTGTGCGGTGACAATGCGGCAATGATCGCCTGCGCTGGTTCCTATAACTTTGATGCCGGCATTCGTGCGGACGCCGGTCTCAACGCCTATGCAACCATGAGTCTGGAGGAAAATGTGCCTCGGAATTCCTGAGGACAAATTGACAGAAAATTGTCATTCTGTACGTCAGCGGCGCACATTGGAGCGCAAAGAGTGAACATTTTCTGAAAAATGGATGGGATTTTGCGTAAATCACTTGACAATAGACGCAAATAGAATTATAATTATGATAACGGGAAGATTCTGGATGCATGGCAGAATGAATCTTCTCAAATGATGCATAAACAGATTTATGCAATTACAGGAGGTAATACCAATGGCATTGACAAACAACAAGAATGTCCTGGCTTGGGTTGACGAAATGGTCGCTCTGACAAAGCCGGATAAAGTAGTATGGATTGATGGCTCCAAGGAGCAGCTGGATGCACTGACCGCAGAAGTAACATCTCTGCCGGAAGGCGATCCGAATAAAATGTATGTACTGAATCAGGAAGAGCTTCCGGGGTGCCTGTATCACAGAACTCTGCCGAACGACGTAGCACGTGTTGAGGACAGAACCTTTATCTGTACTTCCACTAAGGAAGCTGCTGGTCCGACCAATAACTGGATGGATCCGGCTGAAATGAAGGCTATGCTGACTCCTCTGTACGACGGTGTTATGAAGGGTCAGACAATGTACGTAATTCCGTACTCCATGGGCCCGATCGGTTCTCCGCTGGCTAAGGTTGGTGTTGAGATCACAGACTCCATCTACGTTGTACTGAATATGAACATCATGACCAGAATGGGCAAGGCTGCATTCGAGAACCTGGGAGAGACCTCTGACGACTTCGTTCGCGGTCTGCACTCCAAGGCTGATGTTGATCCGGAAAAGCGTTACATCGTTCACTTCCCGGAAGAAAATACAATCTGGTCCATCAACTCCGCATACGGCGGCAACG
This sequence comes from Ruminococcus sp., assembly GCA_017480865.1. Lineage (GTDB taxonomy): Bacteria > Bacillota > Clostridia > Oscillospirales > Ruminococcaceae > Ruminococcus_C. Next base: position 1,846 of record JAFURN010000011.1, on the reverse strand, counting down.
TTCTGCTGGGCAAGAAGTGCTTCGCTCTGCGTATTGCTTCCTTCCAGGGTAAGAACGAAGGCTGGATGGCTGAACACATGCTGATCCTGGGCGTTCAGAAGCCGAACGGCGAGACAACCTATATCACAGCAGCATTCCCGTCTGCATGCGGTAAGACAAACCTGGCTATGCTGATCCCGCCGGAAGGCTATCAGAAGGACGGCTACAAGGTATTCACCGTTGGTGACGATATCGCATGGATGAAGCCGGGCGAAGATGGCAGACTGTATGCGATCAATCCGGAGAATGGCTTCTTCGGCGTAGCACCGGGTACAAACGAAAAGTCCAACCCGAATGCTCTGGCTTGCACACGCAAGAACACCATCTTCACAAACGTTGCGCTGAACAACGAGACAAACACTGTATGGTGGGAAAAGCTGGATAAGAATCCGCCGGTTGATGCAACCGAGTGGAAGGGTGCTAAGGTAAATGGTCCGGAATTCATCGCTGAAGGCGGTGCTCTGGCACATCCGAACTCCAGATTTACAGCACCGGCTGAAAACTGCCCGTGCATTTCTCCGGAATTCAACAATCCGGCTGGTGTTCCGATTTCTGCGATCATCTTTGGCGGTCGTCGTGCATCCACAACTCCGCTGGTATATCAGTCCTTCGACTGGACACACGGCACATACATGGGCTCTGCTGTATCCTCTGAGACAACAGCTGCTGCTACAGGTGCTGTAGGCGTTCTGCGTCACGATCCGATGGCTATGAAGCCGTTCATCGGTTACAATGTTGGTGACTACTGGGCACACTGGCTCGAAATGGGCGAGAAGCTGGGCGACAAGGCTCCGAAGATCTTCAACGTAAACTGGTTCAAGCAGGATGAGAACGGCAACTTCATCTGGCCGGGCTTTGGTGACAACATGAGAGTTCTGGACTGGATCATCAAGAGATGCGAAGGTACAGTTGACGCTGATGAGACTGCGATCGGTTATCTGCCGAAGAAGGGCGACATCAACGTAGAAGGTATCGAAGATGAGGTTACTCCGGAGATCATGGACAAGCTGCTGGCAGTTGACAAGGATCTGTGGACAGCTGAAATTGCTGAAATGCGCAGATACTACAACGATGACATCGCTGCAAAGGGCGGTAACGTTCCGGCTGCACTGATGGCTGAGCTGGACAAGATCGAGGCAAGACTGAACAAGTAATTGCACTGGATTCGAATATGAGAAAAGGACTGTCCGTGTGGGCAGTCCTTTTTGTCGCACGAACTGCCGAAGGCAGAAAGGCGGTCAAGCTGGCTCCAGCTTGCCGGGTCCAGGGCGGGCAGCCCTGGTCGCTCTCCGCAGAGAGCGAAACTCCTGGCTTTCAAATTACGTGTTTTTTCGTCGAACAAGCAAACCAAATTCCGCATTCAAAAATACTTTCCCATACGGTAAGGATAATCTAAGAAAGCCTTGTTGCAGTATGAAGAAAAGATCATATGCCGAATTTGAAACAAAGCAGGAGAGAAGCACGAAGTGCAAGAATCCTGCGGACGGTACGAGCCTTGTTTCACAAAGATAAACAGTGGAAGGATTACAGCTAAAGTCTGAATGCCTGTATAAGGTCCTGATTCTTAGATTAACTTTACTCGTAATGTCCGCAAAAATTGGTCGCTTTGCTCCCTCTTTTGCTATGCTTCAAATTCCGCATATGATCTTTTCTTCACGCTGTAACAAGATGTCCTGGATGTGCTTGCTTGAGATCGTACCTCTTTTACAATGCGGAATTTGGTTTATTCGACGAAAAAGCACGTGATTTTTAACCGGGTGTTTCGCCGTCTGCGGACGGCGAGCACGGCTGCCCCGCCAGGACCCCG
>JAFURN010000092.1 GCA_017480865.1 Ruminococcus sp. | reverse complement strand
CAGCTTGGAAAAATTCATCTGCTGGGCTGACAGAAAAAGCTCCTGTATATCACCCTGGAAGCGCATACCATGTGCGATCCGGTAAATGGTACAGAAGCTGTCTGCATATACATTGTCATGTTATTCAGCCAGATCTCCAGCTCACCGCTGTAGTAGCTGTACACCAGTTCGTCAATGCTGAAATTCGCTTTCAGGTCCCGAACGGAATGAAGGGTACATCCACGCATGATCATAATTGCTTCTCCTTTCTGATTGCTTGTTTATTGTACCTTTATTCTATCACATTTTCAGCCATGAGAAAACTGAAACGAATTCCTGCAAAAATATATTTTTCCGGAATTCGTTTGACTTGACAGAAAAAGCGTGTACCCATCCGGCACACGCTTTTCACTATATCCAGTTGTTTATAACGGAGAATACCTCCTCTTCAAGCTTTTCGGAATCAACATCACGGCATTGCAACAGGCGGCATGCTGCTGAAACCCTATTACACCAGAAAAGGAATCAGCGTTGATATGTCACCTCAGAATCATTATCTCCCTGTAAGCTTCACGGATGATACATGCGATTCTGTTGTTTGTCCGGAGGAGATCGTTCTGGGCAACAGCTTTTATACACGGCTGGAATACCACACCTTTGACAAAAGCAAAGGCACACATACTATTGAAAACCGCTGCTATCGTTCCGGGATGCAGGGCACGCTGGGAACTGCCTGTGAGCTGTCGGATGTACCGGCATGGGCAGATATGCTGCCGAAAACGGTATTTACGGGTGCAGAAAAACCGCTGTTTGCTGTGTTTCGCATGCCGGATGCAAATCACGTTGACGCATCATCTCCGCTGGGCGTGTCCTCTTATGCAGATGCAATGGATTTTATACGTGATGCGGATGAGCAATGGGAACGTATCCTCTGGGAACTGGAATCCTCAGAGCGTGCAATTGATGCAAGCGAGGATCTGTTTCGGATGAACCCTTACACTCAGAAGCCTGTACTTCCCAAGGGCAGAGAACGCATGTACCGCTGTCTGGAGCAAACGGGAAACAAGGATCATGCCATTTACAACACCTTTTCTCCGGAGATACGTGATTCTGCGCAGTTCAATTCCCTGAATCAGATGCTCAGGAGAATTGAAAATGCTGTTGGTCTGTCCTACGGAACACTGTCAGAAGTATCTGAGGTGGAAAAGACAGCGGAGGAGATCAGAGCCTCCAAGAACCGCAGCTTTACCCGTGTATGTGACATACAGCAGAGCTTGCACGACGCTCTTGAACAGCTGCTTTACGGTATGCAGTATTACAGGAACTACTACACAGGCAGCAGCCGGCTGAATGCGGAACTGACCTGCACCTTTGGTGACGGTGTTCTCGAAGATACGGACAAGGAGTTCCAGCGGAGACTGCTGCTTGCACAGGCAGGCTACATAAAGCCTGAGAAGCTGCTTGCATGGTACTTCGGCTGCTCCGAGGAAGAGGCAAAGGAGATGATACCTGATAACAGCATGAAATCAAACGCTCCTGCGCTGTTCGGAGGATGATAAGTCATGCTTACGCCGGAATACTATGAATCCTGCTCTGAACTGATATTGCAGCAGTACGCTGAACTTGAAGATGCAATCCTCCGTGACATCATCCGCAGGATCATGAAAACAGGCATTGTTACAGAATCGGCTAAATGGCAAGCTGAAATGCTGCAGGAAGCCGGACTTGTCTACAACGACATTGTGAAATCAATTGCAGAGCACACCGGAATGATAGCGGATGAAGTGCAGAAACTTTTTGAAGAAGCCGGGGTGGAAACGGTAGAGGCTGACAATGTTGTCTACCGTCAGATGGGCAAAGAACCGAAGTCACTGCTGCTGTCTGCGCCCATGATGCAGGTGCTGGAAGCCGGCTACCGGAAAACTCTTGGGCAGCTTGATAACCTGACTGCCACAATGCCCTCTGCCGGACAGCGGATGTACATAAATGCCTGTAATCAGGCTTACATGAAGGTCACGTCCGGTGCATTCAGCTATCAGCAGGCTGTTATGCAGGCAGTAAAAGAAACGGCTGCATCCGGCTTAAAAGTCATTGAGTATGATTCCGGTCGTTCTGATCGGCTTGAGGTTGCTGTGCTCCGTGCGGTGCGTACAGGCGTAGGGCAGACCTGCCGCGAGGTCGGCAAAATGAATGCAGAGGAAAACGGCTGCGAACTGATGGAGATTTCCGCACATGCCGGCGCACGTCCGGAACATGCTGCATGGCAGGGTCAGCTGGTAGATCTGACAGGACGGCGCAGAGGTGAGACGATTGACGGTCTGCGTGTGCTGTCCCTCTCTGACATCGGATATGGTCAGATCACGGGCTTCGGCGGTGCAAACTGCCGACACGACTGGTATCCGTACTTCGAGGGGTACTCCACCCCAAACTATACGCAGGAACGTCTGGAACAACTGAATGCACGGAATATCGAATATAACGGCAAGCTGCACACTCAGTATGAGATCAGCCAGATGCAGCGTGCGCAGGAACGGAAAATCCGGGAACTGAAGCGTAGGACAGTTGTATATGATGAGGCTCTGAAGAATGCTCCTGATGCTGAAACAAAGACTGCCGTGCAGAAGAAGTACACTGAATCTGCTGTAAAGCTGAAAGCAGCGGAGCAGAAGCTTAGTGACTTCTGCAAGGCGACTGGGCAGGACAGAGAACGGTTCCGGGAGCAGGTCAACGGATTCGGCAGGAGTCAGGCTCAGAGGGCGGTTTGGGCGAATAGGAAAATGTTGACTTCTGACTCAGGCAGTGGTATAATAAAGTCAGGAAGATTCGTTCCTTTTTCGGGCGCACTTGATAAATCGTATCAAAACGCTCTGGAACGCAAGTATAACTCTGGCACTGTGACCGCTCGTGCGGTGTATGACAAATACATTCCTCAGGGCGGTGCAGTTGCGGACGGTAATCATTCCGGCGCATATCACTCTCCGAAAACCCATGAAATCTATATGAGCTTTTATGAGGATGCACGTAATCCAAGAGGTGCAGGAACAACGTGGTTTCATGAGCATGGACACTACGTGGACTGTGATACAGGATATGTGAGCCGAGCCGACACTTTCAGAGAAGCAATTTTCAGGGATGTAACCACATATGAAAAGGTGGTAAAAAAGAAGAATGGATTTTTGACGATTGCGCAAGCGAGAACGGCTATAGGTAAAGAACTTGTTGCTCTGGGCGACATATCTCACTCTGTTCAGGATATTTTTGGAGGAGCAATCGGACGTCCTTATCCTGGCGCAAATTGGGCACATAAAAAGTCGTATTGGAAGACACGTGGAAGCGGCGGCGTTTCCGTTGAAGCCTTTGCGCATATGTTTGAGGCTTCGTTTTCTCCGGAAAAGAAGGTTATTATGAAGTATTACCTGCCGAATGCGTGGGCAGAATTTGAAAAGTTGTTAGGAGGTTTGGTATAATGCTGAGTGAAAAATGTATCAATGCTTATAGAGCGCAATATCCAGAGGATGATTGCGGATATGATGAGAGCACTGGAGACATTATGATAGAATCAACTGACGGGAAATTGTTCTGTCCGAGTGCTGACGAAACTGATGAAAGTTTTCTTGAAAGATTGAGCCGCAGCAGTGCGGCAGGCAGAAACCTTTTCTACAAGGAATGGCGGTCGTTTGAATACCAGCCAGAATGTGAGTATTAAACAAATTGAGGGTCGGATTTATCCGGCTCTCTTTTTATATCCGAAAGGAGCCATCTATGAAACCGTATAGAAAGCACTGGCTGAAGTATGAACTTCCTCACCTGATTCCAAGAGTTCTTCTGATTGCACTTGTAGTTCTGATGCTGGGATTCGTGGTGTTTCTCGTTGCGACCTACATCCGCAATTACATTGATGAAGGTCTTGTGATCGACAAGGATTACGATTCAGCCTATACAAGCATAGTAAGTTGTTCAAATGGAAGCGGCGGAACATATTTTCAAACCGTATATCATCCGGAATCGTATCAATTTTTGCTGGAAGGCGAAAAGGATGGTGAAACCGTTTCCTGCTGGATATCCGTTCCGGAATCAGAATACGACAAATACAACATAGGAGATTACTATCCATAACACACTAAAACTGAGCAGGTGGAAGTAATTCCAAGCACCCTAAGTCTGGGGTGCTTTTTTCGCGCCCAAAAACAGTTTAAACGCTGTTTTTCATACATTTAAACCCGATTCAAACGAAAGGAAAACGCTATGACAATTAAGATGACAGGCACACCGGATGAGATCGCAGAGTTTCTCCGCGGTCTGACGGAGCAGCCGCTTGCGGAAACTGCAGCGGCCCCCGCAGACTATTCTTGACAAGGCGAAAGAACGTTATGGCAGATATTCAGCGGTGAACCTTTGTAACCGCAACACCATTGAATTCCGTCTGTTCAGAGGAACACTGAAACTGAACACATTTATCGCCACATTGCAGATCGTGAACCGCATCTGTGATGTGGCTTTTGCTTTGTCTGATGAGGAGATTCAGGGACTTTCCTGGTCGGATTTCGTGGCTGCTGTTACAGAGCCGGAGCTGATTCAGTATCTGAAAGAACGCAGACTTTACATCAATGAAACTATAAATGCAGAGGAGGATATGTGATATGTGTGCTTTATTTGGCTGGATGGATTATGCCGGTAAGATTCCACACAAGGTTCTGGTGAAGCTGACCCAGGCTCTTGCAAATGCGGCGGAGGAACGTGGTACGGATTCGCAATCTTCACAATATGCTCCATCAGGCAATGGAACAGGCGATGGTCAATGGACTGATTCTGCATAATCCTGCGGACAATGCGGTCATTCCGAAACAGGAGAAAAAGGAAATGCGTGT
>JAFURN010000091.1 GCA_017480865.1 Ruminococcus sp. | reverse complement strand
TATTCAAACGGGGGAGTTCCCGAGTGGCCAAAGGGGGCAGACTGTAAATCTGTTGCTTCTAGCTTCGATGGTTCGAATCCGTCCTCCCCCACCAATCAGAAACAGGTAAGACCGTTTGGTTTTACCTGTTTTTTGCATATTACCGGCTGCATGCAGCTGTAAGGATAAAAGAGGTTAGATGTATGATTCGAGAAGATTTGAGAAATGTAGCAATTATTGCCCATGTAGACCATGGTAAGACAACCCTCGTTGACGAGATGCTCAAGCAGGGCGGTGTGTTCCGTGAGAATCAGGCGGTTGCGGACCGTGTTATGGACTCCGGCGACCTGGAACGGGAACGAGGCATTACCATTCTGGCAAAGAACACATCCGTAAAGTACGGGGATATCAAAATCAATATTATTGACACACCGGGACATGCGGATTTCGGCGGTGAGGTAGAACGTGTGCTGAGTATGGTGGACGGCGCTCTGCTGCTGGTGGATGCTGCGGAAGGTCCCATGCCCCAGACAAGGTTTGTACTCCAGAAGGCACTGGAAATGAACCTGAAGATCATCGTTGTGGTCAATAAGATCGACCGCCCGGATGCACGTCTGGATGAGATCGGTGATGAGGTTCTGGAACTGCTGATGGATCTGGATGCAAGCGAGGAACAGCTGGAAAACACACCGTTCCTGTACTGCTCCGGCAGAGCCGGCACCGCATGTACGGATCCCTTCGGTCAGGGCGAAAACCTGATGCCGCTGTTCGATACCATCGTGGATTATATCGATGCGCCTGAGGGCGAGCCGGACGAGCCGCTTCAGATGCTCATTTCCTCCATTGATTATAATGAATATGTCGGCAGAATCGCTGTCGGCAGAATCGCAAGAGGCACCATTCAGGTGAATCAGGGCATTGTCATCGGCAACTACCACACCCCCGAGGAAACACGCCGCAATAAGGTCGTTTCCCTCCTTCAGATCCAGGGCCTTCAGAGAGTTCCCGCAGAATCTGCAACCGTGGGTGATATCGTGTGGATCAGCGGTATTGAAAATATCTCCATCGGAGATACGGTCTGTGCACCCGACAGCTTCGAGCCGCTGCCCTTTACCAGAATCAGTGAACCGACAGTGGAAATGACCTTCTCCGTCAACGACAGCCCCTTTGCAGGTAAGGAGGGCAAGTTCGTGACCTCGAGACAGCTTCGTGACAGACTCATGCGTGAACTGCTCCGTGATGTTTCCCTGAGAGTTACCGAAACCGATTCTACAGACGCATTCCGTGTGGCAGGACGCGGTGAGATGCATCTGTCCATTCTGATTGAAAATATGCGCCGTGAAGGATACGAGCTGGGTGTTTCTACCCCCAGAGTGCTGTATCAGGAAATCGACGGCAAACTCCATGAGCCGATTGAAGAGGTTATCATTGACGTTCCCGAAGAATGTGTCGGCTCTGTTATGGAAAAGCTGGGAACAAGAAAGGCCGAGATGCAGGATATGCATCCGCAGGGCGGCCGCACACGCATTACGTTCCTCATTCCGTCAAGAGGTCTGTTCGGCTATAAGAGCGAATTCCTCACCGATACCAAGGGCGAGGGTATCATGAACAGCATCTTCCACGGATATGAGCCGTTCAAGGGCGAGATCCCCCGCAGAAATACAGGCTCTCTGGTTTCCTTTGAAACCGGTGAGGCAGTGACCTACGGTCTGTATAATGCGCAGGAAAGAGGTTCCCTGTTCATCGGCGCAGGTGTTCCTGTTTATGAGGGTATGGTTGTTGGCGCATCCCCCAAGACGGATGACCTTGTGGTAAACGTATGCAAGAGAAAGCATCTGACCAACACCCGTGCAAGCGGAAGCGATGACGCACTGCGTCTGATCCCGCCGCGGAATCTCCGTCTGGAGGATTGCCTGGAATTCCTCGCAGATGATGAATTGCTGGAGGTTACTCCTAAATCCCTGCGTATCCGCAAGCAGATCCTCAGCAATCAGCTGCGTGCAAAGCAGAGAGGCAAGCTTACAAAGTGATCCGAACAAAAGCAAAAGAAACAAACAGCAAAATGATTGGAAAGGAAGTTTTGATTATGCGCAATCTTACAAGAAAACAGCTTTGGGCAGCACTTCTGACTGCTGCAACCCTGTTTGCAATGACAGGCTGCTCCGGTATCGGCGGTGATACCAATTCCACATCCTATACGGAATCTACCATCGGCATTGTAGATACAACTGAGGAATATTCCTCCGAAACACCGTTCCTGTATATCAAGAATGATGACGGCACCATTGCGATCAGCGGCTACACCGGCAGCGATGCAGTTCTGGAGGTTCCGGCTACTGTGGACGGTTTCCAGGTAACTGCCATCGGCGACCACGCTTTTGAGGCGAACTGGGACCTGGAGGAAGTTACTCTGCCGGAGGGAATCACCTATATCGGTGAGAGTGCCTTTATGGACTGCGGCAGCCTTCGTTCTGTGAATATCCCGGAAACTGTCGGCACCATCCGCCGTGCAGCCTTTGCAAGCTGCTCTGTGCTGGACAACGTGACCGTTCCGGCAGGCGTTAAGGTGATTATGGAGGAAGCATTCAGCGGATGTGCAAGCATGAAGAATCTGACGGTCGTAAGCGACTCCGTTGTCTATGAGAACTGGGGCCTTGATTCTGAAATGATGCCGGAACTGGTCATCACATGCTCTGACAGTTCTCAGATTGCTGCATGGGCAGCTGAAAACGGCTTTGCGACAGCTGCACTGTCCTGAGCGTAGAAAGGATTTGAATTTATGACATATTTGAAGCGTTTTGCATGTATTCTGACTGCGGCAGTAATGTCCCTGCCGCTGTACTGCTGTTCCGATGAGAAGGAAGAGGGTTCTGTTTCCTCTGAGACTTCTGAGGTTTCTGAGACATCGGAGATCGATTTGAATGAGGCGAATGAGGGCGGCGAGGAATCCGATGACGAGCCGGCTGCTTATATCCAGCAGGATATTCCCACCGAATACGATGGCTCTGAGATCGATGATGCCTGCGCACAGACCATTTCTCAGTATTTCACTGCAATTATGAATCAGGATTATGATAAGTATGCAGAGACACTGAATCCCTATTATCTTCAGGTATATGATGACTGGCTGGACGGCGCATTCGGCTATGGCATGGAAACCTCCTTTGAGACCATGCACCAGAGTGTAATGGATGCAGCCTGCACACTGGAGGACGGCACCACTGTTGAGGTGGATACCGTTTACATCACAAAGCTTGCACTGGAACCGGCGCTGCCGGCTGAAGGGGAGGAATCCCTCGAAGAAGCAATTGATGCCTATCTGGCAGACTACGACGCTGTGATCGGTGAGGGCTTTACAGAGGAACTGAAGAAGCAGTGTGATACGCTGACTGCTGTGAGATTCACCATGACAGCAGACTGTGACGGCGAAGAACGTGCCATCATGACCGATATGGAACTGCTCATAACCATTACAGATGGTACGTACCGTATTCTGGGCTGATCCGGCTCGCTTTTCCTGGATATCACTCTAAAATGTACGCCAAAAGACAGGACTTTCAGAAAAATGTCCGTTTAGCACGGAATTTTGGAAGTATCCTTGACAATAAGAGGAAAAAGGCGTATAATGGACTTTGTGAAATATATAACAAACATGGGAAGAGATTCCTGTGTGATTTTTGGAGGGTTACGCAATGAAGAGAGTTTACAATTTCAGCGCCGGCCCGGCTGTTCTGCCGGAAGAGGTGCTCAGAGAAGCTGCTGAGGAAATGATGGATTACCGCGGTACCGGTATGTCTGTTATGGAAATGAGCCACCGCAGTGCTGCTTATCAGCAGATCATTGACGAAGCTGAGGCGGATCTGAGAGATCTGATGAACATTCCGGATAACTACAAGGTACTGTTCCTTCAGGGCGGTGCTTCCCAGCAGTTTGCTGCGATCCCGATGAACATGATGAAGAACGGCAAGGCTGCCTATATCGTAACGGGTCTGTGGGCAAAGAAGGCATATCAGGAAGGTCAGATCTACGGCGAGGCTGTAAAGGTAGCTTCTTCTGAGGACGAAACCTTCTCCTATATCCCGGACTGCTCCGATCTGGACATTCCGGAGGATGCAGACTATGTCTACATCTGCGAAAACAACACCATTTACGGCACAAAGTTCAAGACACTGCCCGATACAAAGGGCAAGCCGCTGGTTGCAGACGTTTCCTCCTGCTTCCTGAGTGAGCCGGTGGACATTACCAAGTACGGTGTGATCTGGGGCGGCGTTCAGAAGAACATCGGTCCGGCAGGTGTGGTTATTATGATCATCCGTGAGGATCTGATCCCGGAGGAAACTCCCGTGAAAATCACACCCACTCTGCTCAAATGGAAGACACAGGCTGACAACGGCTCTATGTACAACACTCCGCCCTGCTATGGTATTTACATCTGCGGCAAGGTGTTCAAGTGGATCAAGAAGATGGGCGGTCTGGAGGCAATGAAGCTCCACAACGAGAAGAAGGCTGCGATTCTGTACAGCTTCCTGGACGAAAGCAAGCTGTTCAAGGGTACTGTACGCAAGGAAGACCGTTCTCTCATGAACGTTCCTTTCATTACTGGTGATGCTGATATGGATGCAAAGTTTGTCAAGGAAGCAAAGGCTGCCGGCTTTGAGAACCTGAAGGGTCACCGCAGCGTTGGCGGTATGCGTGCATCCATCTACAATGCAATGCCCATCGAAGGCGTTGAGGCACTGGTTGCCTTCATGAAGAAGTTCGAGGAAGAAAACGCATAAGCCGGAAAGGATTGACAGATATGTTTACGATTCAGACGCTCAATAAGATTTCTGCGATCGGTACCGATCGCTTTGATGAAAAGTATACAGTAGCAGATCAGGCAGAGAATCCGGATGCGATCATGGTGCGTTCTGCTGCTATGCATGATATGGAATTCGGCGAAAATCTGCTGGCAATTGCAAGAGCAGGTGCAGGTGTGAATAACATTCCGGTACAGCGCTGCGCAGAGGAGGGTATCTGCGTGTTCAATACCCCTGGTGCAAATGCAAATGCTGTAAAGGAACTGGTACTGACCGGTCTGCTCATGTCCTCCCGAGATGTGTTCGGCGGCATGAAGTGGGCGGCTACCCTCGAGGACGGCGAAACCTCCGTTGCAAAGCAGGTAGAAAAGGGCAAGAGCCAGTTTGTAGGTCCGGAAATCTCCGGCAAGACGCTGGGTATCATCGGTCTGGGTGCGATCGGCGCGCTGGTTGCAAATGCTGCGATCTCTCTGGGTATGAAGGTTGTGGGTACCGACCCGTTCCTGTCTGTTGGTGCAGCACTGCGCCTGAAGCCGGCTGTTACCGTTGTAAAGTCCAACGATGAGGTTTTTGCAGAATGTGATTATCTGACCCTGCATGTTCCGTACAACAAGGATACCGCAGGTATGATCAATGCGGAAACCATTGCAAAGATGAAGGACGGCGTAAGAGTTCTGAACTATGCACGCGGTGAACTGGTAAATGATGATGATATGCTGGCAGCACTGGAGAGCGGCAAGGTAGCTTGCTACTGCACCGACTTCCCCAATGCAAAGACTACAAATGTAAAGGGTATCATTGCAACCCCGCATCTGGGTGCATCCACTCCGGAGAGCGAGGACAACTGTGCAATTATGGCTGCCGATGAACTGATCGAGTACCTGGAGACCGGCAACATCCGCAACAGCGTAAACCTGCCCAATGCAGAGATGACAGCTGTCGGCACAAAGGTTTGCGTGATTCACAAGAATGTTCCGGCTATGATCGCTGCGGTTACAACAGCTGCTGCAAGCTGCGGTCTGAACATTGAAAATATGGTCAATGCAAGCAGAGGCGACTTTGCTTACACCATGCTTGACCTGGCTGGCAATGTTTCCGACAATATGGTAGACACGCTCAGCCGTATTGAAGGCATCATCCGTGTAAGAGTGATCAAGTAAGAAGATCAGTATAAAATATACTGCGTTCCAGAGTAGAAAACGGTGCGTTAAGTGCCTGACAGACGGGGAGTTGCTGTCAGGACGAAGGGGAATGGATCCTTGCGGTACCGTGTTCGCATCCCGCTGAATGCATCATAAGAAGCGAAAGCCTTTCATTTTCTGCTCCTTGTGTGCACGAAGCACGATTTACAGGAGGTATGAAAATGAAAGGCTTATTTTCTGCATTTGCTTTATCTGCGAAGGAATTTACAAAGCTTCGCACCCTGACCGTAACCGCTATGATGATTGCGGTATCCATGCTCATTGAGATGTTCGCCATCGATGTGGGCTTTATCCGTCTGAATTTTGCCTTTATTGCCATTGCGGTGATCGGCATGCTGTTCGGACCGTGTGTAGGACTGACAGCCGGTCTGGCATGTGATATTGTGGGACATCTGGCGCATCCGGTAGGCGCATTTCTTCCTGCCTACACGCTGGCAGCGGGACTTCAGGGGCTTATCTACGGAATGCTGCTTTATTATAAAATAGAATGGCGCAGTGCGGGTGTTACAAAGAAGAAGCAGCTGGATATCACGCTGATGCTGCGCATTGTTATTGCAAGGCTTCTGGATATTGTGGTTATTAATCTGCTGATCAACACGGCGCTGAATCTTCATTACGGCTTTATTCCGGAGGAGGCATACAGCACAGCGATCGTGGCGAGAGTTGCAAAGAATGTGCTGGAACTTGTGATCGATCTGCCGCTGCTGTTTGTGGTATTGCCTGCGGTGCTGGCGGCATACAAGCGTGTGTTCCGGATGCGTACAAACCGAGCGCAGGCGTAGTTTTATTTGAATGTAGTTTATGGGACTGGCTGCCTTCGGCAGTTATATCCCCCCAGCTTTTCAAACAGAATCCCAAAAAAGCCTGCAACTCACTTGAGTTACAGGCTTTTTTTACTTTCTTCTGGACCGGTTCTTCCGCTCTGTATTCCGCTTGATGTCACACATGCGCTCCTCGCTGTTCTGCTTGAAACGGCTGAGCATATCCTCAAAAGTCATTTCACCCGCCGGAGCCTTTTTCTTCGGTTCCCATACATTGGGACGCTCACGCTGCTCCCCGCGGTCCGTACGTTCACGGCGCTGCTGAAACTGACGAGGCTCCCGGGGCTGTTCCGGTTCTGTCTGCTTCATAGAGAGACTGATCTTGCCAGCCTCGTTGATGCCGATTACCTTAACACGGACGGTCTGTCCCTCCGTTACAAAATCACGGATCTCATTGACAAAGCTTCTGGAGATCTCAGAAATATGTACCATACCCATGATTTTCTCATTGTCCGGATTGCTGATGTCTACAAAGCATCCGTACTTGGTGATGCTCTTTACTGCACCCTCATAAATTTTACCGATTTCGACCTGCATGTAACTCCAATTATCCCTTTCCTGTTAGTTTCGTGAGGTATCATAAAACCGGAACTCATCCGGATACGCATATCCGTAATCCTCCCGTGCCAGCTTTTCCATATAGCGGTCAGTGTCACCGCTGTTCAGGATGCGTGCAAGATCCTCGTTTTCTGCCTCGTAAGCGTTAATCTGCTCCTTGATGTCCTGAAGCTCACCCTGCTTCTCTGCAATGTCAGACTGGACAGAAATAATCAGAACCGTGCATCCGATGATTGCTGCGGCAATTGCTCCGCGCTGTAAAATACGGAATAACAGCTTTGACTTTTTATTTTTTGCCTTTTTCGGAGTTTTTTTTGCTGCTTCCTTTTTCGGAGCCGCTTTCTGGTTTCTGATCTTCTTCTTCCGAGCCATGATTTGTTTCACCCTGCTTTCTCTTCCTGTTATGCCTATTATACAACATTTTCCGCGGTGCAATCAAGAGGGCAGCATGAATATTTTTGGATTTTTCTTTAATTTTGTCGGTTGTGACAAAATTCCCCCGGCATTTTCGATACATCCGCACGAGAAGAGCAGTCACCGGACGCAGACACCATCGGAGCAGCCCGGTGATGCTGCCGAGAATCCGCCTGAGCAGCCCTACAACAGGATTTCCCAGGGTAGCACGATAAAGCAAAAATCCCAGAATACTGCCGAAAATATAATAAAACCGCAGGTCACCCTTCGCAAAGGCGGAGGTGAAGGCGGCAATGGTACCTGCCCAGAAAAGCAGGAAAAGCGTATCCTCCAGTGCAGTCATCCACCCCTTGTGGGGGAGGAGCGTCCGGAGCGCACGAAACAGGTCGAACACCATTCCCAGAGCAGCACCCAGGAGACAGCTGTACAGGAACAGCAGTGTCTCTTCGTGAATGGTCAGATAGGTATCCGGTATCAGCATCAGCGGAACAGCTTTCCGAAGGCAGACAGCGGACCGCTGCGGTCACGGTCACCGTACTGAAGGGACCAGATGTCACCGCTGATGCGCATATCACCGCTTTCGAGACTCACACCGTCTACATGGAGCCGTCTGCCTTTGATGGTCAGTTCTCCAAGCTGGGTATAGAGACGGATAATGCGTTCATCAAAGCAGTCCACATCTGTCACGCCGGACAGATTCAGACTTGTGCGGTCCTCTAAAATCAGGTTGTGATGCTGAGGCGGCTGGGGAAGGGGTGCAGGCTTCATAGGGATTCCTCCGTTTCGCTGAGATTTTACATTTGTAATATCCTATGCGGAGGATGCGGGAATTAGACCTGTGCGTCACGCTGCATTACGGCAAGTCGGTCGCAGCGTTCGTTTTCGGGATGTCCTGCATGTCCCTTGACCCAGACGAACTGTACCTGGTGGCGTTCCAGAAGCGGAAGAAGCTGTTCCCACAGATCCACATTGAGGGCAGGCTTCTTGTCGGACTTGATCCAGCCTTTTTTCTTCCAGCCGTAGACCCATCCCTTAGTGATGCTGTCTACAACATATTTGCTGTCGGTGGTAAGTGTAACCTTGCAGGGTTCTTTCAGTGCGGAGAGCGCAGCGATGACTCCGGAAAGCTCCATGCGGTTGTTGGTGGTAGAGGGTTCGCCTCCCGAGAGTTCCTTTTCGGCGGTGCCGTAGCGGAGCACTGCGCCCCAGCCTCCGGGACCGGGATTGCCGCTGCATGCGCCGTCGGTAAAAATCTGTACTTCTTTCATGAGCAGAGTTCCTTTGCGTTTTTCTGTTATTATAGCGGTTTTACAGGAAGATGTCAATAAGGAAAGGGCTTTGACGGGACGGGATTAAGTCAAATTCTCTGAAAATGCAGATATCATTTTGTACAGCTTGCCTGAATATCTTGACTTGACAAGGCGGTTGTTTTACTATATAATAAAAACATGAGGAAATAGGGCGATCAGCCCAAACAAAAAAGGAGAGCAAACCTATGAAACACTTAAAGCGCACACTGGCAGCCCTGCTGGCACTGTCTTCTATGATGGCACTTGCAGCATGCGGCGGCGGCAGCAGCACATCCGAATCTGCAACTGAGGACAACGCAGCTTATAAGGAAGAGGATGATTTTGCAGCAGACGCATCTCTGGCGGCTGACTACATCAAGAATGATCCGATGCTTTCTGAGGTACAGGGCAAGACCGTTTACTGGCTGTCTTATTATGACCTGAATCCGCAGAATAACCAGGACAGAAGCGTAGCACTTCAGCTGTTCGAGGATGAGTACGGCGGCAAGATCGAGTACATCAGCTGTACCAGTGAAACCAAGTTTGATACACTGGCAAGCCGTATTCTGGGCGGCGACCCGGTTGATATGTTCCCCTATGAGTGGGATGCAGTACCGAATGGTGTTGTAAAGGATCAGTATCAGCCTCTGGATGAATATATTGATCTGTCCGATGATATGTGGACCGATATGCAGGATATCATTGATATGTATGAGTACAAAGGTCAGCACTATGTTGTACCGTACTGCCTGTCTGACCCGCTGCTGATTACATACAGCAGAAGCATGTGCGAAGAAAACGGTCTGGAAGATCCCTATGAACTGTACGAAGACGGCGAATGGGATTGGGATGTATTCATGGATATGATGACTACATTTGTAGGCAATGCTGCTGACGGTGAGACATGTTACGGTATCAACGGCTGGTTTGGTCAGGCTATGATCCAGTCTACCGGCGAAACCATCATCAACTATGACGGCGAGACCTTCTCCAACAACATCAAGAGCGAGGCAATTGAGTCCGCTGAGAATGTGATGGAGGATATCATGAACCAGAAGCTCTACGATCCCACATGGATCGGCTCTCTCAACCAGGACAATTCCACATTGTTCTTTGCAATGGCTGACTGGGCACTGAGTTCTTCCAATATCAACCATGTTCCGGAGCCTGAGATGAATGACGAGGGCTTTGTGGAAGAAAACGACCTGATGATCGTTCCGTTCCCGAAGAATCCGGATACGGACGAGTATTACCTGAACTGCAACTTCGGTGCAAGAATGCTGGTTAAGGGCTCTGAAAACGGTGCGGCTGTCGGCGCATACATCAAGTGTGAGAGACTGGCTGCTTCCATCGAGGAATACAAGGAAGCTGCAAAGTCCAAGGCTCTGATTCCGGAAAAGAGCGCAGCAGGCGTACTGAAGGGCTATGTAACAGAAGAACAGTACGATGCTCTGTGCGAATACAGAGATCCGGCAAACGTAACACCTGTATTTGACTTCGGTTATGGTATGGGCAGCAGAATGTACGGTGACGGCGATTATACCTATGAGACAAGAGGTATCATGGATAACATCACCTCTGCGATCCTGAATGCAGAAAAGGATTCCTGGGCAGTCATCCGTGATGAATGGGCTGCTGTTATCGATGAGGTTGTTGCTGAATTCAATAATAAGTAAGCTTTTGATAAAACCGCTGCTTTCGGGCAGCGGTTTTTGCTGTTCTGTGATACTGTGAAGGGCAGGGCTTTGTAGGTACAGCACAAATATGCAGGGAAGAACTTGTGCAGAAAAGAGAATTTCTCAGGAAGTGCAAAAACCTTGTCTTTTTTGAGAAAAATCTTGCAAACCCCTTGATTTTTCCGGAAGAGTGTGCTATAATATATGCATATCAAGCAGCAAAAGACCGGAACCTTCCGGTCTTTTGCTTATGTAGAACACTTTTTTCGGAAAGGACGGCAGTGTTTGTATGAAAATTAAAAAATTCGGCGGCACCGAGAAACTCGTCTATGAACTGGTAAAGCCCATCGCAGATGCACAGGGCTTTGACATCTGGGATGTCAGCTTCGAGAAGGAGGGCGCATACTGGTACCTGCGTGTGTTCATCGACCACGAGGACGGCATTACCATTGAGGACTGCGAGAACATGACACGTCCGGTCAGCGATGTGCTGGATGAAAAGGACCCCATTGCACAGAATTATATTCTGGAGGTAGGCTCGGCAGGTCTTGAACGAGAGCTTTGTCAGGGCTGGCATTTTGAAAGCTGTATCGGAGAACTGGTTCAGGCGCATGCGATCCGTCCGATCGACGGTGAACGTGACTGGATCGGTACGCTCACTGCCTTTGACGGCGAACAGATCACCGTCACCGATGAAAATGAGAATGCTGTGCAGCTTCGTCTGGCAGACCTTGCTTACGTGAAGCTGTATGTAGAGATCGATTTCTGATAAAAATAAATTTAACGGAGGAATGAAACGACATGGACAACAATTTTTTTGAAGCACTGGCTGCGCTGGGTACAGAAAACGGCGTAGACGTGGACACGCTTGTGGAGAAAGTGAAGAGCGCAATGCTCAAGGCAGCAAGAAAGGCGTATCCGGACTGTGAGGAGAACATCACCGTGGAGATCGACCCGGAGACTCAGAAGTTTGAGATGTATCTGCGCCAGACGGTCGTAGATGATGAACCCATCGATGAGAATGAAGTAAATATCGTAGTGGCTCGCATCTACGATCCCAATGCCTATGTGGGCGGCTTTATCCAGAAGAGACTGAATATCGACAAGTTCGGCAGAGCAGCTGCTCTTTCTGCAAAGCAGTCCATCAAGGGCGATCTGCGTGATATCAGCCGCACCAGAATTCTTGATAAGTTCCAGGAGAAGGAATTTGACTGCATCACATGTCAGGTGACACAGGTGGAGCCGGGCGGTGCTGCAACTCTGGTATATGACAAGACAGAGATCTATCTGTTCCGCAACGAGCAGATTCCCGGCGAGGTGCTGCGTGAGGGTCAGATGGTAAAGGTTTATATCACCAGCATTGCAAACAAGCAGAAGAAGCCGATCATCAAGATCTCCCGTGTACGCAAGGAGCTGGTAAAGCGTCTGTTTGAGATGACAGTTCCGGAAATTTTTGACGGCATTGTGGAGATCAAGGCGATCTCCCGTGAGGCAGGCTCCCGTACCAAGATCGCAGTATGGTCCAATGATCCCAATGTTGACGCAGTGGGCGCATGCATCGGTCCGAAGCGTTCCAGAATTTCTGCGATCGTAAACGAACTGAGCGGCGAGAAGATTGATATCATTCCCTACAGCGAAAAGCCGGAGGAATTCATTGCACGTGCCCTGGCACCGGCTACGGTTCTGCGTGTGGATATCCTGACCAATGAAGAAAAGGACCGCACATGCAGCATTGTGGTTCCCAACCATCAGCTGTCCCTGGCGATCGGCAACCGCGGTCAGAATGCAAAGCTGGCAGCCAAGCTGACCGGCTTCAAGATCGATATCAAGCCGGAGATCGACATTGTTCCGGCAGAGGTTGCAGAGGAACTGGCACCGGCAAAGAATGCTGCTGAGGATGCAGAAAAGGAGCTGGAGGCTGCTGCGGAGCAGACAGAGACTGAGGCGATGGAAGAACTGAATGCGCTGGACGGAGAGCCCTCCGAGAAGGAGTAATGCCATGAAGGTCAAGAAGATTCCCATGCGGATGTGCATCGGATGCGGTGAGATGCAGGAAAAGCGCGCGCTGATCCGTGCCATCAAAACCCCCGAGGGAGAGATCATGCTGGATTTTACCGGCAAGAAGTCCGGCAGAGGGGCATACTTATGTAAGAGTATGGACTGTTTTGCACAGGCGCAGAAAGGACGTAAGCTGGAGCGTGCATTTTCCTGCAAGGTGGATGCCGCTGTGTATGAGGAGTTAAAAAATGCATTGCAGCATGAAATGGATCAGTCTGCTGACCATCTGTCGTAAGGCGGGCAGGCTGGTAATGGGCTTTGACCCATCTAAGGAAGAAATTCAGGCAGGACGTGCAAAGGGCGTGTTTGTGACAAAGGACGCCTCGGAGAAAACGAAAAAGGAAATGCGTTTCTTTTGCAGCGGTGCCGGTGTACCGCTGAGAGAGATCGCTGTGAGCATGTATGAGATTCAGCAGGCTGTGGGCAGAAAGGCCGGCGTGCTTGCCATATGCGATGCCGGCTTTGCAGGGAGACTCATGGAGCTTGCAGAGGAGATGCTGCCTGATACCGTATTACAGCAGGATGACTGCGTTCATATAGATGCGAAGAATAACGACTGAGCAGTCTGTATTTTGATCAGGATGCAGACTCCGAGAAGAAACAGGAGGGTTCGCCTATGACGAAAAAGAGAAAACTGAGCGACGTTGCCAAGGATTTGCAGCTGGAAACAGCAGAACTGATTGCTTTTTATGAAAGCCGCAATCCTGAAGAGCAGAAGAAAAAGTCGGGCAGCGGTCTGACCGAAGAGGAGATCAATGCCGCTCTGGAGCATTACACCCAGAAGCAGCAGGCTGAGAACTTTGATGATTATTTTGCAACACGCAGCATGCCGCGCAGTGCATTCGAGAAAAAGGAAAAACCTGTAGAAAAGAAACCGGAAAAGAAGAGTATGAAGAAGACAGAAAAGAAGACAGAAGCCGCAGAGACAAAGACGGCTTCCAAGGCGAAGAAAAACGAAAAGGCAGCACCGGAAAAGGCGGTACAGAGAGCACCGGAGGCTTCCAGGAATGACAAGAAGCGTGACCAGAAGAAGCAGCAGCCTAAGGCGCAGAAGCACGGTGAGCGTCTGCATGTGGAGGTTGAGATGTCCAGCGGCGGCAGTTCCACAGTGGAAAAGCGCCGTACCGTGGATACAAGAGGTTCCTATGTAGATCTCGACAAGTACAATCAGCGTTATGAGCAGATGGCTACTTCCGGCAAGTACGGCAAGGATAACTATTCCACCAAGAAGCAGAAGATCAACCAGAAGTCTGCACAGAGAGGCAAGCAGAAGTATTCCAACAAGCGTGAAACGGAGCAGGATAAGCTCAGACGTCTGGAACTGGAACGGGCAAGAAAGCAGCAGCTGAAGGTTCTGATTCCGGATACTATCGTTGTCAGCGAACTGGCAACCCGTCTGAAGGTAACGGCTACCGAGGTGATCAAGAAGCTGATGATGCTGGGTGTTATGGCATCCATCAACGAGGAGATCGACTTTGATACAGCTTCTCTGGTAGCAGAGGAACTGGGCGCAAAGGTAGAGAAGGAAGTCATCGTTACCATTGAAGAGCGTCTGATCGAAGAGGTAGACGAGAGCGAGGATACCGAGGAACGCTGCCCGGTTGTCTGCGTTATGGGTCACGTTGACCACGGTAAGACCTCCATTCTGGACTGCATCCGTCATGCACATGTAACCGCAGGTGAAGCGGGCGGTATTACCCAGCACATTGGTGCGTACCAGGTGAATTATGAGGGCAAGCCGATCACATTCCTGGATACACCGGGTCACGAAGCATTTACCGCAATGCGTGCACGCGGTGCAAATATCACCGATATTGCGATCCTGGTCGTTGCAGCAGACGACGGTATTATGCCGCAGACGGTTGAATCCATCAGCCATGCAAAGGCAGCAGGCGTTTCTGTGATCGTTGCCATCAACAAGATGGATAAGGAAACGGCAAATCCGGACCGTGTCAAGGAAGAACTGACCAAGTACGAAATGGTCTGCGAGGACTGGGGCGGCGATGTGATCTGCGTTCCGGTATCTGCAAAGACAGGTCAGGGTATTGATGATCTGCTGGAAAATGTTCTGCTGGTTGCAGAAATGCAGGAACTGAAGGCGAATTCCGCACGCCGTGCAAAGGGTACTGTTGTGGAAGCACGTCTTGACAAGGGCAGAGGTCCGATCGCAACGGTTCTGGTACAGAACGGTACACTGCGTACAGGGGATGTCATCATTGCTGGTACCGCAGTGGGCAGAGTAAGAGTTATGACCAACGACAAGGGTCAGGTCGTAGATACAGCGGGCCCGTCTGTTCCGGTAGAGATCACCGGTATGGCAGAGGTTCCGGAGGCAGGCGATACCTTCAATGCAGTTGAGGATGAGCGTCTGGCAAGAACGCTCGTTGAGCAGAGAAAGCATGAAGCAAAGCAGGCTAAGTTCAGCGAATACCAGAAGGTAACACTTGACAATCTGTTCAGCCAGATCGCAGAGGGCGAAATGAAGGAACTGGCGATCGTAGTCAAGGCAGACGTACAGGGATCTGTAGAGGCTGTGAAGCAGTCCCTCGAAAAGCTCAGCAATGACGAGGTTCGTGTAAGAGTGATCCACGGCGGCGTAGGCGGCATCAAGGAAAGTGATGTTATGCTGGCAAGCGCATCCAATGCCATTATCATCGGCTTTAATGTGCGTCCGGACCTGATCGCAGAGGAAACTGCGGCACGGGATAAGGTTGAGATCCGTACCTATCGTGTCATCTACGATGCCATCGAGGATGTTGAGACTGCGATGAAGGGTATGCTTGATCCGAAGTACCGTGAAGTGGTTATGGGACGTATTGAGGTACGTCAGGTTTATAAGATCTCCAACGTAGGTGCTGTTGCAGGTGCGTATGTCCAGAACGGCAAGGTAACCAGACAGTGTGAGATCCGTATTGTACGTGACGGCGTTGTGATCGCAGAGGATAAGATGTCCAGCCTCAAGCGTTTCAAGGATGACGTGAAGGAAGTCGGTGAAAGCTACGAGTGCGGTATTACTCTTGAGAAGTTCCGTGACTTCAAGGAAGGCGATATCTTCGAGGCGTTCATTATGGAGGAGTACAGAGACTAATTGCTTAGAAATATGGGATTTTGGAAAAAGCGGATATGCCTTTTCCTGGGAGCTGGAATTCTGTGCAGCCAGATCGGCTGTGCGGAGAAGAAGCCGGAGCAGCTGTATGTGAGTTTTTACGGAATCGGCAGCACGACAAATGCACAGAATCTGGATGAGATCCTGAATCCCCGGTGGGAAAATTCAGATTTTCATGAACTGGATGCCTTATATATTTCTGGAACGCAGTTTCAGCAGTACTTCTGGGAAGGAACGGTTCTGGAAGGTGCAGTAAAATCCGGTGAGGGCGGCGGTCTGCTTATGCAGTATGAGGATTTTACCGTTCCGGAGCGGTCTGCCGGAATGCCCGAGGATTATAAAGAGGAACAGGAAAATTCCTTCCGGCAGTATATGTCTGACGCCAATCGATCCGGAGGACTGATCAGTATGTATCCGTCAGGAGAATTCCGGATTCATCCGGATGCCGGCGGCTGGAGCACGGGCACTTATATGATGGAATGGAGTACCGTTCCCATTGTGCAGAAGGACGGATATCTTGTGACAGAGCAAACGGGATATTCGCTGAAGGGTGCAGATCCCGCAGAGGATTTTGCGCTGTCCTGTGACGGCGGCGGACTCGAAAAGGAGACAGCCCAGACTGAAATGCTGTTTTCCCGGGACGGTACATGGACGGCGGACGGAAGGTCCGGCGGTTTCTGGGAGATCGCAGAGGATGCCCATCTTCTTGCTGTATATTCCGGGCTGGAAACGCAGGATGCCGAGGGTCTGGGCGTGACGCTGTTCTACCTGGATTTTCAAACGGGAGAAGTGTATATTCCCCTTTATCTGCAATACGATAAGCTGCTGAATGAATTCCATCAGCAGGAGTCATAAGGAAAGGAGCCGTGAGAAATGGCAAATTTTAAAGTAAGCCGTACAGAGGAAGATCTGTTCCGTGAACTGACCGCAGTGCTGCGGGAACTGAAGGACCCGAGAATTGATCCGCTTCTGAGTATTGTCCGAATTGAGCTTTCGAGAGATCTTTCCAACTGCAAGGTCTATGTTTCCAGTCTCAGCGGTCAGGCAAAGGCGCAGGAATCTGCGGAGGGTCTGCGCAGTGCAGGCGGCTATATCAAGCGTGAGGTATTCCGCCGGCTGAAAATGCGCAAGGTGCCGAATCTCCATTTTATTGCAGATGACTCCATTGCGCACAGTGCCGCCATCAACGAGATGCTGCATCATGTGCAGCCGTCTGTTGTGGAGCCGGAAACAGAGGAGGAGCGTGAGTAATTCATGAAAGAGCGCACCGTAAAGGAAACGGCACAGCGTCTTTTGCAGTGTGAAAGCGCTTATATTCTCATTCACCGCAGCCCCGACGGCGACTGCATCGGCTCCGGCTATACGCTTTTGTATGCGCTCAGGAGCCTTGGCAAGAAGGCAAGGGTGCTTTGCAGCGACGCCATTCCCGAGCGGTATCATTTCATGCTGCCGGAAGCGGAAACGCTGGAAATGTTTTATCCCGATCTGATCGTATCTGTGGATGTAGCAGATGAAAAGCTGCTGGGTGACAGCCTTCTGGAGGAATACGAGGGCAGAACCGATCTGTGTATTGACCATCATATCTCCAATACAGGCTATGCAAAGGAGCTTTGTCTGGACGGCAAGGCTGCTGCTGCCTGTCAGGTGGTCTACGAGATCCTCCGGGAAATGCCGGTTACCATTACAAAGGAAATTGCAGCATGCCTGTATACGGGTATGGCAACCGATACCGGCTGCTTTATGTATGACAATGTAGGTCCGCGTACCTTGCACATCATTGCAGAACTGATGGAGGCGCATCCGGACATTCCCTATGCGTCCATCAACCGGCAGATGTTTGTTGTGAAAAGCATGGGCAGAATGAAGCTGGACGGTATTCTGACCAATCAGCTGGAACGCTATCTGGACGGTGCGTGTACACTGGTCTGTGTGACGCAGAAGCTGATGCAGGAGTATGGCATTGACGATGCCGAACTGGAAGGTATTGCAGGCTTCCCGCTTCAGGTAGAAGGTACAGAGGTCAGCGTTGTGATGAAGGAGCGGGAGGACGGTGCTTTCCGTGTTTCCATGCGCTCGGCGGACAGGGTGAATGTTTCCGCCATTTGTCAGACGCTGGGCGGCGGCGGTCATGTAAAGGCTGCCGGCTGTACGGTAAGCGGAACCGCAGAGGAAGCAAAACGGATTCTGCTGGATGCCGTGACGAAAGGAATGGCAAAGGCATGAACGGAATTTTATGCATGAATAAGCCGCAGGAGTTCACCTCCTTTGATGTCATCGGCAAGCTGCGGGGGATCCTCCGGATACGCAGGCTCGGTCATACGGGAACCCTCGATCCCATGGCAACCGGTGTTCTGCCGGTGCTGGTGGGAACGGCAGCAAAGGCGTGTGACATCATGCCCGATCAGGATAAGACCTACCGGGCAAAGGTGCGGTTCGGTCTTTGTACGGATACCCTTGACATCTGGGGCGCCGTCACAGGAGAATATCCCGATATGCATGTGACAAGAGCGCAGCTGGAGGCAGTGCTTCCGCAGTTTCTGGGAGAGATCGGGCAGCTTCCTCCGATGTATTCCGCAGTATCGGTAGGCGGTAAGCGTCTGTATGAACTGGCACGGCAGGGCATTGAGGCAGAACGTCCGGTGCGCCGTGTGCAGATCTACAGCATAGAGCTGCATGAATTTGACGAAGCGGCACAGACCGCAGAGCTGACAGTTTCCTGCGGAAAGGGAACCTATATCCGTACACTGCTTTCGGATATGGGACAGGCTCTGGGCGGCGATGCCGTCATGACAGGTCTTTGCCGGACAAAGGCATCCGGCTTTTCTCTCGGGCAGTGCTATACCTTTGAGGAGGTTGCAGAGGCTGTACAGAACGGTACGGTCGAAAAGCTGCTGATCCCTACGGACCGTCTGTTTGCGGCATATCCGCAGCTGCGTCTGAATGAGGCGCAGACACGAATGTACCGCAGCGGTGTGAAGCTTGACCTGAACCGGATCCATAATATCCGCCGGGAGCAGGAAGCATATACCGTATATGGTGCGGATGGTGCTTTCATCGGTACAGCAAGGGCGGATTTTGAAAAGCAGGAACTGCGTGTGGGCAAGAATTTTACAGAAGGGTAAGGTGCATGCTGCCATGAATATTGTGACAAAGCCCCTCCTACAGGACAGTGCGGTTGCGCTGGGTCTGTTTGACGGTGTACATCTCGGTCACCGTAAGGTGCTTGCAGCAGCGGCAGCGTGTAAGGCGCAGGGACTTCTGCCCTGTGTATTTACTTTTGATACAGAGGGCTTCCCCAGAAAGCATGGAAAACCCTTTGCCTATCTCTATCCCCAGAAGCATAAGCTCAGACTTCTGGAGACGTGCGGCATCGAGGCGGTCTGTGCGCCGGATTTTGTCCGGATGCAGGAAATGGACGGGAAGACCTTTTGCAGAGAGATCCTCTGCACATTGCTTTGTGCAAAAAAGACCTTCTGCGGAAGAGATTTCCGGTTCGGCAGAGGGGCTGCATGGGGCTTTTCGGATTTGCAGGAATTCGGGGCGGAGATGGGCTTTTCGGTCCATGAGATCCGTCCGGAGTATTATTTTGACGGCGAGAAGGTATCCTCCACGAAGGTCCGTGCTGCACTCCGTGACGGATTTCCCACAACTGCGGCAGCACTTCTGGGCAGCCCCTATACCATAACGGGTATGGTCTGCCACGGGAAAGCACTGGGGAGAACGATTGCCTTCCCGACCATCAATCAGCCCTTTGGAAAGGGGCAGCTTGTTCCAAGACATGGCGTATATCTCAGCCGTGTCCGCACACCCGGAGGTGTATTCTGGGGTGTGACGAATGTAGGGATCAAGCCTACGGTTTCCGAGGAACGTATTCCGCTTGCGGAAACCCATCTCCTGGATTTTGCAGGAGATCTGTACGGGGCAGAATGCAGCACAGAGCTGCTGGATTTTCTGCGTCCGGAACGAAAATTTGAAGACCTTGCCGCATTGCAGGAGGCGATCGCAGCAGACTGTCTGGCTGCACGGCGGCTTTCGGCTTTTCATCATCTTATCTGAAAGGAAGTATTCCACATGGAAAAAAGAGTCAGAACCCGGTTTGCGCCCAGTCCTACGGGATATATGCACATCGGTAATCTGCGTACTGCTCTGTATGCCTATCTCATTGCAAAGAAGCAGGACGGCGATTTTATTCTGCGTATTGAGGATACCGACCAGGAGCGTTATGTTGAAGGCGCTGTTGATGTGATTTATAATACCCTGCGTATTGCAGGTCTGAACTGGGATGAAGGTCCCGATATCGGCGGTCCCGTAGGTCCCTATGTACAGTCGGAGCGTATGGGAATGTTCAAGTCCTATGCGGAGGAGCTGGTGAAGAAGGGCAATGCTTACTACTGCTTCTGCGATAAGTGCAGACTGGATGCTGTCCGTAAGGCACAGGAGGAAGCTCACCAGGATCCCATGTACGACCGTCACTGCCGGGATCTGCCCGCAGAAGAGGTCGAGGCAAAGCTTCAGGCAGGCATTCCCTATGTCATCCGCCAGAAGATGCCCCTTACCGGCACCACAACCTTCCACGATGAGATCTACGGCGATATCTCTGTAGAAAACAGCACCCTGGATGACCAGGTGCTGATCAAGACAGACGGTATGCCTACTTATAACTTTGCAAACGTGGTGGATGACCATCTCATGGGAATTACCCATGTTGTAAGAGGCAACGAGTACCTTTCCTCAGCACCCAAGTACAATCTGCTGTATGAGGCATTCGGCTGGGATGTTCCGGTATATATTCACTGTGCGCCTGTTATGAAGGATCAGCAGCATAAGCTGTCCAAGAGAAACGGCGACGCATCCTTCCAGGATCTTATGGCAAAGGGCTATCTGCCTGAGGCTGTTATCAACTATATCTGTCTGCTGGGCTGGGCGCCCACAGGTGAGCAGGAGATCTATACCATCGATGAACTGAAGGAAGCCTTCACCATCACAGGTATCAGCAAGTCACCGGCAATTTTCGACAGCATGAAGCTGAAGGCGATCAATGCAAAGTATGTGGCAAAGCTTTCCGAGGAGCAGTATGCGGAGATCGCAGTTCCCTATATCCGGGAAGCGGTAAAGCGTGAGGTTGCAGACATGGGACTTCTGTGTCATGTGCTCCAGCCGAGAACAGAGATCTTCACCGATATTGCTGAGCAGGTAGACTTTATCGATGCACTGCCGGAATATGATCTGGAGATGTATCGTCATAAGAAGATGAAGACCACTCCGGAAACTGCCCTGGAAGCCCTGCAGAAGGTGCTGCCGGTGCTGGAGACTCTGGAGGACTGGACAGCCGACGGCATACATGCAGCCGTATTCGGTCTGATCGAGCAGCTGGGCGTAAAGAACGGCTGGATGCTCTGGCCCATCCGTACCGCAGTTTCCGGTAAGCAGTGTACACCGGGCGGCGGCATTGAGCTTTGTGCAATTCTGGGTAAGGAGGAGACACTTTCCAGAATCCGCACGGGCATTGAAAGACTCTCCTGAGCTTTCAGTGCATCATCACAGTATTATCACAATGAATCTGTATAATGACAGTACATTTGTGCATCGACGTGTAAAGGAGGCATTCATCGATGATTGAGGTTAAAAACCTGACAAAATACTACGGCGATCATCTGGCAGTGGACAACATCAGCTTTACTGTTGAGGACGGCGAGATCCTCGGATTTCTGGGTCCCAACGGTGCAGGCAAGTCCACAACGATGAATATGCTCACCGGTTATATCAGTTCATCCTCGGGACAGGCGCTGATCAACGGTGTGGATATTCTGGAAGACCCCATTAAGGCAAAGGCAAACATCGGCTATCTGCCCGAACTGCCGCCCCTGTATCAGAATATGACAGTTATGGGCTATCTGAACTTTGTATATGATCTGAAGAAGTGCAAGCTTCCGAGAAAATCCCATCTGAAGGAGATCTGCAGCCTGTGCAAGATCACGGATGTATCCCACCGCATTATCCGTCACCTGTCCAAGGGCTACCGTCAGCGTGTAGGTATGGCGCAGGCGCTGGTGGGCAATCCCCCGATCCTGATCCTGGACGAGCCGACAGTTGGTCTGGACCCCAAGCAGATCGTAGAGATCCGTAATCTGGTAAAGAAGCTGGGCAAGCGTCATACCCTGATCCTGTCCTCCCACATTCTTTCTGAGATCCAGGCAGTCTGCGACCGTGTGATCATCATCAACAAGGGCAAGATGGCTGCAAATGATACATTGGAAAACCTCACCAAGAGCGTTTCCAACATCAACCGTATGGTCGTTCGTCTGGACGGCAAGCGTGAAGAGGTGCTTCAGGCGATCCGCAGAATTCCGGGTGTTACCAGCGTCCGTGCGGATATGGAACGTGAAAACGGTATCTTCGATTATGAGATCGTTATGGAGCAGGATTCGGATATTCGTATTATGCTCAATGAAATGTGCCATGAGCACGGCTGGTCCATCTATAAGATGGCATCCGATGAAATGACGCTGGAGGATATCTTCATGCGTATTACCATGGGAGAGGCTGTACCCGATACAAAAAAGCCGAAGCCGATCATCAACTTTGTAACGCCTGAGGAAAAGAAGGCGATGGAAGAAGCAAAGGCTGAGGCGGAGGCAGAAGCTGCTGCACAGGCTGCTTCTGAGACTGCGGAGACAGCAGAAGAGGAAGCCGCAGAGATCACCGAAGAGGGAGGCGCAGAATAATGGGTGCGATTTTCAGACGTGAAATGGGAGCCTTCTTTACCTCCCCGATTGCATATGTTTATCTGACAGTTTATTATGTATTTGCAGGTGTATGCTTCTACCTGTTTACCCTGTCCTATGGCATGGCAGATATGGCAAGCTTCTTCTCCATGCTGTTCTGGGCAACCTTCCTGCTGATTCCTGTGCTGACCATGCGCAGCTTCAGTGAGGAAAAGATGCAGAAGACCGATCAGGGACTGCTGACAGCCCCCGTATCGCTTGCCGGCATTGTGCTGGGTAAGTATTTTGCCGCGCTGATGATGTACACCATCGGTCTGGCGATCATCTTTGTCTATGCGCTGATCCTCAGCTTTTTCGGCGCAGTTGCATGGGGCATTGTTGCAGCGAACTTTATTGCACTGCTGCTGCTGGGTGCTGCTTTTATTGCAGTAGGCGTGTTTGTCTCTTCTCTGACTGAGAACCAGTTCACTGCCTACATCATCAGCCTGCTGCTGCTGTTCGTTATGTGCGTGATGCAGGAGCTGGCAGGACTCATCGGCGATGCCAATGTTCCGGAGCTGTTCCAGCCTGTTATGACAGGTCTGTCTACAGCGATGAATGCAATTTCTTTCTACAATAAGTTCTATGATTTTACATGCGGATTGTTTGACCTGTCCAGCGTGCTGTTCTATGTAAGTACAGCAGCTGTGTTCAACTTCCTGACAGTTCGTGTAATGGAATCCAGACGCTGGAGATAAGGAGGTAGAGCGCGATGAAGGAAAATACACAGGAAATGATGCAGAGCGACCAGCTGAGCGATAAGCAGCGTAAAAAGCTGAAGCTGCGCAAGAAGCTGAAATATGGCTCTATGGCAACCGCAGTTACCGCTGTTGTGATCGTGGTTGTCGTTCTGATCAACGTTCTGGTCAGCATGCTGGCGGATATTCGTCTGGACCTTACCTCTGACAACGTATATGAGGTTTCCGAAGAGACGGTTGATTATGTAAAGAATCTCGATCAGGATGTAGAGATCGCGATTTCTGTGGAGCAGGAGACTCTGAAGGACCTGTTCGGCACAACAGAAATGATGATCAGCGAAACCTTGTCCAAGTACGAGGACTACTCCGACCATGTGTCTGTTACCTATTTTGATACCACAAAGGATCCTGATATCCTGTCCAAGTATCAGACGATCTACAGCGGCGATATCAGCGCAGGCTGTGTCATCGTTGCAAGCGGCGAACGCTGCAAGGTGTACAGCATGCTGGAGATGTTCGATATCGACAGCAATATGTACTATCAGTATATGTACAGTCAGTGCGCCTTCTCCGAGATCATCACCGGATACAAGGGTGAGCAGCTGCTGACCAATGCGATCATGAACGTTACAGATGCCAATGTCAAGAGCGTTGGTATGATCGAGGCAGCAAATGAGAATTATATCTACAGTGCAACTGAGGGTAACTACAATGCCATGGAAATGCTGGCAACGCTGCTGGATGATAACGGCTATGATGTGACCCGCGGTCTGGATCTTGCAACTGCTGACCTGGATACTGAGCTTTATGATGTTCTGGTTCTGCCGGCACCGGTAAATGATCTGAGTGTGGATGCCGTTCAGGGATTGTCTGATTTCCTCTATAATGATGGCGCAATGGGCAAGCAGCTGATCTATATTGCAGACTATACCCAGGGCGATACCCCGAATCTCGATGCATTCCTGAAGGAATGGAACATCGTGATCGGTGACAGTATTATCAGCGATACCGACGAAAACAGCCAGATCGTAAATACCTACGATGTTTACATGAGTACCGGTCAGTCCATGATCGCACCCATTGTCAGCGTAGCAACTACCGATTACAGCGGCAGCCTCCAGAATGCTTCTCTCCCGATCGTAGCGCCCTTTGCGCGTCCGATCACCGAGCAGAGCATGAACAATGGCAAGGTCGTGATCCCGCTGTGGCAGACCTCCGAAGCTTCGACTCTGGTGGCTCTTGCGGAAGCGGAGGATACCGATACTTCTGAGACAGGCGTACAGACAGTTGCTTGTATCGTACAGAATCAGGTAAACACCAACAATCAGATCGTAGAGAGCGACCTTCTGGTGCTGACCTCTATGTCTATGCTGGATGCACTCGTTGTATCCGATACGGCTTACAACAACGGCGAATATGTGATCAGCGCACTGAATACACTGTGCGGTAAGGAAGCATCCAACGTGATCGCATCCAAGAGTGTGGCTGCAGCAACACTGGATATCACTGCGGACCAGATCGATGTGATCAAGTGGGTAGTATGGCTGGTATTCCCGCTGCTGGTGGTTGCAGTCGGCGTAATTGTTGCGATCCGCAGAAGAAGCCGATAATCCTCAGGAAAGGAATCATGCTGAATGAATAAGAAAATAATCGGACTGATCGGCGGCTGTGTCCTGATCGCAGGACTGGCTGCGGCAGTTGTCGTTGTTTCCCGTCAGCAGGCGGCAGAGGAGGAAAGCAGCCTTGCTGCTTCCGAATCCCTTGCCGCAGAGACAAGTCAGGATCCGGCTGCACTGGCGCTTTCTGCCCAGGATCCGGACAGCGTAGTGTCTGTTGCCGTCACCAACAGCACAGGCACCTACGAGATCATCCGTACCGCCGAGGCAGACGCTGAGGCGGCAACCGATGCTGTATTCGGTGTGAAGGGCTGGGAGGATGTTCCGACCAATACGTCTCTGGCGTGGACCCTTGCCAATAATACGGCGACGCTTACAGCAAGCTCTGTTGTTGCGGAGGACTGCACGGAGATGGAAAAGTATGGTCTGGGTGACGATGCTGCTGCGGCGGTCATGACCTTTGATGATGGCAGTACCTTTGCATTCCGTGTGGGCAGTTTTGTTTCTGATGGGGAGAATAACTATTTCGCTGTAGAGGGCGAGGATACGGTTTATGCGGTCAAGACCTCTCTGGTGGCGAATTTCTCAAAGGCAGCAGAGGACTTCCTGTCCATGACGCTTCTGGAAGCACCGGCGCAGGATGCATATCCCATTGTAAATTCTCTGACCGTATCCCGCACGGATCTGGATGAGGATATCGTGCTGACCTATGCAGAGGATGCCAACAACGAAAATACAGGCGGTACAGCGGCAAGTCATGAGATGACTTCCCCGATTCCGGCGTATCTGAGCGTGGAGCGTTCTACGGATG
Source organism: Ruminococcus sp. (assembly GCA_017480865.1). Lineage (GTDB taxonomy): Bacteria > Bacillota > Clostridia > Oscillospirales > Ruminococcaceae > Ruminococcus_C. The sequence continues at coordinate 8,493 of JAFURN010000091.1, read as the reverse complement.
TCATTACCGGTATTTTCGGCGTGACTGCTGATCATATTCTGAAGATCTACCCGGAGGAGACAGACTTTGCAGAATACGGTCTGGATACTCCCTTTGGTACAGCAGTTATGGATTGTGATGACGGCAATGTATACACGCTGAACATCGGTGATCGTTTCACCGAAACCGACGAGGAGACCGGTGCAGCAGCTGCGTATTATCCGGTATATCTGGAGGGCGTGGATGTGATCTATGCCATGGCGGAAGCAGACTGTCTCTGGGCATCCGTTACACCGACGGATCTTGCATCCAGTCTGGTACTGGCGACCTATGTCTGGGACATCGAAGAGATGAACATCACCGCCAAGGGCAAGGAGTCCATGGAATTTGATATTACCGGCGAGGATAAGGAAACCGCAGTAGTCAAGCTGAACGGCAAGACCTGTGATACGGAGCGTTACCGTCTGTTCTACACCTTCCTGCTTCAGACAACCGCAGAATCTGTTGTACTGGACGGAGAGCCTGCAGGCGAGCCGGAGATCACGCTGTACTTCCGTACTCATGACGGCAGCAAGGAACAGGAGCTTTGTTTCTACCGTCAGGATGCCTTCAACTGTCTGATTACAGTAAATGGGGAATCCGCATTCGGCTGCCGTGCTTCCTATATCGATACGTTCCTTGAGAACATGGACCTTTTTGACACAGATGAGGACTTTATCAAGACATGGAGCTAACTGCTCTCTGTCTCATACGCAATAAACAATGCAGGAAAGGATGGTCAAAATGCAGCAGGAATATTTCATGTACAAGGGTTATCCGCTGGTCCGCAGCGGCAATGAACTCTATTATGGCTATATGTCCGACCCCTATGTAGCGTGGCTTCAGATTCTTCACAAGACGAAGCAGGGGGAACTGGAGATTGCGGATAAGATTCGGGTTTATCAGATGTCTACTGACGAAAAGCTGAATCCTATGGAACGCATTGCAAACAAGGCGGACCGTGCAAGTCTGTATGATGCACTGGATGTTGCATTTACATGGCTTGACCGTGCGAATAAGAAGGACTAAGCAAAAAGGGCTGCTGCAAGGTAAAATTGCAGCAGCCCGTTCTTTTTTTATGTAGGTGGATTCAGGATCGGTTCCATCGGAGAGATTTGCATAATCCTCCAGCGGTGCATCGGATATCCATCGGCGGCGTCTGAGAAAGGAAAGTGCGCAATTGCGTCCGATTGCATAGAGCCACGTTTTGAAGGTGCTTTTTTCTGAAAACCTCGGCCTTTTTGTATACAGCTTCAGAAAAGTGTCTTCTGTGAGTTCTTCTGCAAGATTGAAATTATTTGTGAAACGGTACAGGTACAGAATCAGCCCGTCCTTATAGTCCCGGATGATCTCGACCATACCATCATTATCACCATCAAGGAAACGGCGGTAGCTACTTGCACCGTTATCCAAGCTGATCCCCCCTTTCAGAATGCATTCTGTGTGGTTTCATCTGTTAGACGCACGACTCCTTGATTTTTCTCACCTGTTCTGGAAAAAAATTTCCAGATGCGAAAAGGAGCTGTCACTCCGGTTTACGGTGTAACAACTCCTTTTGAAATGTTGGGGGTATATGTAATTTAGCAGGTTAACTGCCGAAGGCAGGAATGCGGTTTCTTATCGGCTGTTACCGCCGCCGCCGCCGCCGCTTCGGGTTCCGCCGCCGCCGCCACCGCCGCCGCTGCTGCGTTCGATCTTGCGTCTGGTCTGATATTTCCGGATGAATACATCAGAACGAGGACCAAAGCTTGCTGTGCTGAAATCCAGATAATGCAGACTGGATGGTGCGCTCTTGAAACGATAGTGATGCTTGATACCAAAGAAGGTGATCAGCGTGATGATCAGTGCGCCTACAATACCAATGAGAATCGCCATACCCCACTCCTTCGGTTCAGAATCGCTGTGAACCAGTGTGCCGTCAGATTCCATTGTCACATACCGGTCAGTGTCCGCAATGTAGTAGTAATAATCCAGATCGGGACCTACATCATAGTACAGCTCCAGCTGTAACAGGAATTCATAGACCGCACCTTCTACATCCTCGTTGTTGCGGGGCAGATAGTGGTTCATCTCAGAGAAGATGTCCTGTACGCGGTTTCCGCCGCCGTAGGCATCGTCTGTATAATAAAATCTTGCACGGTTTCTTGTGTAGAAGAAATCGTAAGGAGAGTAACTGGGATCATCATGACCGGAAAGGTCCAGGTACATTACAATCGAGTCATCCTCCAGACCAAAGGCTTCGCCGCAAAGTCCCTCGCAGTACATCTGTGTCCAGCTTCTGGATTCGTGATGACCGCTGACAAAAACCAGAATGTTCATGTCGATGTATGCAGCTGTTTCGAGGATCTCCTCCGTCAGTTCTGCCTCTTGTTCCTCTGTCAGCATATCGGCTTCATCTACGAGGAAGCTGTCAGCAGGATCCACCGGTGTGTCTTCATAATATTCTTCCGCAGCTGCGCTCCATACAGGCAGTGCACTGCCCAGCATGACAGCGCTCAGAAGGGAAGCGGCTGTCTTTTTCAGAAAGTTTCTCACAGCAGCATACCTCCGATCAGCGTAATGACGATTGCCAGGATCACCAGCAGACCGCCGCAGAATGCAAGGAGCTTCGGCATGCTCAGAGGCGGTGTGCCAGCCAGCTTTCCGGTCTGTGCGTTTACAGCGAAGCTATAGGTTTTGCCGTTGTGGTGATAGTTCATGAACCACACCGGAAGCAGCGCATATTCCTTTTCCATGTTGCTGTAGGAAACGTTCATGTTCTCTGCCTTGATGCCGTCATATCCCACAACTGTTTCACGCAGCTTCTCCTTACAGCCGTCATGGATGCGTGATTTTGCACGGTTTACCACACTTTCCCATGCGACATCGTACTTTTCTGCCAGATAGCCGCTGAGGTACTGCATGGAGAAGTCACGGATCTCCTTGTAGTTATACGGCTCGATCGCATCCATCAGCGCATCGTCGATCTTCTTGGCACCGTCTGCCGGCACTCTTCCGAAGGGGAAGTGGCCGCTTCGTGTTACCGCAAATTCACTGGTTTCTGTGATCCGGTAGTTGCCGCTGGTCCAGCTGCGTCTTTTCTCACCGATACAGGAGAACTGTGCGTCTGCATCACAGCTTGTGAGCCAGAAGGGGACATATACGCCGCTCATTTTCTCCAGCTGCTGCTCAGACTTGAAATCGCTGGGTACGAACCATCTTTTTCTGCACCATTTCTTGAAATCGCCCAGCGCCTTATCACGGGTGATACCGAAGGGAATGACATAATTCGGGCGGTACTCACCGGTAAGACGGCCTGCCAGTACGACCGGATTGTGGCAGTAGTAGCAGAAGGTCGCCGCAGAGGTCTCCTCTGCAATGATCTGCGCACCGCAGGAGTTGCAGGCATAAAGGCGTGTGCCGTTTTCGAAATCGGAGTAGTCCTCCTCATTCTCCAGTGTTTTTGCATCCGGATCAGCATTTGCCTCAGCCTTCTTATTGAGTTCCTCGTAAAGTCTTGCCACCTCTTCTTCTGTGAAGAAGCTGTCGCAGTATTCGCAGCCGAACTTTTTCTCTTCGGGCTTGAAGGTCAGTTCACCGCCGCAGTTCGGGCATTTATATTGTACTGTATTCAAGGGCATTTGTCCTTTCTGTAGAGTCTATGGAATGCCACACAGGAATGCTCCTGTGCGGCACGGTTTCAGGGTGTGCTGACACGAAGCTGACACACCTTAATTTTCAGATTCAGGAACGCGTGGAGCCGCACTCGGTGCAGAACTTACCGGTGTTGGTTGCGCCGCAGGAGCACTTCCAGTCACCTGCCGGACGGGGAGAACCGCACTCGGTGCAGAACTTACCGCTGTTTGCAGCGCCGCAGGAGCATTTCCACTCACCAGCCGGTGCCGGCTTCTTGGAGCCGCATTCGGTGCAGAAGTTGCCGCTGTTTACATTGCCGCAGGAACACTTCCAGCCGTTTGCATTCTGCTGCTGGGCTGTCTGCGCAGCCGCCTGCTGCATCTGCATCTGCTGTGCATTGGTAGCGGATGCTGCGGACATGAAGCCGCCTGCATTCTGCATGCCCATGCCCATCGCCATGAATGCCTGGCCAGCACCAGCCTTGTTGCTGCCTGCTGCCTCCATGCCTCTTGCAACGGCACCCTGAACATAGCCCTCACGGATGGTTGCATCAGAGAGCATTGCACCCTGGTTGCGCATGTTGATCAGCTGCTTGCTTTCCTCGTCATAGCTGATGCTGGAGATACCAACAGAAGCGATCTCAATACCACGTGCCTTCTTCCAGTCTTCGTCCAGTACATTGCTCATGTAGCGGGCGAGCTCCATACCCTTGGAGGGCAGTGTGGAGATGCGCACACCGTCTGCGGACATCTGGCTGATGGTGCTCTGGAGTGCAGTCAGGAATTCAGCATTGAACTGCTCGTTGATATCCTCAAAGTCTACGCGGCCCTGCATACGCTGGGGGCATTCCATGTAGAACTTCAGCGGATCTGAGATCTTTACGGAATATGTACCATGGCAGCGCAGGAACAGTTCTGCGTTGTAGAAGTTGTCAAAATACTGGAGCGCATTGCGGGTGCCGAATTTGATGCCGCGGATCTCCGCCAGATTTACAAAGTAAACCTGCTGCGCGCTGGAGGGCTGACCGCCGAACTTGAAGCGTTCCCATGTATCCTTGAGGGTATCGCCGAACTGACCGTTGAACAGAGACGGTGCAGAGGACATGAATACCTCATAATAGCCTGCCTCTGCGGTATAGTCGATGATCTTGCCGTCTTCTACGAGGAACATCATCTGACCCTGTTCTACCACGATCTTGGAGCCGTTGGAGATGACATTGGCATCGCCCTTCTTGTTGCTGCTGCGCTTGTTGCTTACCTGTGTGCCTCTGCACATAATGGTAGTCGGACCCATATTCTCCGCTTTGATATAATCCAGCCAGGAATCTGCGAGAACGCCGCCTACTGCACCGGCTGCTGCTTTAATAAGACCCATAGTAATTACCTCCGTTGAATGTTGTATTCAGTATGAATTTTCTGAAAAATCAATGTGATTTTATTATACCATAAATGCAAAAGGAATGCAAGGGGTATTTGTATCTTTTATGGGGAATTACGCTCCTCCTTGACACCATCCCTCTGTTTCTGCTATACTGTAAGATAGAAAAAACTGTAAGGAGGACGCTATGAAAATCGGAACCATCGGCTATAATTATTCCCATAAAAGCGATTTCGTCATGGACAGACCCCATGGCAACGGCGCCTGCCTGCTGCTGCTGATCAAGGAGCCGGCTGTCTTTGAGATCGGAGGCGTTTCCCGGAAGGTAAAAAAGAATTCCTTCGTTTTCTTTACGCCGGAAACACCCTGTAAATATCACGGGGACGGGGATACCTATACCGATGACTGGATGTATTGCAGCCTGGAGGATGGGGATACGCAGCGCCTTCAGGGACTGGGGATTCCTTTTAATGAGGTGGTGCATCTGGGGCGGATGGACGAGCTGTCCCGGCTGATTCATATACTGGCATATGAGCATTACTCTGCGGAGCCGAATCAGGCGGAGATCGAACGGCATTATGTGGAGATCTTCCTGCTGAAGCTGAGCAGTCTGATTCAGCTGAATGCACGGCACCATGACCCGGATCTTGCAGAGAAGAACCACCGGTTTACCCGCCTGCGCAATGAGATCTACACCATACCGGAAATGATCACCAATGTGGACTGTATGGCAGAAGCGATGCATATGAGCCGTTCCGGGTTTCAGCATCTTTACAAGAAAATATTCGGGGTCAGTGTGATGCAGGATATCATGAACAGCCGTGTGAGCTATGCCAAGCAGCTTTTGTCGGAAAGCGGTCTGAGTATCCGCAGGATTGCGGAAAAGTGCGGATATACCAGTGAATACAGCTTTATGCGGCAGTTCAAAAAGCAGACGGGAAAGACACCGTCGGAGTATCGTGCCAGTATATAGGGAACCATAGTCTTTATGCAGTATTCTCATAGGAATGAATTCTCAGAAAGGAGGCGGCTGCTATGAATGAACTTTTTCATCCCATATCAAAGCTGAAGGGCGTAGGAGAAAAGCGCAGCCAGGCGTATGCACGGCTGGGGGTAGCAACGCCCTATGATCTGCTGTACCATCTGCCGCGGCATTATCTGGATTATACAGCACCGGTTTCTGTTGCCGAGGCAGCTTTTGGTGAGACTGCTGTGCTGCGCCTGCAAATTACCTCCAAGCTGCCGCCTCAGTATATCCGCAGCAAATTCACGATTTATAAGGCAACTGCCAGCGATGGCGTGAGCGATATCACCATTGTGTTCTATAATAATAATTATGGATTCGATCGCCTTGTCTGCGGAAAGACCTACTGTATGTCCGGGAAGATCAGCGGCACCCTGCTGCGCAAGGAGATTCTGTCTCCGCACGTGATTCCTGCGGACGTTGAAGATCTCATCCGCCCGGTGTATCCGCTGACTACCGGACTTTCCATCAACCGGATCGCAATGGATGTGCAGACTGCTCTGAAGCTACTGCAGCGTGAACCCTTTGAGTGGATGCCGGCACATATTCTTCAGGAGTATCAGCTGATGACGCTGCCGGAGGCTTTGCCGGGCATACATTTCCCCCGTTCCATGGAGGAAGCGCTGGAAGCACGGAGACGGCTTGCCTTTGAGGAGCTTCTGCAATTGCAGCTGGGCATGGCAATGTACAAGCGGAAATCCCGGACGGAAACCGCACTGCGTCTGTCGGCGGATACAGATATGCAGCCCTTTTTCGAGGGGCTGCCGTTTACCATGACCGACAGCCAGAAAACGGCAGTCTCCGAGATCTGCACAGATATGACGAAGGATATCCCCATGAACCGCCTTTTGCAGGGAGATGTGGGCAGCGGTAAAACGGCAGTCGCAGCAGCTGCCTGCTATTTTGCTATCCGCAGCGGTATGCAGTGTGCGCTGATGGCACCGACAGAAATTCTTGCAGTGCAGCATTATCAGACCCTTTCCGGCATGCTCAGTCCTCTGGGGATCACAGTGGGACTGCTCACTGGCTCTACCCGTGCAAAGGAGCGACGTCAGCTGATAGCCGGTACAGCTTCCGGTGCCGTTCAGCTTCTTGTGGGAACCCATGCACTGTTTCAGAAGGATGTGGCATTTGAATGCCTTGCCCTGGTCATCACCGATGAACAGCACCGGTTCGGCGTGGCGCAGCGTTCTATGCTGGCGGAAAAGGGCGGCTGTCCGCATAAGCTGGTCATGTCTGCAACGCCCATCCCCCGCACCCTTGCACTGATCATTTATGGAGATCTGGATATATCGGTTCTGAAGGAATTGCCCAAGGGAAGAAAACAGATCGAAACCTATGCTGTGACCGGTAAGCTGAGAGAGCGTTCCTATCATTTTATCCGGGAGCAGCTTCGTCAGGGAAGACAGGGCTATATTGTCTGTCCCATGATCGAGGAAAGCGAAAGTGAACTTCAGGCTGCCGCTGCATATGCAGAATCGGTGCAGAAGGATGCCTTTGCCGATTACCGGGTAGGACTGCTTCACGGAAAAATGGCAGCCAGGGAGAAGGAAAAGGTCATGCAGGCATTTCAGCAGCAGGAACTGGATCTGCTCGTGTGTACAACCGTGATCGAGGTTGGCATTGATGTGCCGAATGCAACCATCATGCTCATTGAGAACGCAGACCGGTTCGGACTTTCCCAGCTTCATCAGCTGCGGGGACGTGTGGGAAGAGGGCAGCATCAGAGCTATTGTATCCTCATGACGGATCATGTGACAGAGGAGTCAAAGCATCGTTTGCAGATCATGAGCCGTACCGCAGACGGTTTCCGCATTGCGGAGGAGGATCTGAAGATGCGCGGTCCGGGTGATTTCTTCGGGCAGAGACAGCATGGTCTGCCGCCGCTCAGGATCGCAGACCTGACAAAGGACATGCGTCTTCTGAATGAGACGCAGACGCTGACAAGACGGCTTCTGGAGGAGGATCCCGATCTGATGAAGCCGGAGCATCGTCCGCTGCGGCTGGAGGTGCTGCGTCTCTTTGCGAGAAGCGGCGAAAATGGCATGAACTGACATCTTGTTGTACAATCTGCACATTTTCGATATTCGGATTATGCTATATATGCACAATTCTTACAAAGTCAAATTTTTTTGAAAAAAGTGCTTGACTTTTCGCTTGCGGTGTGATAGAATAATATAGTCGCAAGCGGACAGGTTCAGAAATGAGCGGTTCGAGAAGCGAAAAGTCGTGGGAGTTTAGCTCAGCTGGGAGAGCATCTGCCTTACAAGCAGAGGGTCACAGGTTCGAGCCCTGTAACTCCCACCACTATGGTCTGGTAGTTCAGTTGGTTAGAACGCTGCCCTGTCACGGCAGAGGTCGTGGGTTCGAATCCCATCCAGATCGCCAGCCTCTGTAGCTCAGTCGGTAGAGCAGGGGACTGAAAATCCCCGTGTCATTGGTTCGAGTCCGATCGGAGG